>CAZYXS010000023.1:14792-28723 GCA_964650955.1 uncultured Desulfuromonadales bacterium | reverse complement strand
TTCAGGCCGATGAGAATCAACACCAGACCGCCGAAAACCTCCACCCGCGGGCCCCAGGAACCGCTGATGCGGCGGCCCAGCAGCATCCCGGCCACGGTCAGGCTGCCGGCGACCAGGCCAATGACCAGGGCGGGCATCCAGATGTCTACGTCGAGCATCGCCAGGCTCAATCCGACAGCCAGGGCGTCGAGGCTGGTGGCCACCGACAGCATGACCATCTTCCATCCCCGGGTAGGGTCTCCGCCGGAGGATTCTTTGTCCTCATCGCCGAGGGCTTCGTGAATCATTTTCCCACCGACCAGACTCAACAGGGCAAAGGCAACCCAATGGTCATAGGCGGCGATCCATTGCTGGACGGTGAGGCCTGCCAGCCAGCCGAGCACCGGCATCATGGCCTGGAACAGGCCGAAATGCCAGCCGAGACGAAACAGGTGGCGGCCGGTCAATTGACTCAGGCTCAGGCCGGCGGCCAGGGCCACGGCGAAGGCATCCATGGCCAGGGCCAGGGCGATGCCAAACAGGGAGTAGAGATCCAGAGAATTCATGGGCTGGTCCTTGCCGCCAGGGAGAGAAGCGACGCGATTCTACCTGTCTGGCGTGGAATGTCAATCCTTCCGGCGGCTTGCCCCGTCCCGGCGGGAATGGTCAATACGCTTGCATTTCACGGGCTTGTCTGCTAAAAATGACCACTTCAATCCGAGTAACCAAGGAGGAAGCCGTTATGGGCTTGATGAACGGAAAACGGGGGGTGATCTTCGGTGTCGCCAACGACCTGAGCATCGCCTGGGGGGTTGCCCAGGTGCTGCATGCCGAAGGGGCCACCCTGGCCTTTACCTATCTGAACGAAGCCCTCGAGAAGCGGGTTCGGCCGCTGGCCGAAAGCCTCGGGGCCACCCAGATTCTGCCGTGCGATGTCGCCAGCGACGGCGAGATCGAAGCGGTGTTCAAGACTCTCGAATCCGCATGGGGAAGCATCGACTTCGTGGTCCATGCCGTCGCCTTTGCCAACCGGGAGGACCTCAAGCACGGGTTCAGCCAGACCAGCCGGGACGGCTTCGCCCTGGCCATGGACATCAGCGCCTACTCGCTGGTGGCCATCACCCGCTGTGCCGTACCGCTGATGAAAAACGGCGGCAGCATCGTTACCATGACCTACCTGGGGGCTTCCCGGGTGATCCCCAACTACAACGTCATGGGGGTGGCCAAGGCCGCTCTCGAGGCCTCGGTGCGCTATCTGGCCGCGGAGTTGGGAGAGCAGGGGATTCGTGTCAATGCCCTCTCCGCCGGCCCGATCAAGACCTTGGCCGCCTCCGGGATTGCCAATTTCCGCGAGAAACTCAAACTGATGGATGAGCGCGCCCCCCTGCGTCGCTGTACCACCCAGGAAGAGGTGGGGAAATCCACCCTTTACCTGCTCTCCGACCTGGCCAGCGGTGTCACCGGCGAGGTGCATTTCGTCGACTCCGGCTATAACATCCAGGGGGCCTGAGCCCCTCCGGAAACCATCGCCTGAACCCCAAGGGCCCGGCTCGGGCCCTTTTTTCGTCCTGGAGGCAGGGGGTGATCCACGGTAACCTCGCCGGGCTCAAGGCCAGTCAACTGCAGGCCCTCGAGCGCATCTACCGGCGGCGCATTCCCGGCACCGAACTGATCAGCGGCGAACTCGCCCGCTATCTGACCGAACGTTCGCGGGAGCTGGGGCGCCAGCTTGGCATTATCCTCGACCGTCAGGGGGCAGTGCTGCATGTCATTGTCGGCGACGACCGCGAAATCGTCATCCCTGACCTGAGCGACCATGGTCTGGGGCGCAGCGGCCTGCGGGGGCTGCGCTGCATCCACACCCACCTCAAGGGGGAGTCTCTCTCCCAGGACGACCTCAACGACCTGGCGCTGCTGCGCCTCGACATGATGGCGGCCCTGAGCGTGGGGGAGGATGGCCTGCCCGGCCGGGTCCATTACGCCCACCTGCTTCCCGCCGGCCCCGACGGCCGCAGTGTCGAGGTGCTGAGCGCGCCTTCCATTTATGCTCTTGATCTGGATATGCAGGCCTTTCTGCGGGCCCTCGATGCCGAGCTCGAAAGCCGCATGGCCGAGACCATCGATCTCTCCGACCCCCGGGAGAAGGCGATCCTGATTTCGGTCAGTCAGCAGTCCCGTCAGGAACTGGAAGACAGTCTCGACGAACTGGCCGAACTGGCTCGCACCGCCGACGTGGTGGTCCTTGACCGGGTCGTGCAGCGGCCGCGGCAGATCAATCCCCGCTTTTTGATGGGGGAGGGGAAGATCAAGGAGGTCATCATCCGCGCCCTGCAGATGGGGGCAGGGGTGCTGGTGTTCGACCAGGATCTCTCTCCCGCCCAGGTGCGCTCCATTTCCGCCATCACCGAAATCAAGGTCCTTGACCGCTCCCAACTGATTCTCGACATCTTCGCCCGTCGCGCCCACACCCTCGATGGCAAGGCGCAGGTGGAACTGGCTCAGCTCAAATACATCATGCCGCGGCTGATGGGGAAGGGGACGGCCATGTCCCGGTTGATGGGGGGGATCGGCGGCCGTGGCCCTGGTGAGACCAAGCTGGAGATCGATCGGCGACGCATCCGCGAGCGCATCTCGCGGCTGGAGAAGCAGCTCGACAATCTGGCCCGCGGCCGTCTGCAGCGCCGGCAGAAACGGGTTCGGGCGGGGGTGCCCATCGTCTCTATTGTCGGCTATACCAACGCCGGCAAATCGACCCTGCTCAACGCCCTGACGCAAAGCGAGGTATTCACCGAAAACCTGCTCTTCGCCACTCTCGACACCTCCACTCGGCGACTTCGGTTCCCGCAGGAGCGGGAGGTCATTATCACCGACACCGTCGGCTTTATCCGGCATCTGCCGAAAAGCCTGCTTGGGGCGTTCAAGGCGACTTTGGAAGAGTTGGAGGATGCCGACCTGCTGCTGCATGTGGTCGACCTTTCCAACCCCCGCTTCGAGGACCAGATCCAGGCGGTGGAGAAAATCCTGACCGAACTGGAATTGGACCGCATCCCCCGTTTGCTGGTGTTCAACAAAATCGACCAGGTGCCCGCTGAGGAAGTTACCCCTTTGTGCCGGCGATTCCAGGCCATCGGCGTGAGCGCCCTTGACCGGGGGAGCTTCATTCCGCTGATGGACGCGCTGCAGGCCCGGTTCTGGAGCGAGGAGGAACCCCTGACTTGACCTCGGGGACGCTTTTGGGTACCCTGCCCTAATTGATTTCAGGAGGACTGCAATGCAGCGACTCTGGGCCTTGGCCCTGATTCCTTTGTTAGGCGGCTGTCTCGCCAAGTCGCCGGATCTGGCCGGGCGGGCCCCCCTGGGTAAGGTGCCCATGGCTCCGACCGCCCAGCCCGCACCCAAGCCGGCCCTTGCTTTCGCCGAGCGCGCCGCCCGACTGGCCAGCCAGGAACGGGTCCAGGGGTATCGTCTGCCGCCGGTGCCGGCTTCCCCCCTGACCCCCAATCGCGCCACAGTGGTGGCGCCGGCGGACCTGGAAGATGCGGCGGAGGATGAGGCCGTGGATCCGGACGCCCTGGAGGATTCCCTGGTCCTCGACGGCGACGGCCAGCAACCCCCGGAAAACGAGGGTCTGACCCACGCCGCCGAAGGGATCGCCTCGGATTTTCCGCTGGTGGAGAACGAAAAGGTTCAGTATTACATCGACTATTTCACCGGCCCCGGACATAAGGTCTTTACCCGCTGGCTGGAGCGCTCCGGTCATTATGTGGATATGATGCAGGAGATCTTCGCCGAAGAGGGGCTGCCCCTCGACCTGGTCTACCTGGCGATGATCGAATCGGGGTTCAACAACAAGGCCTACAGTCGGGCTCACGCCTCCGGGCCTTGGCAGTTCATCGAGAGTACCGGCGAAATCTATGGCCTGAGCAACGACTGGTGGCGGGATGAGCGCCGCGATCCGGTCAAGGCGACCCGCGCCGCCGCCCGGCACCTGCGGGACCTGCACGAGATGTTCGAGGGGGACTGGTATCTGGCGGTGGCGGCCTACAATGCCGGCGCCGGCAAGATGCAGCGGGCGGTCAAGCAGTACGGCACCCGGGATTTCTGGGAAATCAGTCACGGCGACTACCTGGCCACGGAAACCAAGAACTACGTACCGAAACTGCTGGCCGCCATCAAGATGGCCAAGGACCCGGCGGGGCATGGTTTCACCGAGATCAACTACCGCGCCCCCATGGCCTTCGACACTCTGGCGCTGCCCAGCACGACCGACATCCAAGTGATCGCCGAACTGGCTGGCATCAGCCAGGACGCGGTGAAGGAACTCAATCCGGAACTCAAACGCTGGTGCACCCCGCCTGAGGTCGAAGCCTACGAAATCCGCCTGCCGGTGGGAACCCGGGCCGATTTCGCAACCAGATACGCGCAGTTGCCCAAGGAGCAACGGGCCAGCTATGCCCGTCATCAACTGAAAAAGGGGGAAACCCTGCTGGCCCTGGCCCGGCGCTACAATACCCGGGTCGAGGACATCGTTTCCCTTAACCAGATCAAGAACCCCCGATCCCTTTCGGTTGGCACCGAGCTGATTCTGCCGCTGCAGGCCAACGCCGGTAAACTGCCTCCCGAACTTCATCCGCCAGTCCGCAAATCCAGTGCAAAAATGCATACCTACAAGGTGCGAAGCGGGGATTCCCTGTGGGAGATCGGGCGCAAGTTCGAGGTCAGCGAGGCCGAGCTGCGCACCTGGAACAAGCTGGGGAAGAAGGCGATCCTGAAACCCGGACAGCAACTGCGGGTCGCGGTGCCGGAGGCCACCAGAAAGGTGGCGAAGCAGGACAAGCCCGCCAAGGGGGCTAAGGCCACGGCCGGCCGCAAGGTGATTTACCAGGTGCGGGAAGGGGATACCCTGTGGGGCATCAGTAGGAAATTCTCCGTGGCCGCCGACCAGATTCTCGATTGGAACAATCTCTCCCGCGGACACGTGCTGCAGCCCGGCGACCGCCTGACCCTGTTGCTGCATGGGGATTCCCCGGGCTGATATGGAACGGGCGCTCTGTCTGCACAGCTTGCCCGACCAGTTTCCTGCCGGTTACGGACGCCTTTATTACGGCGCGGAATTCTGTGCCTGGCGCTTTCCTGTCGCGGCCGAGTTGCAGGCCGCAGTCGGATTCTGCCGCTCCGCCGGGGTCAGTTTGAGCTTGCTGACTCCCGTCCTTTGGGAACCGTTTTTGCCTTCCTTTCGTGCTCGCCTGGAGCAGGTCCTGCCACTGCTGGCCCCTGGGGATGAAGTGGTGGCCTCCGATTGGGGCGCAGTGGGGCTGGTGCGGGAACTGGCCCCCCGGCAAAGCCTGGTGCTGGGCCGGGTATTGTCGGGCCAGAAGCGGGGAGCGCAGATCCTCGAGCTACAGCTCAATCCCCCCCAGCAGGCTTATTTCCGGTCCTGCCGCTGGGCGTCCAGCGAGGCACAGGCCCTGCTGCGGGAGCAAGGTATCGGCCGGATCGAGCTCGACAACCTGCTGCAGGGGATGGAATCCTTGCCCCCCGGGTTGACGGCCACTCTGCATCACCCCTACGCCATGGTTACCTCCAGCCGCAACTGTCCCTTCGCCGGTGGGCGCTCGGAGAGGGGCTGCCCCCAGTCTTGCGGGGAGGTGTTCAACCTGCGCTCCGATGACTTCTCCCCCCCTCTGCTGCAGGCCGGAAACACCCAATTCCTGAGGCTGGACCGTCTGCCTGACGACCTGCCAACCCTGGGCATCGACCGTCTGGTGGAACATCTCCATCTGCCCCGCTGAGCCCTCCCTTCCACTTTGGCCATCCAGGATAATGTTTTGACATTTCCAGGGGAGGTTGCTAGACTCTCTTGCCTCGAAATATCCGTGGAAAGGACCTTGTTTTATATGTATAACCTACTGATTTCATTTGTAATATCCACCGCTGTGGCGGTGTTGCTGCAGGCCCTGGCCGGACTCGACCTGTGGCTGGCCACCTTGATTTCCGTGGTGGTCTTCATGGGGACCTACTTTCTGCTGACCCGCTTCGTTATGAAGAAGGTCGGGGAACTGATGGAGATAGCCCAACGGGACCTGCAGGCGGGGCGGGCCGAGAAAGCCGTCAAGACCCTTCAGGAAGGGTTCAAATACGCTCCCTGGCAGCTCTACGTCAAGGCCAACCTCAATGCCCAGATCGGCACCGTCCTCTATCTCAAACGGGATTTTACCGAGGCATTCGATTACCTGCAGAAGGCCTTCATCCGGCAATGGGTGGCCATGGGAATGCTCGGCATTTGCTACATGAAGCGCAACAAGCCTGCCAAAATGATCGAAACCTTCAACAAGGCCACCCAGGCCACCAAGAACGAGCCGTTGCTGTGGAACCTCTATGCATACTGCCTCGACCATGTTGGCGAGAAGGACAAAGCGATCGCGGTCATGGAAAAAGGGCTGAAAAAAACCAAGGATGACGCCCAACTCAAGGCCAATCTGGAGCTTCTCAAAGAGGGGAAGAAGATGCGCATGCTCGATTACGGCGACGTCTGGTACCAGTTCCACCTCGAAAAGCAGGGGACCCTGATCAAGCAGCAGACCAAGCTGATGCAGGGCCGCCGCAAGGTCGTCCGGCGCTGAATATGGCCAGGAAAAAAAGCCCTTCCGCAGATCCCTGCAACCAGAACCCCTTCAAGATCTTGAAGGGGTTTGCTGTCTCCACCCCGGTCGGTCCTCCTCACCCTGGTGGGGCATTGGCGGGAGCCTCGGGGGCAGCCCACCAGGCGCCATCCTCCTGCCCCGGAAAAACCTCCGAATCACCTGAACTTGAACCTTCCTTTATCGAAGAAATGCGCCGTCTCGGGGTAAACCCTGTGGCCCAGACCGAATCCCTCCCACCGGATGATCCGTTGCCAACAACGGAAGAAGAGACCGCACCTCACCGTGCTACGTTGACCGAAGAACAGCAGTTTCTCTCTGCTCTCGGACCTCTGACTACCCATTTTGCCGACGAGTACGAATTGGAGGTAACGACCCCGGCCGCTTCCCCAAGGAGGATGAAGCAATTGCGGCAGGGCCTGGTGCGGCCCGAGGCCCGCCTGGATCTGCATGGCCTGACCCGGGACGAGGTACGGGGGAAGGTGCGTTCTTTCCTGGAGGACGCAGTCCACCACCGGAAAAAGGTGGTCTTGATTATCACCGGTTGGGGGAAGAATTCACCGGGCGAGCCGGTGTTGCGACAGGAGGTGGAGCGTTACTTGAGCCTGGATGCAAAGGCCTGGGTTGTGGAGTGGGGGCGGGCCCCGCGTCAGTTGGGAGGGGACGGGGCGCTGGTCGTATTTCTCAAAGGCTCCTGAGTGCAAAAAGTAAGCGCGGGCCGCACCGGAAAGGGGGCGGCCCGCGCTATTTTTCACTCCGGCTCCGGTTCGGCCGGTGCCGGGGGTTTTTCCCGCCGGGAGCGTTTGGGCTTTTCGGTGGTGACCCCCTCCGCCCTGGGCGCCCCGCTTTCAGCCGGAGGGGTAGGGGCAGGCTGGGCCGGGTTTTTCGTCGACGCCTCCTGCGGCACCTGGGCAATTGGGGCTTGAACTCCGGTTTTTTTGGTGGAGCTGCGCCGCTTGCGGGCGGGTTTCTCTACGGCAACTGTGGCCGACCCGCCTTCGGCAGGCACCTGTGGAGGGGAGGCCTCGGCGGCCGTTGGCACTGCCGTCGGTTCTTGCGCAGGTGTGGCAGCTTTTTTCGCGGGACGCTTGCGTTTGGGCTTTTTCGCGCCCTCGGGGGCCGGTTCCGCTAAAGCAGGAGCCGGGGTGGCCTCGGCGGCCACCGGAGGGGGCTCGCTGGCCGCCGCGACGGTTGCCTGCAGTGGTTCGGTCGCAGGGGGTCCCGTGGTGGCTGGTGCTTCGGCCGCGGCAGGGGTCGGTTTTTTCTTGCGCCGGCGCCGACGTTTCTTTTTACCCCCTTCCGTTGGGGTCAGCTCGGCTTCTTCGGCGGGCGTGGTTTCGCCAGCCTCTGCTTCGGCCGCCTCCGCAGTCGGCTCATCTTCATCGGTTTCGGCGTCCTCGACCGCTTCGGGAACTGCGCTGTCCCCCGATTTCTTCTTCTTGCGACGGCGGCGGCGCTTCTTTTTCCCTTCCTCGGCCGGCGTGGCCTCTTCCTCTGCCTCGACCTCTTCGGCCAACTCCTCGACTGGCGGTTCCGGAATTTGCGGCTGGCTCAGAGGAGTCGCAGGGGGCAGGGGGAGGGACGTGGCATGCACCGGTTCGGAGGTGTCCTCTTTTTCCCGCTTGCTCACCACCAGTTCCATCTGCCCCGGCAAATACTCGGGGTTGCCCCGCACGATGACGCTGAGTTTATGGCGGCGCTCCAGTTCCAGCAGTTCTTCCCGCTTGCTGTTGAGCAGATAGGTGGCGACATCCAAGGGCAGTTCCCCCTCCACACGGCCAACCTGTCCTTTGGCCACTGCAGCAAGGACTTTGCGCATGAAGGCGACCGCCTGGGCCTCGGGGCTCTTGATGCGGCCGGTCCCCTCGCAATGGGGGCAGCTCAGGTAGGAGCCTTCGGCCAGGGTGGCCTTGATGCGTTGACGGCTCATTTCCAGCAGGCCGAACTGGCTGATGCGGCCGACGGTGACCCGGGCCTTGTCGGTCTTGAGGGCCTCCTTGAGGGTTTTTTCCACGTCCCGCCCGTGCTTGCGGTCGCGCATGTCGATGAAGTCGATGACGATCAGGCCGCCAAGGTCGCGCAGGCGCAGCTGCCGGCCGACTTCCGCCGCGGCTTCCAGATTGGTCTTGTAGGCGGTCGCCTCCACCCCCGATTCCCCGGCCATTTTGCCCGAATTGACGTCGATGGCCACCAGCGCCTCGGTGGTGTCGATGACGATGGAGCCCCCGGAGGGGAGGGGAACCTTGCTCTTGGAGATGGTCTCGATCTGCTCCTCGATCTGGTAGCGGGCAAAGATCGGCCGCCGCTCCTGGTGAAGCTTGACCAGGCGGGCGTACTCGGGCATCACCTCCTGGAAGAAATCCTTGGCTTCCTGGAAGACCTTGGGGTCATCCACCAGCACCTCGTCCATGTCGGAACTGAAGTAGTCCCGCAGGGAGCGGATCACCAGGTTTGATTCCTTGTAGATCAGCGTCGGCGCCTTGCCCTGCCTGGCGAGGGTCTGGATGTTGCGGTAGACCCGCACCAGGTAGTTGAAGTCCCGCTCCAACTCTTCGGCGCTCTGGCCGATGCCGGCGGTGCGCACGATGTAGCCCATGTCGCCGGGGAGGTTGAGGGAAGCCATGGCCTCCTTGAGTTTTTTGCGCTGGGATTCCTCTTCGATCTTGCGGGAGACCCCCTTGGTGTCGCTGTCGGGCATGAAGACCATGTAGCGACCGGGCAGGGAGAGGTAGGTGGTGAGGGCGGCACCCTTGGTGCCCCGCTCTTCCTTGACGATCTGCACCAGCAGTTCCTGCCCCCGGCGCAGGATGTCGTTGATGCGGGCGCGGCCGCGGGATTCGGAGTTTTCCTGGTAGGCCTTGAAGAAGTTGGGGTGGATTTCTCCCATCTGCAGGAAGCCGAGGCGCTCGGCGCCGTAGTCGATGAAGGCCGCCTGCAGGCCCGGTTCGACCCGCACCACGGTGGCCTTGTAGATGTTCCCTTTGGTCTGTTCCCGGCCGGCGACTTCGATGTCGAGTTCGGTCAGGATGCCGTCCTCGACGATGGCCACCCGGTTTTCTTCCGGATGCGTGGCGTTGATCAGCATCTTCTTGATCATGGTGTTCCTTCTGAGCGCCCCGCAGGGCGACTCGCAACGGGTTGGCCGGAGGAGCTCCGGCTGGTGGCCCGGACAGGCTGCGGCACGCGCGGGTGGTCGGTGCCTGCCGCTCCCGTCATTGGGGGGCTCGGCAACCGCCGGGGCGCGGCCGGCTTGGTCCGCCAGGCCAGCGAATCTCTGGAATTCGTCTACGTCTATCGACCAGGGCAAGCAGGGCCCGGGAGAGGCGTCGGATGAGGCCGGTGGATCGGCCTGCGAATCGGAGCGAACTATACCAGAAGAACTTGCGTTTGAATAGGCCAAACTCACGAGATTTTCCAGAGCATTTCAATGTTTTAAGGGCCTTGGTGTTGTGCTATAACAGGCGCCATGTTGCAGCTCAGAGACATCAAGAAGGATTTTGGCGGCCGGAAGATCTTCAGCGGCATCAATTGGCTGATTCGTCCCGAGGATCGCATCGGCCTGTGCGGCGAAAACGGCGCCGGCAAAACCACCCTGCTGCGGATGCTGGCCGGACAGGTTCAGGCCGACGGCGGGGAAATCCAGGTCGCCAAGGGGACCACCTTCGGCTACCTGCCCCAGGACGGCCTCGCCTACAGCGGGCGGACCCTGTTCCAGGAGGTGCGCTCGGCTCTGGCGGCGCTGCTGGAGATGGAAGTCGAACTGCGTGAGCTCGAAGCCCGCATCGCCCGCTCCCATTCCGCCGAAGACATGGACCGCTATGCCCTGGTGCAGGAGGCCTTCCGGCAGGGGGGCGGCTACACCATGGAGATGGAAATCGCCAAGGTGTTGCGGGGGCTTGGTTTCGCCGAGGCCGATTGGGAAAGGCCCTGCGAGCATTTCTCCGGTGGCTGGCAGATGCGCATCGCTTTGGCCCGGCTGTTGCTGCAGCGGCCCAACCTGTTATTGCTGGACGAACCGACCAACCACCTTGACTTGCCGGCTCGGGACTGGCTCGAAGGCTATCTCGCGGCCTATCCTTTCTCCGTCGTCCTGGTTTCCCACGACCGTTTTTTCCTCGATCAGGTGGTCGGGCGCATTGTGGAGGTCTGGAACGGCGCCCTCACCGAGTATCCCGGCAACTACAGCCAATATCTGGAGGAGCGGGAGCGGCGGGTGAGCGCCCTGCAGGAAGCCAAGATCCGCCAGGATGAGGAAATCGCCAAAATCGAGGCCTTCATCAGCCGTTTCCGCTACCAGGCCAACAAGGCCTCGCTGGTGCAGAGCCGTATCAAGCAACTGGAGAAGATCGAACGGATCGAGGTTCCCCCGGCCCGCAAGCGCATCGCCTTCCGTTTCCCCGACCCACCCAAGGGGGGGCGGCTGGCGGTGGCCCTGCACGGCATCGACCATGGCTATGGCGCCCTGCGGGTGTTGCAGGGGATCGATCTGCAGGTCGAGAAGGGGGAGCGGGTGGCGCTGGTGGGGGCCAACGGTGCCGGCAAGTCGACCCTGATGCGCCTGCTGTCCGGAGCCGAGACGCCGGAGCAGGGGAGCCGGGAAGCCGGCCACAACCTGCACCTGGCCTATTTCGCCCAGGATCAGGCCAAGACCCTCGATCTGACCAAAACCGTGCTCGAGGAGATCACCGCCGCCGCCCCCTTCGACATGGTGCCGCGGGTCAGGGATATCCTCGGCTCCTTCCTGTTCAGCGGCGACGATGTGCAGAAGCGGGTCGGAGTCCTCTCCGGTGGCGAGCGCAATCGGCTGGCATTGGCCATCCTGCTGTTGCGGCCCGCCAACCTGCTGCTGCTCGACGAACCGACCAACCACCTGGACCTCAAGTCCAAGGAAGTCCTGCTCGATGCCCTCAAGGGATATGGGGGAACCCTGGTGTTCGTTTCTCACGACCGCTATTTCGTCGACGCATTGGCCACCCGGGTGATCGAAGTCGGCGGAGGGCGGGCGACTTCCTGGTTCGGCAATTACGAGGACTTCCTGCGTCAAAAGGCGGCACTGGGCGACGCCAGTCATAGTGCCGAGCGGGTGGAGCAGAAGCAGAACACTCCCGCCGCCGGCGCTGCCGAGCGGGAGGAGACCCGGCTGCTGAGCCATGAGGAACGCAAGGAGCAGAAACGCCTCGAGAAGCGCCGGCAGAAGGACCTGGCCGAGGTGGAAGGGGCCATCGAGAGTCTGGAGCGGGAACTGGCTGAACTGGAACAGGTCATGGCTGACCCGGCCCTGTACCAGGACGCCCAGCGCTGGCGGGAGGTATCGGCGCGGCACGCCGTGCTGCAAGAACGCATCGCCGACCACTATGCCCGCTGGGAGTTGCTGCAGCAGGATGAGACAGGTCTGCCGGGGTGATCGCTGCCGGATTAAATCCGCTGGTATGAAAATCGCATGTCAATTTCTGGCGATTGACCCTGAAACCGGTGCCGCCAGATGCCTTGGCCCGGTTGCAGTGAGTTTGCTTGCATCCAAGAGGCCTTGTCATGATTCTGCTCCCCCGTGGAAACCCCGTCAAAGAGAACCTCAATCCGGGCCGGATCAATCTCCCCGACGCCCTGGGAAAGCTTCAGGCCGGTACCTTTACAGGGTATCTGCGATTTGACGCGCCCCGTGGTACCGGCGTCCTGATTTTTGACAAGGGGCGTCTGATCAGCGCCCTGTTTGCCGCCGAGCGGGAATCGCTGATTGCCTACGACGCCATTGCCGCCATCTTCGAGACGGCCCTTGAAGGCAACTCCTCTCTCGACATCTACCGACTCTCGCCAGAATTGGCCCTGTCTGTCCACGCCCTGCTGCATGGGGACGTGCTCTACCGGGGGCAGGAACTCAAGCTGATCGATATCCGGTCCCTGCTCGGACGCATGAAGGAAGAGCAGATGACCGGTTGCCTGCGGATCTACACCGTGGAACGCATCGCCCTGATCTTCTATCGCAACGGCTCCCCCCTCGGGTTTTTCCATGACGGTTCCACCGAACTGGAGACCTCCGCGGACACCTCCATGTCCGTGGCCCGCCTGCCGGGTGCCAAGATCGACGTGCTGACCACCCGCACCTCCGAGGAACATGTGCTGGCCGACCTGCTGGCATCGGCCGACCTGAACGCTCTGTGGAACAAGGCCAGGCTGCACATGGAGAAGGAGCGGGAGGCGCGAGAGCAGGAAACCCGCCGCTCCCGGGAGATCATGGAAAAGGAACGGCGGCAGAAAGTACGGCAGGTGCTCGCGGACATCGCCAAGGGTCACCTGGGGAAAACGGGCACCTCCCTGGTCGACAAGGAATTCGAACGCCTGCTCAGTCCCACAGCGAGTCTCAACGACGAATTTTTCGACGGGTTTTACGCCAATCTATCCAAAGCCGCCAAGCTGGTGGCAGGTCCTTCGACCATCAAACAGATGCTGGATGAGATGCAGCAGGGAATCAAGCAGGTCGCCAAAATCGTTTGATCAGTTCACTTTTCATTCAAGCTGACCAAGGGGTGTGAAGATGGATTTGAGTATTGTGCAGATTTTGTTCTGGGTCATCGCCGGGGGGGTGTCTTTCTACTTCAGCCTCGGCAATGCCCGAGTGTGGACCAGCATCGCCGTCGGTTTCTTCCTGATACTCATCGGCGAGATCATCCCTCAGGCCATTCCCTTCCTGCCCGGCATCGATATTCCGCAGGTTCAGGCCTTGGGCTACATCGTTGGCACCATCGCTGTCATGGTCATGTCCCACGGTTTCCAAGAATATTACGTATTCTCCCGCACCCTGGAGCTGGAAGGCCAGAAGCGCTATGTTTATCTCGGGACTACCGCCGTGCTGGCGGGGTCGGTACTGTTTGTGCTGATCAATCCCGAGCCGTCCCCTGCCACCCTGAAGACCATCAAGGTGATCGAGAATGCCAACTGGGTGTTCCTCTCCCTGATCAATATCGACCTGATTCGCAAGATCTACCTGAATGTCCGGGAAACCCCCATCGCCAAAGGTTTTCTGGCTTTTATGGCGGTTTTTGTGCTGCTGTTTCTCTGGAAGGGGTCGGAACTCTACATTCAGGTCTACAGCCTCGATACCATTGCCGACCAGTTTCCGCTGCGCTACCAGTTTTCCCTGATCGTCTCCAACCTCAGCAACCTGCTGGCGGGGCTCTCCGTAGCCGGAACCTTTCTCTACCTGGCCCGTTTGCTGCGCTGAACGGCGCTGATGCGCCCAGAAAAAACCCGCCCCGGCTGCTTCCGGGGCGGGTTTTTTCATTGTGCGATGGGGGAAAGTCAGTTGTCGCCCGG
>CAZYXS010000023.1:0-14782 GCA_964650955.1 uncultured Desulfuromonadales bacterium | reverse complement strand
GTTTTGCGCGCGCCCTTCGGGAGTCTCGTTGTCGGCGATGGGGCGGTACTGGCCGAAACCGACCGCCGAGAGGCGGCTGCCCTCGATGCCGGCGCTGTCCTGCAGGAACCGCAGCACCGTGCTGGCGCGGGCCGTAGACAACTCCCAATTGCTGGGGAAGGTTTCTTTCAACCGGCTGCTGATGGGGATATTGTCCGTGTGCCCTTCGACCTGGATGTTCTTGTCGGCCGCTCCCTTGAGGATGCTGCCGACCCGGCGCAGCACCTCGAGCCCGCCGGGCTTGATGTCGGCCTTGCCGGAATCGAAGAGAATCCGCTCCACCATGTTGACTGTCAACTGCCCCTGCAGTTCGGAGATGGTCACTTCCCCCCGCTTGATCTCGGCCTCCATCAGCCCGACCAGTTCATCGTAAGTGCTTTTCATTTCCGAGATGCGGGATTCGCGGGCCGCTCGTTCCTGCTCCACCTGCAGTCGCAGGTCGCGGTTCTCCTGCTCCAGCTGGTCGACCCTTTGCCGCAGTTGGCTCAATTCGGCCCCGGTCTGGGCGTTGCGGGCGGTGAGAATCCCCTCGACCCGTTCCAGGTCGGCGCGGGCCCGCAGCAGGTCCTGCTGGTGGGCCGAGGTGCTTTCCAGCGCCTTGGAGAGTTTTTCCCCCAGTTCGCTGTTGGTGGCGGCCAATTGGTCGCGATGCTCGAGGAGTTTCTGGTAGTCGGCGTCAAGCCCGCGGGCCAGCAACTGCAGCTGCTCGGCTTCAGCCACCTTGCGCTGATAGTCGGCCTTGCTGACACATCCCGTAAGCACTATGCACAGCAGCAGCCCGAGATGTATGGAAAGGGAGGAAGGCATGGCGGTCTCCTCGCTTGGAAATGAACAAGGGGGTCGGCCCTCAGGCTCGCCCCCCTTTGCGGGTCAGTTCGTGACCGCAGTGGTTGCACAACAGTTTGACCACCTTGTCCCGACGCTCCAAGGTGGCGGTCAGGGGCCGGGCCATTGGGGGCGCGGTATCGTCGTGAACGATGTTGCGGGAAGTGGCGGTGGTCAATACTTCGCGCAGGCTGTTGCCGAAGCAGTTGGGGCAGGTCACCGGTTTTTCGAGCTTCGCTTTCATGCACTCCTCGTGAAAAAACAGGGTGTCTCGACGGCTGTTGCCTTTCTAGCACAGGATCATGAAAAATCAAAGGAAATTGCTGTGTCCGCGGGCCGCCAATTTCGGTTGTCAGGGGTTGAGAGGATATGCTATAAAAAAGCGTTTTCAATAAGTTAGCGAGGAGGGGAGAATGTTCGAAATCGAACAGATCATTAGAAATGCTCTGCAGGAGGATATCGGCCTGGGGGATATTACCACCCGCGCCACGGTCGCTCCGGGAACCATCGCCCGGGCCGAACTGATAGCCAAGGAAGACTTCGTCCTCGCCGGGCTAGACGTCGCCCGGCAGGTCTTTGCCACTCTTGATCGGGGCCTCGCTTTCGAGAAGTTGCGGGAGGACGGTGCCCAGGTGCGCAAGGGGGAGGTCTTCGCCTGGCTCAAGGGGGATGCCTCGGCCCTGCTGCAAGGGGAGCGGGTTGCTCTCAACCTGCTGCAGCGCATGTGCGGAGTCGCCACGCTGACCTGGCATTTTGTGCAGGCGGTGGCCGGAACCCCGGCGACCATCGTCGATACCCGCAAGACCACCCCGGGGCTGCGCATCCTGGAGAAATACGCGGTGCGGGTCGGCGGGGGGCGCAACCATCGCACCTCCCTCTATGACGGGGTTCTGATCAAGGAAAACCATGCCATGGCGGCCGGAGGGGTCGGGCCGGCCATCATCCGGGCGCGCAACAGCGTCCCCCATACCCTGAAAATCGAGGTGGAAGTGCGGGACATGCCGGAGGTGGAAGAGGCTCTCCAAGCGGGGGCCGACATCATCCTGCTTGACAACATGGACCTGGAAACCCTGGCCGCCGCCGTGGAGCGGATCGGCGACCAGGCCCTGACGGAAGCCAGCGGTGGGGTCAATCTCGATTCTGTCGTGGAGATTGCCGCTACCGGGGTGAATTATATTTCGGTGGGGGCGCTGACCCATTCGGCCAAGGCGGTGGATATCAGCATGCTGTTCCGCTAACGCCCGCCACCCGCCGCCCAGGAGAGAGCAGCCCCATGACCCATCCGGGCACCCGCGAAGAGCTGTTGAAACTGCTGCGCCGCCAGGGTGGCGAGTACCTCTCCGGCGAGGCTATCAGCCGTGCTCTGGCCGTCTCCCGTAGCGCCGTGTGGAAGCAGATCCGCCAGTTGCGGGAACAGGGCTACGTTATCGAGGCCGTCCCTTCCCGGGGCTACCGCTTGGCGAAGACCCCCGACAGCCTGTTGCCAGCAGAGATCCTGGCCGAGTTGGGGACGGACATCGTCGGCCGGGAGGTGGTCTGTCTGGAAGAGACCGATTCCACCAATGCCCGGGCCTATGAGTTGGGGGAAGCGGGCGGGCAGGACGGCACGGTGGTCATCGCCGACCGGCAAACAGCCGGCAAGGGGCGTCTGGGGCGGCGCTGGGAGTCGCCGGGCGGAGTCAACCTCTACCTCTCGGTACTGCTGCGGCCGGTCCTTCCCCCCCGGTACGCGCCCCAGTTGACCTTCGTGTCGGCCGTGGCCGTGGCCCAGGCCATAGAGGAGGTGGGCGGTTTGCGGGCGTCGGTCAAATGGCCCAATGACATCCTGCTCAAGGGCCGCAAGGTGGCCGGTTTGCTCAACGAAATGAATGCTGAAACCGAGCGCATCCACTATGTGATCCTCGGCATCGGGGTCAACCTCAACATGACTCGGGAGCAGTTCCCTCAGGATCTGCGGTATCCGGCTTCCTCCGTGGCGCTGGAAACCTCCGCGGTGGTTTCCAGGCTGGCATTTACCCGCTGTCTGCTGCGCCGGCTGGATTCTCTCTACCGCCTGTATCTCGGGCAGGGAATCGAACCGATTCTGCAATTGTGGCAGGCCTTGTTTCCCCTGCAGGGGGGGCGGGCCTCCGTCGATCTGCAGGGGCATCTGCTGGTTGGGCGGATCGAAGGGCTCGATGCCGATGGGGCCTTGTTGCTGCGGCTCGACGACGGCCGATTGGAACGTATCCTGGCCGGGGACGTCAGACCGCTGGACTGACCCGCACGTTCTTCCCTTCCTTCTTTTTCGAGGCATCCATGCTGCTGGTTATCGATGTCGGCAACACCAACACCGTGCTGGGACTGTATCGTGGCACTGACCTTCTGCGGGACTGGCGGGTGACCACCGACAAGGTGCGCACGGTGGATGAGTACGCCATCTTCATCCACAACCTGTTTCGACTCTCCGATGTCCAGTTCGGCGACATCAAGGATGTGATCATCTCCTGTGTGGTGCCGCCCATGCTCACTACCCTCGAAGGGCTGTGCCAGCACTACTTCAAACTCAAGCCGTACATTGTCGGGCCAGGCATCAAGACCGGCATGCCGATCCTGTACGACAACCCCAGGGAGGTTGGCGCCGACCGCATCGTCAACGCCGTGGCGGCTTACGAAAAGAAACGCCGCAGCCTGATCGTGGTCGATTTCGGGACAGCCACTACCTTCGACTATATCTCCGCCAAAGGGGAATACCTCGGCGGCGCCATTGCCCCCGGGCTGGGCATCTCCGCCGATGCTCTGTTCATGCGGGCCAGCAAGTTGCCCCGGGTGGAATTTTCCCGTCCGCCCCAGGTGATCGCCAAGAACACCGTGCACAGCATGCAGTCGGGGCTGTTTTTCGGCTACGTCGGGCTGGTCGACGGCATCGTGCAGCGCATGAAGCAGGAGGCCAAGGATGACCCGGTGGTGATCGCCACCGGCGGTTTGGCCGGCATGATCAGTTCGGCCTCCCAAACCATCAACGAAATCGACCCCTACCTGACCCTGGAGGGGCTGCGGATCATTTACGGTCGTAACCGCCCGGGCCTTTGACGGCACCGGGTGGGACTGCTACACTAAAGGCTTCATGAAAGGAGGATGGTGAACCAATTCCCGGACCCCTGCGGGCCCCGGGCCGCTTGTTATTCGTCAGCTGTCGTTTCCTGCACCGAATCCTATAACCAAATGCCGCGCGCATGATCTGGAGGGAGAGACCGATGGGAAAGTACGATACTGCGAAAATCAGAAACCTTGGCATTGTCGCTCACGGCGGGGCCGGCAAGACCTCGCTGACCGAAGCCATCCTTTTCAATACCGGCATGGTCGATCGTCTCGGGCGGGTCGATGACGGCACCTCGAACATGGACTTCGAGCCCGAAGAGATCAAGCGGCACATCACCATCAGCTCCAGTCTCAATCACTGCGAATGGCTGGGTCACAGCCTGCACATCGTCGACACTCCCGGCTACACCAACTTCCTCCATGACACCCGCAACTGCATGCGTATCCTTGGCGGGTCGGTACTGATCCTGTCGGCCATCTCCGGCGTCAAGGCCCAGACCCATAAGATCTGGGAATGGGCCCAGGAATTCGAAATCCCCCGCATCGCCTTCGTCAACAAGATGGATCGGGAACGGGCCGATTTCCTCAAAGCCGTCGACGATATGGAAAAGTCCCTCAACGCCCGGGCGGTGGTGGTCAACATGCCCATCGGCGCCGAGCAGGATTTCCGAGGGGTCATCGACCTGGTGACCATGACCGCCTGTTTCTACAACGACGAACTGTCCGGCGAGTGCACCCCGGGGGAAATTCCTGCTGACCTGCTGCCCGAGGCCCAGCGGTTGCGAACCCTGCTGCTGGAGGCGGTGGCCGATGCCGATGATGCCCTGATGGAGAAATACCTCGAATCCGAATCCCTGACCGCGGAGGAGATCCTGCTCGGTCTGCGGGAGGGGACCTTCACCGGGGTGTTCACCCCGGTGTTGTGCGGCAGCGCGCTGGCCAATATCGGCGTGCGGCAATTGCTCGACTACATCGTCCATTGCCTCCCGTCCCCCATCGACAAGGGGACCCAGTACGGCAAGCATCCCAAGACCGGCGCCCAGGAGGCCCGCGAGCCCAAGGAAGAAGGTCCCTTCTCGGCCATGGTGTTCAAGACCATCAGCGATCCTTACACCGGCAAGCTGACCCTGTTCCGGGTCTATTCCGGGACCCTGAAGAGCGATTCCAGCGTCTACAATCCGAACAAGGACGTGGTGGAGCGCATCGGCCAGATTTTCGAACTGGAGGGGAAAAAGCAGCGCCCCATCGATGCGGCGGTGGCCGGAGATATCGTGGCCGTGCCCAAGCTAAAAGCCACCGCCACCGGCGATACCCTGTGCGACCAGGTCAAGCCGATCATCTTCGACAGCCCGCTTCCCCTCAAGGCCGTCATCTCCTTCGCCCTCGAGGCCAAGAGTAAAAACGACGAGGACAAGATCTTCAGCTCCCTGCAGAAACTGGTGGAAGAAGACCCCACCCTGCGGGTGCAGCGGGATGTGGAGACCCACGAGCTGATCCTCTCGGGCATGGGGCAGGTGCACCTCGAAGTCACCGTGGAGAAGCTCAAGCGCAAGTACGGCGTGCAGGTCGAGCTGAAGGAACCCAAGGTTCCCTACCGGGAGACCATTCGCGGCAAGGCCAAGCTGCAGAGCAAATACAAGAAGCAGTCCGGCGGCCGTGGCCAGTATGCCGATGTCTGGATCGAACTCGAGCCGCTGCCCCGGGGCGCCGGGTTCGAATTTGTCGACAAGGTGGTGGGTGGGGTGGTCCCCCGACAATACATCCCGGCGGTGGAGAAGGGGATCGCCGAAGCCATGCACCACGGCATTCTGGGAGGTTTTCCCGTGCAGGACGTGCGGGCCACCCTCTTCGACGGTTCCCACCATTCCGTCGACTCCTCGGAGATGGCCTTCAAGATCGCCGGCTCCATGGGATTCAAGAAAGGGATGGAGCAAGCCAACCCGGTGCTGCTGGAGCCCATCGTGCAGATGGAAATCACAGTCCCCGACGAGTGCATCGGCGATGTCATCGGCAATATGAACTCCCGGCGTGGCAAGGTGCTCGGGGTCGAGCCCAAATCCAACAGCCAGGTGATCCAGGTGCAGGTGCCGATGGCCGAAGTTCTGGCCTATGCGCCGGAGTTGCGCTCCATGACCTCGGACCGTGGCCTGTTCACCATGGAATTTTCCCACTACGAAGAGGTTCCGGCCCACCTGATGGCGAAGATCCTGGCCGAGGTGAAGGAACAGAAGAAGGAACACTGACGCTGAGTCCCTGGTGGGCTCGGCAGCGAGGAGTTGTACGGCATGGCTGAAAAAGACGATCAAAAAAACTCCCCAGGGTCGCCCCTTCCCCCTGGCATATCCGAGCGCAAACCCCCCTCCCGGGCGCTGCTGCTTGGCTTGCTGCTGGTTATCCTGGGCGCCGCGGCCTATTTCTACGCCATGGAAATGATGGCACCTGAGCCGGTTCCGGTGCCGGCTGCGGTGACCAAGCAACTGATCACTCCCCCACCGCCGGCAGACAGCCCGCCGACCGCGCCGAGTCCCGCGGCGGCGGATGGGGCCAAGGCGCAAACGGCGCCGTCGGCGGAGACGGGGGCTGCCGATAAGCCGACCCAGCAAGCCGCTCCCGCCGCCGAACCTGCAGCGGTTCCCCAGCCGTCCGCACCGCCTCAAGAGGCGCCGAAGCTGGCGGAAAAAGGGGTGTTGACCGAGGTGCCGGCGGCCTCGGCACCGAGTGCTACCGCAGCGGTCGCCGCGGACAAGGAGCCCGCAGCCGGAGCCGCTGCGGTCACGCCTGCACCTGCCGTGGCCACGGCGTCACCTGCGCCAGAGAAACCTGCCGCCGTTCCGACCGTCGCCAAGCAGGGGCGGGGTGCCTACACCCTGCTGGCCGGGGCCTATATTTCTCCCGCCATGCTCAAGGCGGCCACGGCCAAGGTGCGGGCCCTGGGTTACCAGCCGCGCACCTTCAAAGACGCCAAGCTGGTGGAAATGACGCGGGTGCGCCTGGGGGCCTTCGCGCCCCTGGAGGCGCAGGCCAAGTTGGCAGAGATCAAAACACTTGCTCCTGATGCCTTCACCCTGCCGGAAGGGGACCAGGTGGCAGTCTATGCCGCATCCCATTTCAATGCGGCCGCGCATCAGGCTTTTGCCGCCCAGCTGCGGCAGGCCGGGGTCGTCTTCGAGGAAGAGAAGGCCATGCGCAAACTGCCAATGACCGAACTCTCCTTTGGTGATTTCCCCGACCAGGCTGCCGCAGAAAAAGCTGCAGCCAAGGCTCGCAAGGCCGGGTTGGAAATTGTGGTACTGAAGCGGCCCTGACACTGTTGCAGTGATGACCGATTTATCCAACAAGGCGCGCCTCAGGGTTTCCCCTGAGGTCGCGCGCATCCTCGCTCCCGCGGCCCCCCGGGACCTGCAGATGGCAGCAGCCCGGGGGGCTCTGCCTCTTGCGGGCCGCGACCTGGTCACCTCGCTGTTTTTTTTGCTGCAGCGGGACCCGGAACTGCGCAGCATCGCCCAGTCAACCCTGCGGGAGTTGCCCTCCAGGCTCCTGGTCCCGGTCATGGGCGATCCGGACTGGCCTTCTCCGCTGCTCGACTATCTGGCCCGTCTGCGCTCCGAAGATCGCCCGTTGCTCGAAGTGTTGCTGTCCCACCCCGGGCTGACCTCGGCCACTCTGCTCGCTCTGGCCGAACGCAGCGCCGTTGCTGCCGACCTGCTCGCCCACAATCAGCGCCTGCAGGCACAGACTCCGGGACTGGTCGAGGCCCTGTTGGCCAATCCGGCCACCGACCGTGCCACCCGCTTCCGTCTCGGCTGGCAGGAACCCGAGGAGGAACAGTTGGATTCGGCAGCGGATGTCGGAGAGGCCGAACCACTGGATGATGCCGATGGGGACGGGGGGGGCTCAGACAACGGATTCGAAGACGAAGCAGAGACCGAACCGGAGGAGGAAGTCAACCAATCCAAATACCAGCAGGCCCTGGATATGGGAGTGTCTGAGAAAATCAAGCTGGCCCTTACCGGGGACAAGGAATGGCGCACCATTTTCATCAAGGATCCCAATAAACTGGTGCATTCGGCGGTGCTGAAAAACCCCCGCATCACCGAGGGGGAGGTGTTGACCATATCCAAGAACAAAAGCAGCAGTGATGAAATGATCCGGATCATTACCCTCAACCGGGAATGGTTGAAAAATTATGCGATTAAAAAGGCGCTGATCTTTCACCCCCGTACCCCCTTGCAAAATGCCCTGCGCTACATGAATATCCTGGGTGAAAAGGACCTGAAGGCCCTGGCCAAGAGCCGGGGGGTCAGTCAGGTGATCGTGAACGCAGCCCGCCGGGCCATCATCCAAAAAGAAAAGAAGAAATAACCGGCTCTATGGCAGGGTCGTGAAGGAGAAGGAATTTTATGGGACCGGGTAAGATCATTGCCGTGTGCACCAGTGTCAGCAAAGGCGCGCGCAAGCAGAATGTCGGCCGCGGGCAACTACTGGAAAACTTTGGCCTGGCCGGGGATGGCCATGGGGGGGACTGGCATCGCCAAATCAGTCTGCTCGGGACCGAGAGCATCGCCAAGATGCGTGCTGCGGGCCTGGATGTCGGCCCTGGAGATTTCGCTGAAAACCTGACCACCGAGGGGATCGACCTCTGCCGGCTGCCCGTGGGCACGCGACTGCAACTGCAGGGGGGAGCGTTGCTGGAGGTGACCCAGATCGGCAAGATCTGTCACGACCGCTGCGCCATTTACTACCAGGCCGGCGATTGCGTCATGCCCAAAGAGGGGATTTTCGCCCGGGTGCTGGCCGGTGGGGCCGTTGCCGTGGGAGATGAATTCCGCGTTGTGGAAGAAGGCGAAGCATGAGCGGAAGGATGGATTTTGCCATCGGTATCCTGACCCTTTCCGACAAGGGGGCTCGCGGGGAACGGGTCGATGAAAGCGGGCGACTTTTGCAGGAACTGGTGGCTGGACTGGGTTCGTTGCGTTGCTACGAGGTCATCCCGGACGACGAGGAGCAGATCGTGGCGAGGCTGGTGAAGTGGGTCGACCGGGACCAGTTGGACCTGATTCTGACCACCGGGGGCACCGGTCTGACCCCCAGGGACATCACCCCGCAAGCCACTGCCCGGGTACTGGATTACGAGGTTCCGGGGATGGCCGAGGCGATGCGCGCGGCCAGCCTGAAGCAGACTCCCCATGCCATGCTCTCCCGGGCCTTGGCGGGGGTGCGGCGCAAAACCCTGATTATCAATCTGCCGGGGAGCCCCAAGGGGGTGCGGGAAAACTTCGAGGTGCTTCTGCCGGCTCTGCCCCACGCCCTGGCCAAGCTCAAGGGAGACCCTTCCGACTGCGCCCGCTGAACCTACCGCACCCCCCCCACCTCGTCGGCATGGGTGAACAGTCCCGCCAGGATCGCCGTCAATCCGCCCTCCACCAGGGCCAGGGTTCCCCGCACCCCGCGGGCGCGGTGGGCCTCGGGAATCAGGTCGAAGGCGGCAATATCGATGAAGGAACCGGCGGCCAGGGCCATCAGCATGCCCAGGAGTTCTTGGCTGATCTGGTGGACCAGGGCGTAGGTCAGTATCGCCCCGAAGGGGTGGCCACTGCCACGATGGAGGACAGCGGCACGGGCCGCTTGCGCGGGTGGCCGTAGTGCAGCAGGCTGGAGAGCATGACCGCAACCCTTGGAACCGGGAGAGGGCAGAACTTGATGAACCGCAAGCGGATTCTGTTGGCCGACGATGTCGACCTGTTTCTGGAGTTGGAGAAGACCCTGTTCCGCAGGGAGAATTTCGACCTGCTGATCGCCCGCAGCGGAGCTGAAGCCTGGGATAAAGCCTGCACTGAAATTCCTGACCTGATTTTCATGGATCTGTTCATGCCGCAGATGGACGGGGATGAAGTCTGCAGGAAAATCAAACTGCATTCCCCTACCGCGCATATACCGGTGATCATGGTGACCCAGGGGGGGCGCTCGGCAGACCTGGAGCGGTGCCGCCAGTCTGGTTGCGACGACATCCTGCTCAAACCCATCAACCGCCATCTTTTTGTCGCCACCGCCAGGCGTTTCCTTCGCGTTAGCGACCGCCTGGAACCACGGGTTCTCGCTCGCTTGGAGGTCCGTCACGTTGAAGGTAGGGGCGAACTGCTGCGGGACTATTCCCTCAACCTCAGTTCCGGCGGCCTGTTTCTGGCCACCAACTCGCCGTTGCCCGTCGATACCAGACTGACGCTTGCATTCCAGTTGCCCGACAGCCAACTCCCGATAACCTGTCCGGGATGCGTTGCCTGGGTCAATCTGCCCGGGGAGTGGTTCAACCCCTTGCTGCCGACCGGGATGGGGCTGCAGTTTCTCGACCTGTCAACTGACGAATTGAGCGCCTTGCGGCAGTTCGTCAAACACCAGTGCATTGCCCCCTCCTGGTAACGGCCGCCGGTACATGACATTCCTGCCGGGTTGTGCCACTCACGGGGAATGCATGGCGGCCTTGTGACCTTGGGCCGGTCCTGGTGTTACCCAGAAGAAACGCCCGGCCCGGAATTCGCAAACTTCCCTCCCAGATTGCCCCTACCAAAACATGTCTCTGCTGCTTGCAGGGGATATCCCCGGCATGGTCTCTGGACGCAGACAACCCAGGGAAAAAGTGCAAACTGGCGTCCCCTCGGCACTTTTCCTTTGAAACAGGAATGGGCAACCAGGGGCTGGCTTGCCGTTGTTACCGCCCGGTAGCGCTGGAACCTTCCGTTATGCACTTTTGTAACAAAAAAGTGACCAATTTAATCCATGATTCCTTTTGCGGTTGACTTGAAGTTGAAATTCCCATGCCTTTCTAGCATGTTAGCAGTCGATGGCCAATCTGGCATGAATCGTGGATTGGTTCGTCGTGAACAACAGGTCTTAATGACATCAGTTGCATCTCGACAATTGGTTGTTAACCTAACACTTTGGAGCAATCCTAGGCACTGCCACAAACCCCAACCCGCACAAGGAGGCATTGAAATGAAACAGCAGTTATGGCTTGGAACCTTGGCCCTGGCCGTGGCCCTGACCTGGGGCGCCCCGGCCGAGGCCGCGAAGCAGATTGACGAGGGCAAATGTTTTTCCTGTCACGCCGAGGTCAAGGAACTGAAGAAGGGGTCGAGTCATGCCGACCTCTCCTGCGGTACTTGCCACAGCGAAATGGACGCCCACCTGAAAAACCCCAAGACCAAGCCGGTCACCAGCCTGGAGTTGTCTACCTGCGGGTCCTGCCATGAGGACCAGTACAAGTCATACTACAAAGTGAACTACGACGCTTACCCGCGCAATGAAAAGGGGATGCCCACCGGTCGTTCGCCGATGCAGGACAAACTTCTGGCCCCCCACGGTTTCACCAGGGAACACAATGAGCCTCGCTCCCACCCCTTCATGGTGGTGGACCAGTTGGTGGTCGACCGTTTTGCCGGCGGGCGCTACCAGTTCAAGGACATGTTCGGCGCCACCCGCCCGGGCAAGGCTTGGGATGTGCTGGTCGACACCGGTAAGACTCTGCCCCATACCGCCAAGGCAGGTAACCCCGTCTGCCTCCAGTGCAAGACCTCCGACCTGGTGCTGAAGTGGAAATTCATGGGGGACAAGGATGACCGCGCCAAGTGGGACCGCACCTCCGACGTCAATGAACTGATCAAGGATGTCCAGAACCCCATGGGCTGTATCCAGTGCCATGACCCCCACGGCACCCAACCGCGGATCATCCGTGACGCCCTGATCGAGGCCGTCGAGCGGGACGGCGCCCGCCCCTACGATGCCGACAAGGGCCAAGGCAATATGAAGGTGGTCAACTTCCGGGATTTCCGCAAGATCGGCGTTCTTAACAAGATGGATTCCAACCTGCTGTGCGGCCAATGCCACGTGGAGTACAACTGCAACCCCGGGTTCGAGCCGGAAAGCGGCGAAAAAGTGACCATGGCCGACCGTCGGACCAACCATTTCCCGATGAAGAATGCCATGGATATTCTCGCCCATTACGACAAGCTCAAGTTCCGCGACTTCAAACATGCGGTGACCGGTGCCCGGCTGGTCAAACTGCAGCATCCGGAGTTGGAGACCTACTGGGGCAGCGTCCACGACAAGGCCGGAGTACAATGCCACAGCTGTCACATGCCCAAAGAGAAGAATGCCAAGGGCGCTACTTTCACCACGCATGAAGTGATCCGTCCCAAGGACCATACCAAGCAGGCCTGCATGGGCTGCCATCCCGACTCATCCCCTGAGGAGAAGCTGTACCAGATCAAGGCGGTGCAGAATTACACCAAGGGCAAAATGCGCAAGGCCGAAGCGGCCCTGGGTGAGCTGATCGATACCTACGCTGCGGCCCAGAAGGCCGGTGTGACCGAGCCGGTGCTGGCCGAGGCGCGCAAGCAGCATGAAATCGCCCACGTGCTCTGGGAGTGGTGGACTGCCGAGAACAGCGACGGCTGGCACAACCCCGGCCTGGCCAAGGAGAGCCTGAACGAGTCGATCACCGCCTCGCAGAAGGGGATCGCCCTGCTGAAAGACGCCATGAAGAAGTAACCCTTAACCCAGTGCCGGGGTGGGGAAATCTGCCCCGGCCATGGACTTTATGACCCCTGCCCCTGCCCCCGCCCTTACCGGCGGGGGTTTTTCTTTATAGCCGGAACGCGTCGGTCGGCATTGCAAGGGCAGGAGGTTTTGCTAAACTGAATAGCAAAGAACCAATTGGGTAATCCCTCAAGGGGGCCCGGGGTTGCCCTCGCCAGATTGGAGGTATGTGATGTCCGAGACGCAATGCACCGGTTGTGGCCTGTTGTTTGAGGAAGAAGAGCTACTGGCCAAGGAAGATGATGGCCAGTTGGTGTGCGTGGAGTGTTCCGGTCTGTTGGCTTTTGAAACCGACGAGGATCTGGGTTGCCAGTATGCCGAGGATGGGTAGGCGCACAGAAGTGGTGGCTGCCGGCGCAGCCGGCGGCTAAGCGCTTGACAGCTTGACCACCGATTGCAAGAATGCCCTGTCCTTTCGGTCAGGGCATTCTTTTTCCCATCATCATTCCAGGAGGGCCAAACCGTGCGCATCACCCCCGCCAGTGAACTGCAGGCGCGCATCACCGCGCTGCAAGCCGAAATGAATCAATTCCAGCAGGATGGCATTCTGATGCTGCAGAATGCCGACCTGTTTTATTTCACCGGCTCCATCCAGCAGGGGGCTCTCTATGTGCCCGTGCAAGGAGATCCCCTCTACCTGGTGCGCAAAGATCATGGCCGCGCCCGCATGGAATCGGGGTTGCAGCATGTTCTGCCCCTCGGCAGCCCGAAAGAGATCCCCGAGCGTTTGGCAGATTTCGGCTATCCCCAGCCTGGATGCCTGGGGATGGAACTCGACGTGGTACCGGTCAGCCACTTCCAGCGGTTTCAGAAATTGTTCCCCGCTGCCAGAATAGGCGATGCCACCCCCCTGATTCGCACCGTGCGGGCCGTCAAGTCCAAGTACGAGATCGAGATCATGAAGGACGCGGCCCTGTTGCTTGACCGCGCCTACCAGCGGGCCAAGGAGGTGATCCGGGCCGGGATGACCGACCTGGAACTGGCGGCGGAACTCGAATTTACGGTGCGCAAGCAGGGGCACCAGGGGGTCACCCGCATGCGGGGGTTCAACTCCGAGCTGTTCTACGGCCACATCTTCAGCGGCTCCGACGGTGCGGCTCCGGCCTACCTTGATGCACCCCTGGGGGGCCTGGGGCTCAACCCCTCGGTAGGACAGGGGGCCAGCTACAAACGGATCGGGCGCAACGAACCGATCATCATCGACATGATCGGCGCCTTTGACGGCTATCTTGTGGACCAGACCCGTACCCTGTGCATCGGAGGCCTTCCCGATCCCTTGAAAAAGGCCTATGAGGATATGCTCCGGATCGAACAGCGGCTCAAAGAGCTTGCCCGGCCCGGAGTCAGTTGGGGAGAGATCTACGAGGATTGTTATCGCCTCGCCTGCGAGCTTGGTTATCAGGATCATTTCATGGGGGGGAAGGGGGCCCAGGTTTCCTTCATCGGCCACGGCATCGGGGGGGAGGTCGACGAATATCCCTTTATCGCCCGCGGCATGAAGGACCAGGTGCTCAAGGAGTACATGACCTTCGCCTTCGAGCCCAAGGCCGTGTTTCCCGGTGTGGGGGCGGTGGGGGTGGAAAACACTTTCTGGGTTACCAAGGAGGGGCTCAAGCACCTGACCTTCTCAAGCGAAGAATTGGCGGTACTCGGCTAATCCTGCTGAGCCAGTGACAAAAAAAGGCAGCGCCGGCGGTCTCCCGCCGGCGCTGCCTTTTTTTGCGCAGGGCAGGATCAGAAATCCAGGCTCAGCTGAGCGGCCAGCTGAGCCTCCTTGGGGACATCATCCCCGTCGAAGGATGTTTTTTCCTCGGCGATGGCGCCGGCGAGATCCAGTCGGGCTCCCCACAGATTCAGGCCGATACCCGCGGTGTAAACCCATTCGATATCTTTTTCGGCCAGATTTTTGTATGCCCCGGCCCGCAAAGCAAGGATTCGCCCCGCGTCCCACTCCAGGCCGAAGGCGATATTCTGGGTGTGGTAGCCGGGGAAGACGGTCTTGTTCTTGGTCAGGTCGTAGTTGGTTTCGAGGGTGAGGGTTTCTGTGGGAATCCAGGCCAGCCCCACGGCCACCTGAGGATCCAGGGTGACCGATTCGGCCGAGATGGTGCGCAGGCCTCCACCGGCAACCAACTTCTGCTTCGTGAAGCCGTCGAAGCTCGGGGCGTTGAGGTTGCGGCCGACGATGCCGAAGTTGACCATGGGGTAGCGGCCCATGATGCCCACATCCAGGCCGACATTGTTG
>CAZYXS010000022.1:26640-29216 GCA_964650955.1 uncultured Desulfuromonadales bacterium | reverse complement strand
GATCGGCATCCCCGACCAGACCCAAGGGTTCCCCGGGGAGCCGGCACTCCAGGGCGATGCCCCGGAAAAGCTTCTGCGGCCGCAGGGAGGCAAGCGTTTGCTCGATCAGCGGCCCCAGGTCGAAAACCTCCGCCTGGGTCGGGGCGGTGCGGGCGAAACCGAGCAGTCCGCCGGTGATGCGCTTGCAGCGGCGGCATTCGTCGATGATGGCCTGCACGTCCTCCCGCCGGGGATCACCGGCAGGCAGATCTTCCAGCAGCAGTTCGGCGTACCCTAGAATGATGCCGACGGGATTGTCGATTTCATGGGAAATGCCGGCCGCCAACTGGCCGATGGCGGCGAGCCGTTCGGTGCGCACCAGTTGTTCCTGCATCTGCCGCAACTCCTCGTTGGCGGCGGTCAGGGCAAGGTTCTTGCGGGTCAGTTCGTCGCGGCTGGTCCCGAGACTGCCGGCCATGTCGTTGAAGGCCTCGGCCAGAGCCCCCAGTTCATCTCCCCGCTGCAGTTCGATGCGCGTCTCCAACGCCCCCTGGGCGATGGCCCTGGCCCCCCCGGTAAGGGCCGAGATGGGGCCGGTCAGGCGCCGGGCCACCAGCGCGGCGAGGCCCAGGGAGGCCAGGGTGGCGAGCAGGGCGATGCGCAGGAACTGCTGCCGGATCTCCGCCAGCCGCGCAGCCAGCGAGGCTTGGGAAATCAGGTAGCGCACCGTCAGCACCTGCTCCCCCGTGGGTCCGAAGGCCGGCACCAGAACCTCCAGCAGCGGGGGGCCGGTGGCCAGGGCGAGGCTGCGCACTTCCGGCCCGGCCTGGGAGGACCAATCGCCCAAGTCGACCGGCGGCAGGCCGGAAGGAGCCAGAAACTCGAACCCCGGGAAGGGGCGCGATTCGAAAAGCTGGCGACCGTTGGGATTGTAAACGGCAAACCCCACAAGTTCGCGGTTGACGCTGAGAAAATCATTGATGCCCCGGCGATCCTCGGCCCCAGCCTCGGCAAACTGTCCCCGGAACTGCTTGAGCAGTTCGGGGGTGGCAAACCGGGCGAAGGCCAGGCTCTGGGCACGCAGATATTGCTCCCATTGCCGGGCCTGGTGGCGCTCCAGCAGCAGAAAGGTAACCACCAGCAGACCGACCAGGACACCGCTGGTGTAGAGGAAAATTTTTTTGCCGAGAGTGATCTTCATCGGGCCGTCCACCGCGGGTTGCTGGGTCGTCGCATCATAGGTGCGGGTTGCGCAAGGTGTCAAGAACTGGACCCCGGCGCATAGCGGCGAAAAAATGCACATTCCTGGTTGACAGATACACACAGGCCGAGTACCTTTATGACCAGTTTGGTCACAATTGGCCCCGCTTGACTTCCCCCCGCCAGGCCGTAAAATCTTTGCTGGCTGCAGTTTTAATCGTTTCAGGAGGTTACATGGAGAAAACGGACTACAACTATGCCATCGTGAGGAGCTTCGTCAACTGGAGCATCCTCTGGGGTCTGGTCGCCATTCTGGTGGGAGTGCTGATCTCCTTCCAGTTGGTCAATCCTGACCTCAATTTCGCCCCCTACCTGACCTATGGACGGTTGCGACCCCTGCATACCAACGCCGGCATCTTCGGCTGGGCGATCGGCAGCTTCTTCGCCCTGTTCTACTACATGGTGCAGCGGCTTTGCCGCCGCCCCCTGTGGAGCGACGGCCTGGCCCGCTTCCAGTTGTGGTTCTTCAACGCCACCATCATCGCCGCGGCGGTGACCCTGCTGCTGGGCTACTCCACCTCCAAGGAATACCATGAGCTGGAGTGGCCCATCGACATCATGGTGGTGATCCTCTGGGTGATCTTCTCCATCAACATCATCATGACCATCGTCAAGCGCCGCGAGGAGCAGATGTACATCTCCCTCTGGTACATGCTGGCGGCGCTGGTCGGGGTGGCGGTGCTCTATCTGGTCAACGCGGCGGCGGTGCCGGTCTCCCTGTTCAAATCCTACTCGGCCTACGCCGGCACCAACGATGCCAACGTGCAGTGGTGGTTCGGCCACAATGCGGTGGCCATGGTGCTCACCGCCCCTCCCCTGGCGGTCTTCTACTACTTCCTGCCCAAGTCCACCGGGGTGCCGATCTACAGCCACCGCCTCTCCATCATCGCCTTCTGGTCGCTGATCTTCATGTATCTGTGGACCGGCGCCCACCACCTGCTCTGGACCCCGGTGCCCGACTGGGTGCAGACCCTGGCCATGGCCTTCTCGGTGATGCTGATCGCCCCCTCCTGGGGCTCGGTGTTCAACGGCTACCTCTCCATGGGGGGGCAGTGGCACCAGATGCGGGAGAACTACCTGGTCAAGTTCCTGATCCTCGGCATCACCTTCTACGGCCTGCAGACCCTGCAGGGGCCGCTGCAGTCGATCCGCTCCTTCTCCGCCTTCATCCACTACACCGACTGGATTCCCGGCCACGTGCACATGGGGACCATGGGCTGGGTGTCGATGGTGCTGTTCGCCGCCATCTACTTTCTGGCGCCGCACATCTACGGCCGTGAGCTCTACAGCATTCCCCTGGCCAACCTGCACTTCTGGCTGGTGCTCATCGGCCAGTT
>CAZYXS010000022.1:0-26630 GCA_964650955.1 uncultured Desulfuromonadales bacterium | reverse complement strand
CGGCATGTGGCACGCCATGAACCCCGACGGCAGCCTGGCCTACAGCTTCATGGAGACCCTGGTCGAAATCTACCCCTACTGGTGGATCCGGGCTTTCAGCGGGGTCCTCTACCTCGTCGGCGTCGGCGCCTTCATCTACAACCTCTACAAGACGGCGACCAGCGGCAAGCCCGTGTCCGCCATCGCCAACGCCTGAGAAAGGAGGACAACCGTCATGTGGGAAAAGAAACCGATCCTCCTGCTGCTCATGGCCACCGCCGCCATTCTGGTCGGCACCATCATCACCATGGTGCTCCCCTTCGCCTGGGTGAATACCGAGAGCGACCGCATCGCCGAAGTGACACCCTACACCCCGCTGCAACAGGAAGGGCGCGACGTCTACATCCGCGAGGGGTGCAACAACTGCCACACCCAGACCATTCGTCCGCTGGTGGCCGAGACCCTGCGCTACGGCGATTACTCCAAATCCGGCGAGTTCGTCTATGACCGCCCCTTCCTCTGGGGTTCGCGCCGCACCGGGCCCGATCTGGCCCGCATCGGCGGCAAGTACCCGGATGCCTGGCACTACCAGCACATGGAGAACCCGGCCAGCATGGTGCCCAAAACCAACATGCCTGCCTACGCCTTCCTGAAGGAGAACACCGTCGACCCCGAGTACATCCGCAGGAAGATGCAGGTGCTCGGCTTCCCCTATACCGAAGAGCAAATCGCGGCTCTTGCGGGCAAAAACGAGATGGATGCCATCGTCGCCTACATGCAGAAGCTGGGCAACGACATCCCCTGGCGCAAAGCGGCCCAGGTCACCGTGGTCGGCGACTTGAACAACCCCTTTGCCGGGGACGCCTCGGTCATCCCCGCCGGCCAGGCGCTGTACGTCGAGCACTGCGCCTCCTGCCACGGCGAGCAGCTCGAGGGGAATATCGGCCCGGAGCTGACGGCCCTGGAGCTCTCCGACGGGGAACTGTACGAAGTGCTCTACAACGGCATCCTCGAAGGGGGCATGCCGGCCTACAGCCAGCTCGGCTCCGCGCGGGTCTGGAAAATGGTCAACTTTCTCAAATACGGCAGGGCGCAATAAATGGACTGGGCTTCCGTCACCTATCTCGGCGTCACCTTCGGCCTGTTTGCCGTCTTTGCTGCGATCGTGGTGCGCACCTGCGGCCGCAAACGCAAGGAAAAGCTGGAGGAACCCAAACACCGCATGCTTGAAGACGACTGAATCCATTCGGGAGGGAGAATCCCATGAGCACATCCAAGCAGAGCAACCACCAGGCGCCGCGCCACGAAGTCGACGGCATCGTCGAGGACCGGGCGACCCGGCCGCCGGCCTACTTCAACCTGCTCTATTACGGCCTGATCCTCTGGGGGGTGGCCTTCAGCGCCTACTACCTGCTGAGCGGCTGGAGTTCCTCGGCGGAGTACGAAGAAAAACTCGCCGCCCACCAGGCCCGGGTCGTCGCGGCCCAACCGGCTCCGGTCAGCGCCGCAGCCGCGACCCCGGTCGAACCGGCGGCGCAACTGGCCGCTGGCCAGACGCTGTACGCCAGCCACTGCGCCGGCTGCCACGGCGCAGAGGGCAAAGGGGGGGTCGGTCCCGACCTGAGCATCGCCGGCTACAAGTACGGTCGCAGCCATGACGAGGTCCTGACCAGCATCCGTGACGGCCGCCCCGGCGGCATGCCGGCCTTCGGCAACCAGCTCTCCCCTGCGCAACTGAACGACCTGGTGGCCTTCAGCCTGTCGCTGCAATGACGCGCAATTCGGGGGGAGGTGCACACCTCCCCCCGCCGCCACGATGAAAGATTCTCCTTTCCTGCTCGGCCCCTGGCGGACCGCCTTTCAAGGGGCCACGACCCTCCTGGTGCTGGGGCTGCCGTTTCTGCGCATCGGCGGCGACAGTGCCCTGCGGCTCGATCTGTCCGAACGGGTGTTCTACTGCTTCGGCCAGGTTTTCCCGCTGGAGGAGCTCTACCTGCTGCTGTTCGCCAGCATCGTGCTGATTCTCGGCTTCCTGCTGGTGACTCTGGTGCTGGGCCGGGTCTGGTGCGGCTGGGCCTGCCCGCAAACGACCCTGGTCGACCTGGCGGAGGCTTTCGCCCGGCGCATCGGGGTCAAGGTGGTCAACGGCCGGATGCAACCCTCCCTCTGGCAGCAGGGACTGCTGCAGCTGTGCTACCTGACCCTGGCGCTGCTGGTGGGGAGCAACCTGGTCTGGTACTTCCTCCCCCCGGGGGAGTTCTTCGCCCGCCTGGGGCAGTGGCGGCTCGGCTGGGCTCCCGGCCTGACCCTTGGCATCACCGCCGCCCTGGTCTACCTGGACCTGGCTTTCCTGCGGCGGCTGTTCTGCCGGGAGTTCTGTCCCTACGGCCGGTTTCAGACCTCCCTGGTCGATCCGGGCACCCTGACCCTGCGGTTTCACCCGGACGAGGCCTCCCGCTGCATCCGCTGCGGCGCCTGCACCCGGGTCTGTCCCACGGCCATCGATATCCGCCGTGGCTACCAGATCGAATGCATCAACTGCGGCCGCTGTCTCGACGCCTGCCGGGAGGTGATGGCCCGCCGTCAGCAGCCCGGCATCATCCGCTACACCTTCGGCACCGACGGCCGTGGCGGGCGGGTCCTGCTCAACCCCCGACTGCTGCTGGTCGCCCTGGCGCTGCTGGTGGCCACCCTGACCCTGGCGGTGGCGATCGGGCAGCGCACTCCGGTCAGCTTGAAGGTGGCCCGTTCCCCCGCTGCCATTCGGCAACTCCCCGAAGGCGAGCAGGCGGTGTTTTTCACCGTCTATCTCTCCAACCGGCGGCGCCAACCATTGCAGGTGGACCTCCAGGCACTGGGCGACGGGCGGGACCTGGCACTGCGGGGTCAGACCCGTAACCTTAAGCTCTCGGGTGGTTCCCGGAAAAAGCTCGAGTTCGCCCTCGTCGTCCCCCCCGGCAACGCCGGGAAGACCCTGGCGATCGAATTTCAACTCCTAGACGGAGGGCAGGTGCTCTCCCGCGCCGCCGCCAGCCTGCGGCTGCCCGAAAAGGATGGAACATGACTGCTGCCAAGACTGGAATCTGGCCGGGGCTGATGTTGCTGCTGGGCGTGCTGTTTGCCGTCGTGACCGGGTGGTCCATCTTCCGCGCCGCAGCCGACGTCAGCCCGGTCAGCGATGCCGGTTACTACAGTCACGGTCTGCGCTACAACCACACCCGGGTGGAGCAGCAGGCCGCGGAAAGCCTCGGCTGGCGCATCGAAACCTCTCTGGAGGGGCGCCGGTTGCGGATCCAACTGCGGGACCGTGAGGAACTGCCGGTGACGGGGGCCGGCGGCGACCTGGTGCTGTACGCGGTCCGCTCCGGCAACCCGACCCAACTTCCCCTGGTGGAACTGACCCCCGGTCAATACTCGACCCGCCTTCCCCGGGAGTTGCAGGGGGAAGTGACCGCCCGCCTGACGCTGGTGCGCGACGGGGCCCAGATCAACCGCACCCTGATGTTCAACTTCTGACCCTCCCGACCAGGCCATGAGCGAAACGCGAAACGACTGCGCCCATTGCACCCTGCCGATTCCGGCCGGTGTTCTGATCGAGGATGAACTCGACGGCGTCCGCCGCCGGTTCTGCTGCCGCGGCTGCCAGGGGGCCTTCCGCATCATTCATGGCGCAGGGCTGGAGGATTTCTACCGCAAGCGGGACTGGTCGCAGGGTGCCCTGCCCGAAGGGGCCTTCGGCCAGCAGTATGACGAGGGCTACCTGGCCCGTTTCGTTCATGCGGGAGAAAACGGGTCGGAGCTCTCCCTGCTCCTCGAGGGGATCCGCTGCGCCAGTTGCGTCTGGCTGGTGGAAAGGATCCTCCTGGCCGTTCCAGGGGTTCACAGCGCCCGGGTCAACTACGGCACCCACCGGGCCCGGGTCTGTTTCGATCCGGAGCGAACCTCCCCGGCTGCCCTGTTCGCCGCGGTGGCCCAGTTGGGCTATATTCCCCGCCCCTGGACCGCCGACCAGGCCACCCGGATCGCCGAGGGGGAGCGCCGCAGCCTGCTGATCCGCTTCGGCACCGCGGTGTTCCTTTCCATGCAGCTGATGGGCTATTCCCTGGCCCTCTACGCCGGCTATTTCCAGGGGATGGACCCCACCAGTTACCGCTTGATGCAATGGTTCTCGGCCCTGGTGACCACCCCCGTGGTCTTCTACTGCGGTTGGCCGTTCCTGCGCAGCGCCTGGCGCAGTTTGAAAAACCGCAGCGCCGGCATGGACCTGCTGATCGTACTTGGGGTGCTCGCCGCCTACGGCACCAGCCTGCATGCTCTGGTCTTCGGCGGCGAGGTCTATTTCGATACGGCCGCCATGATCATTACCCTGATTCTGGCCGGGCGCCTGTTCGAGGGGGCCGCCCGCCGCCAGGCCGCCGCCGGGGTGGACCGGTTGCTGCGATTGGCTCCGGAGCGGGCCCGGCGCCGGGAGGGGGATGACTGGCGGGAGGTGGATACCGCCGCCCTGAGCCCGGAGGACCACATCCTGGTGCGCCCCGGAGAGCGTTTCCCCACGGACGGCGAACTGCTGGCCGGTGCCACCGAAGTCGACGAAGCGGCGGTCACCGGCGAACCCCTGCCGGTGCTGCGCCGCCCCGGCGATGCGGTCTGCGCCGGCACTTTGAACCTGACCAGCGCTGCCGAAGTGCAAGTCACCGCCAGTGCCGCGGACTCTTTCGTCGCCCGCATCGCCCGCCTGGTGGAGGAAGCCCAGGCCCGCCGCGCCCCGGTGCAGGCCCTGGCCGACCGCCTGGCGGCGGGGTTCGTGCCGCTGGTGGCGGCGTTGGCCGCCGGCACCTGGCTTTACTGGCACCTGCGCCCCAGCCCCGAAATCGATCCGCTGCTGGCGGCGGTGGCGGTGCTGGTGATCGCCTGCCCCTGCGCCCTCGGCCTGGCCACCCCCACCGCGGTGCTGGTCGCCTCCGGCGCCGCGGCCGCCCAAGGCATTCTGTTTCGCGGTGGGGATGTGCTGGAGGCCAGCGCCAGATTGACCCTGGCCGCCTTCGACAAGACCGGCACCCTGAGCACCGGCCGACCCCGCGTGGTCGCCATCCACCCGGCGGCCGGCCTCAGCGATCGGGACCTGCTGCACTGGGCGGCCCGGGCCGAGGCCGGTTCCGGCCACCCCCTGGCCAAGGGGATCCTGACCGCGGCCCGGGAGCACGGCATTGCCGTCGGTTCCGGGGCCGAGGTGCGCACCCTGGCCGGGCTCGGCATCGAGGCGCCGACGGACCAGGGCCTGTTGCGGGTCGGCAACCGCGCCCTGCTGAGCCAGGCCGGCATTTTCGACTTGCCAGCGCCCCCCCCCGGCGGTACAACGGAGGTGCATCTGGCCCTGGCGGAACGCTACCTGGGCAGCCTGCAGCTGGCGGACCCGCTGCGGTCCGAAGCGGCCGGCACCCTGCAGGAGCTGCAGCAGCTGGGTATCCGCTGCGCGCTGCTGACCGGCGACAGCCAGAGCGCTGCCGACCGTGCCGCGGCCGCCCTCCCCCTGGCCCAGGCCCGCGGGGGGTTGCTGCCGGCGGACAAGGCCCGCTGGGTCGAAGAGGCGCGAGCCCGGGGGGAGCGGGTGCTGATGGTCGGAGATGGCATCAACGATGCCCCGGCCCTGTCGGCGGCGACCGTCGGGTGCGCCATGGCCGGCGGGACGGACATCGCCCTGGCCACCTCCGACCTGGTGCTGACCCGGCCGGACCTGGCCCATCTGCTCACCGCGCTGCGCCTGGCCCGGCGCACCCTGAGCATCATCCGCCAGAACCTGTTCTGGGCCTTTGCCTACAACCTGCTGGCCCTGCCCCTGGCGACCGTCGGTGCCCTGACCCCCATCCACGCCGCCGCCGCCATGGCCTTGAGCTCGGTCTGCGTCATCGGCAACTCCCTGCGCCTGGTCCCCACCGGAAAGGGGACGGACCAGCGAACACCGCGGGAGTTGCCTGCCAAGGAGGCCCCTTCATGGTGAAATCGACCCTGATCCTGATCCTGCTCTCCCTGTTCCTTGGCACCGGGGTCTGGCTGGTGTTTACCTGGGCGGTGAAAAAAGGGGAATTCGAGGATCCCGAGGGCCCCAAGTTCCGCATGCTCGACGACGATCCGCCACCCCGAAAGGACCCGGACCATGCAAAAAAGCCGTAGTTGCTTGTTGATCTTGCTCGCTTGGCTTCTCCTGTTGCCAGCCCTGGCCTCCGGCTCCCACATCGAACTCAAGGCCAAGGGGGCAGAACCAGGCAGCGCCATTCTGGAGTTGGCCACCGAAACACCGACGACCATGACCCCCATCCCCTTCCGGTTGCTGATCAGGGAGGCCGACGGCAAGCCGGTGACCGGTGCCAAGGTGAGCTGCGAGATGACCATGCCTTCCATGAAAATGCCGGAAAACAAGCCCAAGGTCACGGAGCGGGAGGGGCATTACGGGGGGGAACTGATCTTCACCTGCGCCCAGGGCACCTGGCGGATCAGTTGCGAGGTGGTGCGTGCCGGGCACCCCAAGCAGACCCTGATCTTCGATATCGACGGCGTCCGCATGCGATGACCGATCCGCTGCTCGGCATGGCGCTGGTCGCCGGTTTTCTCGGCTCGGGGCACTGCCTCGGCATGTGCGGCGGGCTGGTGGCCGCTTTGGCCCTGTCGGCCCAGGGGCGCCAGGGGGGCCTCCCCTTTCAACTTCTCTATCACGGCGGCCGGCTGCTGACCTACGGCGCTATCGGCCTGCTGGTCGGCTGGCTCGGCTCGGTGCTGGCCTACACCGACCGCATGCGCGGCCTGACCCACGGCCTGCTGCTTGGCTCGGACCTGCTGATCATTCTGGCCGGCCTCGGCACTGCCGGGCTGTTCTCCCGGCTGCGCCTGTTCGATCTGGAGTTTGCCGCCCCCGCCCGGGCCCTGGGCCGCATCACAGCCCAACTGCGGCGCTGGCCGCCGGCCCTCTCGGCGCTCCCCCTGGGGGTCGTGTTCGGGTTTCTCCCCTGCGGTTTTCTCTATGCCATGGCACTGACCGCAGCCCAGACCGCCAGCCCCCTGCAGGGGGGATTGACCCTGCTGGCCTTCGGCTTCGGCACGGTGCCGGCCCTGCTGCTGTTCGGCGGCACCGCCCAGTTGCTCAGTCAACGGGCCCGTGCCTGGATGCTGCGAGGTGCGGGCATGCTGGTGGCGGCCATGGGGAGCATCCACCTCTGGCGCCATCTGCAGCTACTCGGCGTGCTGGCCGGGAGTTGATGCTCGGAAAAGCCAAGAATTTCTGCAACAATTTCGCGATTTAGAGGCCAGACAACCCCGTCGGCCCCTTTCACCCGCCCGAGGAACTATCTCATGCTGACCATGCAGGAAATAAAGAGCCACTACCGCTTCAACGGCGACGATGCCGCCGCCCTGCTCAACCTGCAACCCCTGGCCCGATCTCATCAGGAAGACCTGATCGATCAGTTCTACGACCACCTGCTCGGCATCCCCGAAACGGCCAGCTTCATGGGGACGGAAACGACGCTCAAGCAGATCAAGAAGAAACACGCCGACTGGTTTCTCGAACTTTTCAACGGTACCTACGACAACCTCTACATGCGCAACCTGCAGCGTACCGGTCATGCGCATGTCCGCATCGGACTGCCGGCCCATTACGTCAATTCCGCCATGCACCTGGTACGCCGTTATATGGTCAGGCTGATCGAAACCCATTTCGCCCAGCAGGATGCGACCGAGCGGCAGCAGATGATCGAGGCGGTGGAGAAGATCCTCGACATCAATCTCGACGTCATGACCGCCGCCTACCAGGAGGAGTCCCTGAAGAAGGTCTTCCTCTCCAAGCGCCTGGAAGCCAAGCTGATCCATGCCACCGAGCGCTTCACCTTCGGCCTCAACCTGATCCTGATCCTGGCCCTGGTCGGCCTTTCCCTCTCGGTGGTCGGCCTGTTTGTCTGGGAAATCACCCACGTTTTTGAGGGCAAGGTGGAAAAAGGGATCATGCGCGCCCTCGGCACCCTGCTGATTCTCTGGATGATGATCGAACTGCTGGACAACGAGATCAAAACCTTGCGGGGCGGGCAATTCAACATCCTGGTCTTCATCGGGGTGGTCATCGTCGCCATCATCCGCGAGATCCTGATCTCCACCCTGCGCCACGACCCCCTCACGACCCAGGCCTTTCTCGCCGGAACCCTGCTGATTCTCGGCCTGGTCTATTGGCTGGTGGCCAAGAGCCAGCAGGCCATTCCCCGCAAACCCCATGGCTGAGGCTGGCCGGCATGTCCGCGGCTGGGTGATCCTCCCCCTGTTCTTATGCCTGGCGACCTCGGCCTGGAGCCAACCGCTGGCCGTCACAACCTCCCAATGGCGCCAGCGCCATGCGGACGCTCTCCAACTGAGCCAGCCCGGCCAGCAGGTGGAACACCTCTCGGCTGGATTTCTCGGCCTCCCGTACGTCACCGCCCCGCTGATCGGCTCTCCCACCCGGGCTGAGGTTCTGGTGAACGACCTGAGCCGGGTGGACTGTTTCACCCTGCTCGATTTCGTCGAAGCTCTGCGCCGCAGCGCCGATCTGGCCGACTTCGACCGGACCCTGCTCCAGGTGCGTTACCAGGGAGGGGAACTCTCCTACCGGACACGCCAGCATTTTTTCTCTCCATGGGGGGAGGCCAACCGGCCGCACCTGCGGGAGATCACCGCCGAAATTGCCGGTCCCCGCCTGGAACTTCTGGAGAAGATCCTGAATCGCAAAGAGGATGGCAAACTCTGGCTGGAGGGGATCCCGACCCGCAGACAACAGCTTGCCTACCTGCCAACCTCAGCCCTCGACGACAACACCCTGGCCCGGCTGCAGACCGGGGATTATGTCGGGGTCATCTCCCCCCTCCAGGGCCTCGACGTCTCCCACACCGGCATTCTGATCTGGCGCGAGGGCACCCTTTACCTGCGCCATGCCTCATCGCGAGCCGCCACGGGAAAAGTCCTGGATGAGCCTCTGCTTCCCTACCTGCAGGGCAAACCCGGCCTGCTGGTACTGCGGCCGCAATGATCGACCTTCCCACATGCGGCTGACCAGGTCTCTTTTCCCTCAAAGATTAATTGTTGCATTCAAAAAGGGAATTCCCCTATTCTGTACGAATAAAGCCGGCGCTCCTGCGCGTTCTGCCACAGTCAGTCCAAAAAAATTTTGCCGCACGGGTCGACCGGGAGACAACCTGAGGAGAAATCAAATGAAGAATCTGCGCTTCACCCTGCCCCTGGCAACCCTTGCCTTGGCCCTTGTCGCCGGTCCCGTTGCAGCCCAGGAGACAACTACCCCCTGTCAACAAGCCTGCATCGATCAGCACAAGGGGAAGGCCGACACCCTGCTCAATACCCGTCCGGCTCCCGGTACCGACACTGAAACCCACCGGGCGAATGTCCTGGCAGCCATCGATACTCTCAACAACTGCCTCAAGGCTTGCAATCAGGCGCCCCCTGCGCCGGTGCCGGGTCCCCCGCCGGAATCGGGACGTCTGCGCAAGCGCTGATTCCCGGCCGCGCCGAAGTTAACCAAGGGCCGACGCCTCCCGTCGGCCCTTTTTTCGTCCCGGAAAAACCTAGCCCCTGCAAGTATCTTCCCTCAATACGTGGTAACGTATTGGAACAATTGGACGATCCTGTCCGGTGCAAGGTGCCCACGATCCACGGGGAGGAGCAAATGCGGGTGGTAATTCTCGGCGGCGGCTATGGGGGGCTTTCCTGCCTGCTGCAGTTGCGGCGCCAGGTGCCGGAGGTCGAATTGCATCTGGTCGATGCCGGCACTGCGCACATCAAGAACAATCATCTGCACCAGACCCTTGACCGCCCGGTTGAAGACTTTTCCCTTCCCTATGCCACCCTGGCCGAACGCCTGCCCTGTACCTTTCACCAGACGCGGCTGAACTGGAATCCAGACCTGCTCCGCCGCTGGCAAACCCAGCGGCAACTTGATCTGCCAACGGCCCCCTTGGAATTCGACTTTCTGGTGCTGGCAACGGGGGCCCAGCCTCACCCTTTGCCTGGGGGAGATTATTGCTTCGGCCTCGATGCTTTCCGCCGGGGACAGGGCCCGGAGCTGATGGAGGATTTCCGCCAGCGGGTAGGAGATCGACCGGCCCATTGCACCGTGGTCGGTTCCGGGCCGAGTGGCATCCAGTTCTTGTTCGCCCTGCAGGAACAGCTCAACCGCTGGCGCATCGCCGCGCAGTTGCGGCTGATTTCCCTCGACCGCCAGTTGGTAGCGGAACTGCCGGAATCGTTTCATGACAGACTGCTGCGGATTTTTCAGGCGAAAAACCTGCAATTTCATCCCGCCACCCGCTACCTCGGGCAACAAGGAACCCGGCTGCAGGTGCAATCCCTGGACGGCCAGGAGACCCACAGCATGGAATCGGACCTGACCCTGCTGTTTCCCGGGGTCGAGCCCTTTCCAACGCGGTTGCAGACCAACCCTCGGGGACAGGTCCTGCTGGATGGAGTGGTACTCGACCGCATCTTCGCCGCGGGCGATTGTGCAGCTTTCGCCGGCGCAGGGCTCAACTCCCTCACCGCCCAGGCCGCCGTGCGCAAAGGACGACTGGTGGCAACCAACCTGGCTGCCTTGGTTCGTGGTCAGGCCTTGCGCGCCTACAGCTACCGGGAACGGGGATTCTTCCTGGCCCTGGGTCCCTTTGACGGGCTCGGCTGGCTCGGTTGGCGGGGCAACCTGGTCGGGGGTCTGGCCGGCATGGCCGTCAAGGAACTCCTAGAAGCCCAATACGACCTGCTGCTAGAGGGTCTCGATACCTATCCCGGCTGAAGTTTGGCCATTGTCCCCCTGCAAAACTAAAATAAAATTCATCATCATTGTTCTTGCCTCCGGAGTCTGCATGCGGCCTGTTTTTCATTCGCTGTGTCTCAGCCTGATGCTGCTCCACCTTACCCTGCCCCCTCTGCTTCCCGCCGAACCCCTGCCTGCCCAGGTCCGCTCCCTGCTGCACCACCGCTTGCTGAGCGCCGGCCAGGCGCACCGCCTGCGCCTCGGGCCGGAAACCCTTGGGGCCATGGGGGTGGTGAAGAGCTTTTACGAGCAGCGGAATTTCCAGCCTGCCTGGAGCGATGAGGCGGGCGTGATCCCGCAGGCCTGGGACCTGGTGAAGGAGTTGAAGGGGACCCCGCTGCAGGGGTTGAACCAGAACCACTATCATCTCGACCACATCGAACAGCTGTTGCTCGATCTGCAACGCCACCGCGTTCTCGCCACCGCGCCCCTGGTCGACACCCTGGCCGATCTCGATCTGTTGCTGAGCGACGCATTTCTGCTGCTGTTCGATCAGCAGCAGGCCGCATCGGCCGCCGCCGGACGGAGTGGCTCGGGTGCTGCCGCCCTGGCCAAGGCTCTGGCCGAGAACCGGGTGGGGGCGACCCTGCGCCAGGCGACCCCGAAGCACTCCGCCTATGCAGCCCTCCAGCAGGGCCTGCAGCAATATCGCCAGATCGCTGCCCGCGGCGGCTGGCCGCTGGTCCCACCGGGTCCCAAACTCCAGCCTGGAACCCGTGATGGCCGCGTGGAGTTGTTGCGCCAACGCCTGGGCGCATCCGGCGATCTCGCCGCGTCCCTGGTCGGCATCGGCCCCCTGTTCGATCGGCATCTCGAGGATGCGGTTCGCCGGTTCCAGCAGCGTCACGGCCTGGAGCCGGACGCAGTGGTGGGCCCGGCAACCCTGGCCGCCCTCAATGTGCCTGTGACTCACCGCATCCGGCAACTGGAAGCCAATCTGCAGCGCTGGCGGGAACTCCCCCCGAGCCTGGGGGAGCGGCATGTGCTGGTCAATATCGCCGGCTACGAACTGCAGATGATCGAAGGCGGAGAGGCCACTCTGCGCCTCAAGGCCATCGTCGGTCGCCCGCTGCGGCGCACCCCCCGGCTCAGCTCCAAGATCACCCACCTCGTTCTCAATCCCACCTGGCATGTCCCGCCGGGCATCGCCGTCAAGGATCTGCTGCCCCAGGCCCGCAAAGACCCCGCCTTTCTGCAGCGGCAGAAATTTCGGGTCTTCCGCAGCGGCGCAGGCAGCCTGGAAGAGGTCGACCCGCTGCAGGTCGACTGGCGGCAGCTCTCGGACCAGAACTTCCCCTATCGTTTCCGCCAGACCCCCGGCACCCACAATGCCTTGGGACAGATCAAGTACATATTCGACAACCCCTACAACGTCTATATCCACGACACCGCCAACCCGGAGCTGTTCGCCCGCAGCGAGCGCACCTTCAGCAGCGGCTGCATCCGCATCGAACAACCCCTGGTTCTCGCCGAAAAAGCCCTCCAGGGGACCCCGGGATGGGGCCCCGAACAGTTACGCCAAGCCTTGGCCCGCGGCAAGGAACAGACGGTGGTTCTGGCCCGCCCTCTGCCAGTGCATCTGCTGTACCTCACCGCCTGGGCCGATGACCACGGGCAGCTCAATTTCCGCAAAGATATCTATGGACTGGACGCTGCGGCAAAGGCAAGGTCGCAGCCGGCGGGGGAAACATCCAGCAGCCGGCCGGGGGTGCACAGCGCGCGGAACAAGGATTCGGGCTGACAACCTGGAATGCTGAGAAGAAAGCCGGCGGCTCGCCGGCTGGCAGGAAAGGGGCGGATTATTTTGCCGCGGGAGTCGGCAGGTCGCTGTTGCGGATGGGCAGGAAGCGTTCCTTGCGGCTATCCCAGGTGTAGCTTCCGGCATCCCAGATCTCTTCCAGGCTCGACCAGTCGAGGTGAATCCCCCGCATCTGCTCCAGAACGTCGGACGCCTGCAACATTTCGGAGTCGTCCACCACCTGGTCGCCGTTCTGATCGGCCCAGATGTAGCCTGCCAGTTTGGTCTGGCTTATGCCTGCCACGGCCGCCGGGACCGCTCCCTTGTCGGGATTGGCGATGATCTCGCCACTGAACTCCCCCGTCTTGCCGAGTTCGGCAGTCGGGTCGACCCGCAGCAGGTAAGAGACCCGGCGCAGGGATTGGTCGGGTTTGAGAATCCAGCGGGCGGTGCCGGTTTCGTTGTCGACGCTGGAGGCGGGAGGCACAGCCTCGATCAGTTTCCATCCGGGGGGAAAATGTTCCCGCAGGATGAAACCTTTGGGGGCGTTGGTGATCTGCAGATGGACGCGGACGGGAAAAGTCATGCCGGGAGCGGCGAAAGCGGGGACGTCCCGGGTGGCCTCGAGTATGACCGGAGGGGGGGCGGTACGTACCGAAAAAAAGTAGGTCGCGGCCACCACCAGGGGGATGCCCAGCAATGGCAGGAACCGCCAAGGGCTACGGGTTGCGGCAGGCGCAGCCAGAGGTTCGGCGTCTCCCTCGGCGGGCCGTTGCAGCACCTCCTCGATAGGTACCTCGAGGGCCTCGGCCAAGCGCTGGGCGTTTTCCCGCTTGATGGACGGATAGCGGTTGTTTTCCCAGCGGGAGATGGTGTCGGTCGTGACCCCCACCACCTTGGCAACGTAGAGTTGGGTCAGTTTTTTCTCCTCGCGGATGCGTCGGGCCAAGTTGCCGTCGACGCTGACCGTCGGTGGGAGTACGTCCTTCATGCCAACCTCGTCCGAAATAGCAGCAACAAAGTGTAACACCGCCGGAAAGTGGCGTAAACTGAAAAACCGCCTCCGCCCAGAGCGGCCCCTGCTACCCGACATAAGCCTGAACAACCTGCTGAAATCACATTTTCGCAACCCGACATACGGCGACGGCTACCAAATCTGCGTGCAATTTATGGCAGCAGGGGTTAGGATGACGGGAATGCTGGCGATCTCGCTCCGTGGAGGACTTCGAATGATCCCAATCGGCAAGTTTCGCTCATGGGCCCTCGCTCTGGGGCTGCTCACAATTCTCACCCCATCCCCCCTGCTGGCCGCCCCGCCCGTCGAGGTCGTGCTCAAATCCAAACTGGGAAATGTGACTTTCCCCCACCAGCGCCATGAGAAAATCGTCTCCAATTGCGAAACCTGCCACCACATGGGGGTCGCCGCCGGTGGTTGTATCAAGTGCCACAGCACCCATCCCGAAGCACCCAAAGCCAAGGATGCCTTCCATCGGCTCTGCAAGGGGTGCCACGCAGAAAAAAAAGGCCCCAGCGGCTGTAAGGACTGCCACAAGAAGTAATCCCCACCGGCAAAGGGGGAGGCGGAACCCTTCCCTTTGCCCCTTCGGGTACGACCCTGTTTATTTCCGCTGACGACCCCTGTGCGGCCGCCGAAAATTTTCCTGAAAAAATCCTTGGCCCACCCCCTTGAAGTTCTCCGACTTTCCTGTATAAGTTCCTGTGCTTGCAGCAGTTTTTCAGCCACACTTTTTCCCGTTGACATCCCCTGCAAAGGGGAGTATACGACCAAACGACGGGATACGTTCCGGTCCGGGAATGCGCAAGACGACGTACACGAAAAGCGACCCCTTTTAGTGCCGCCAGCCTCCCGGCTACCCGGACCCATCGAACGCCCCGCTCGTCTCCTACACGGGAGACTATTCGTCCGCCAGGCTGACAAAAGGGGTTAAAAATGAACATCGCTCTCACCTTCAATCTTCGGGAGGAGTCCGTTTCGGACGCCACTCCCGAAGAGCCTCCCTCGGGACAACCTCCCGCACCCGCCGACGATCTCTACGCCGAGTGGGATGACATCCACACTATCAAAGCTGTCGAAGCTGCGCTGGCGACCCGCCACCAGGTCAGTCTCGTCGAGGCCGACCTCGATGCCTTCGACACCCTGCGGCGCCTGCAGCCCGACCTGGTCTTCAACATTGCCGAAGGCCTGCACGGCAGCAGCCGTGAAGCGCAGATCCCCGCCATGCTCGACATGCTGCAGATCCCCTATACCGGCAGCGACCCGGTCACTCTCGGCATCTGCCTCGACAAGCGGCGGACCAAGGAGATCCTCGCCTGGCACGGTGTCCCGACCCCCCGCTTCACGGTGGTTTCGGCCCTGACCGAAATCCCCGAGCAGCTGCGCTACCCCCTGATGGTCAAACCGACCCTGGAGGGTTCGAGCAAGGGGGTGACCGACAAGGCCCTGGTGCAGGACCGCGAGGAACTGGCGCGACAACTGGAGTGGGTGCTGGAGACTTACCGGCAGCCGGCGCTGGTGGAGGAGTTCCTCCCCGGGCGGGAGTTTACCGTGGCGATGCTCGGCAACGGCCCCACCCTGCGCACCCTGCCCATCGTCGAGATCAACTTCGACACCCTGCCGGTGGGGGTCAACCCGATCTATTCCTACGAGGCCAAGTGGCTCTGGGACCGGGAGGAGGATCCGCTGCAGATCTTCGCCTGCCCGGCGCCACTGGAGCCGCTGCTGCAGAAGCAGATCGAAGCTGTCTGCCGTCAGGCCTTCGTGGCCATGGGCTGCCGCGACTGGTGCCGCATCGATGTGCGCCTGGACGCCGACGGCCACCCCAACATCATCGAACTCAACCCCCTGCCGGGCATCCTTCCCCGCCCCGAGCAGAACAGCTGCTTTCCCAAAGCGGCCCGTGCTGCCGGACTCTCCTACGAGCAGATGATCCTCAGCGTTGTCGAGGCCGCCGCGGCCCGCTACGGACTGAGCAAGGGGGCCACACATGAACGTCGCCGTATGCTTTAACCGCGTCCCCGGCAAACTGCGCAAGGGGGAGACGGTCGACCGGATCTCCGAGGAGGGTGCCGAAACGGAGGCCCGGGCCGTGACCAAGGCCCTCAAGCAGCTCGGCTACCAGGCGACCCTGCTGCCCCTGGGCAAGGACCTTGACCGGTTCATCGAAAAGCTGCGGGAGTCCGCGCCGCAGCTGCTGTTCAACCTCTGCGAGGGGTTCTGGGGCGACAGCCGCAAGGAACTGCACGTTGCCGCTCTCTTCGACCTGCTCGGCTATGCCTACAGCGGCTCCCCTCCTCTCTGCCTCGGCCTGACCCAGGACAAGGTCCGCACCAAGGACGTCCTGATGCGCCACGGTCTGCCCACCCCCAAGTACATCCTGGTCAAGATGGGGGAGCAGATTCCCAAGACCCGGGACCTGACCTACCCGCTGTTCGTCAAGCCCCGCTTCGAAGACGCCTCCCTCGGCATCACCGCCGACAGCCTGGTGGAGAACGAGGCGGCGTTGAAAAAGCGCATCCAGTATATCCACGACACCTACCACCAGGGGGCGCTGGTCGAGGAGTTCATCGATGGCCGGGAGATCAACGTCGCCATCCTCGGCAACGGCCCCATCGAAGTCCTCCCTCTGTCGGAAATCCGCTTTCTGCCCGGGCTGCGCCAGCCCATCGTCAGCTATGACGGCAAGTGGCTGGAGGACTCCCCCGAGTACCTGCGCACCGAACCGGTCTGCCCGGCCCAGCTCAAGGCCAAGGAAGCCTTCCTGATCAAGGACGTGGCCCTGCGCGCCTACAAGCTGCTGGAGTGCCGGGACTACGCCCGGGTCGACATCCGCCTGCGGGGAGACGTCCCCTACATCCTCGAGGTCAACGCCAATCCCGACATCTCGCCGGGGGCGGGCCTGGCCAATGCCGCCAAGGCAGCGGGCATCAGCTACCCGAAGCTGATCGAGCGGGTTCTGCAGATGACCCTCAAACGCAAGGAGATTCTCGATGCGCAAGCTTGAGGCCGGCGACCTGCCTGCCCTGAACCGGATTCTGCGGGAGACCGGGGCCTTTACCCAGGCCGAAGTGGAGTGCGCGGTGGAACTGCTGGAGATCGTGCTCAACGACCCGGCGCAGAAGGATTACCAGGTGGCGGTGGCCGAGCAGGCCGAAGCGGTGGCGGGTTACATCCTCTACGGTCCGGTACCGCTGACGGAGGGGAATTTCGACATCTACTGGATCGCCACCGACCCGGCGGTCCAGGGGCTGGGGCTGGGGCGGCAGCTCATGGAATGGGCCGAGACGGACGCCCGGCGCCGCGGGGCCCGCATGGTCTGCCTGGAGACCTCTTCCCAGGGGAGTTATCAGCGTACCCGGCGCTTCTACGATCAGGCCGGCTATCAGGAAGAGTCGCGCATCCGCGACTTCTACAAGCCCGGTGATGACCGCATCACCTATGTCAAACGCTTCACAACCTAGCAAAGGAGCCGATTGAGGATGGAGACCTGGCAAAGGATTTTGCAGGACAGCATCACCCATCCCGGAGATCTGACCCGTCGTTTCGGTGTGGATCCCCGTCCCCTCGAGGCGGTGGCCGAGCGCTACCCCATGCGCGTCAACCCCTATTATCTGGGCCTGATCAAGTCGGTGGGCGACCCGATCTGGCGGCAGGCGGTCCCGGCGGAGGAGGAGTTGCAGGATTCGGTCTGCCTCATCGACCCGCTGGAGGAAGAAAACCAGAGCCCGGTGCCCAACCTGGTGCACCGTTATCCCGACCGGGTGCTGTTCCTGGTCTGCGCCGAGTGCGCCATGTACTGCCGCTTCTGCACCCGCAAGCGCAAGGTGGGCGGAGAGGCGATGCAGGTCAACCGCGACACCATCGAGCAGGGGCTGGCCTACATCCGCAGCCGCCCCGAGGTGCGCGACGTCATCCTCTCCGGCGGCGATCCGCTGCTGCTGGGGGATGAGCGGCTCGACTGGATCTTGAAGGAACTGCGCGCGATCAAGACGGTGGAAATCATCCGCATCGGCACCCGGGTGCCGGTCGTGCTGCCGCAGCGCATTACCCCCAACCTGGTGCGGGTGCTGCGGCGCTATCACCCCCTTTATCTCAACACCCATTTCAACCACCCGGACGAAATCACCGAGCTGGCGGTCAAGGCCTGCGCCCGCCTGGCCGACGCCGGGATCCCCCTGGGCAACCAGACGGTGCTGCTGCGGGGGGTGAACGACGATCCGGCGGTAATGAAGCGGCTGATGCAGAAGCTGCTGGCGATCCGGGTCAAGCCCTACTACATCTACCAGGCCGACCTGGTGCAGGGGACCGACCACTTCCGCACTACGGTGGAGGAGGGGCTGGAGATCATCCGGGCCCTGCGCGGCCACACCTCGGGGCTGGGGGTGCCCGCCTATGTCATCGACGCCCCCGGCGGCGGCGGCAAGATCCCGGTGCTGCCCGACTACCTGCAGCAACTGGGGGCGGAGGTGGTGCTGAAAAACTACCTCGGCGACACCTACCGCTATGCCAACACCGCAGCACCGCCGGAAGAGCAGCGCCCGCGGGTGGTCAACGACCACGAGTGAGGCACAATCCTGCCTGATGAAAAAAGCGAAGGGGAACCGCGGGTCGGTTCCCCTTCGCTTTTCCTGTCCCTGAAGTGACCTAAAGTTACTGCTGCAAGCCCTGCAGGAAGAGGTCCGCCTCCCGCATCGACTGTTCCATTTCCCGGATCAGTTGGTCCACGTCGGCCTGCACCGCCCCGACTTCGGCCTGCAGCGAAGCCACCGCACGGGCGTTGAGATTATGCTTGAGAAACAGCACCTGGTCGCGGAAAGGGCGCAGCACCGGTTCCAGGCGGGATTCGGCCCGTAGCATGGCGGCCAGGTAGCGTTCGTAACGGACCCGCGTTTCCCGCAACTGCTCCTGACTGGTGCGGGCCAGAGTGGGGTTGCTGTAATGACCCAGTTCCGCCTCCCATTCCACAAACAAGGCATCGGCCACCTGCTGCACCGCGGTAATCCGCTCCCGCACCGCCAGCGCCCGTTTTTCGCTCCGCTCCAGGTCGGCCTTGAGCAGGCTGTACTGACGCTCCAGATCGCCGCCACGGAAATCGACCACCGCCCGGAAATTCTCCAGGGTCGAGCGGATCTGATCGGCGGTTCGCTGCTGTTCATCCCGGGCCTGGTTGACCCGGTCGACAAGAATATCCCGCTTGTGGTAGCCGGCTTTCTCCATGGCGCTGAAATAGGCGCCCTGGCACCCGGCCAGGCCAATCACCAGCAGCAACAGGCCTAACCACCTTCCCCTGGACATGCAGACTCCCCTGGCGCAGGATCGAAAAATAGCTTCAGTTATTTTCGCAGAGTGCCCGGAATTGGCAAGTCGCCGCGGGGGCGATTGTAAACGGAAAGACGGCAGAATTGTCAACCGGGAAACGACGGGCAGAAAAAATCGCAGCGGAGCTGCGAACCCAGTGCCGAGTTGCGACTCCGCCGCGGCAGATCCGTTGGTGGGAATCGATCAGGGGATGGCGAGCAGAGCGAACTTCACCAGGTAGGCGGTACCGAAGGTCAACAGCCCCACCATCAGGGGAGCATGGAGGTTGGCCACCCAGTCATCACTGAATAAACCGCCAACTTCTCCCCGTCGGGTCGCCTGCAGGACGACAATAAAACCGATGGCGGCCAGGGCGATCAGAATCAGACCGGCGATGAGGAGGGTCATAATGGGCTCCTTGAGCGGTAAAAGGGTTAGACCTTTATACCACCGTGGGCCTTACGGAAACCTTGCAGTCGAATTACAAATTGGAAAGCCGCTCAACCCGGTTTCATCGGCAGCTGCAGCAGGAAACGGGCGCCTCCCTGCGGCCGGTTGGCCGCCTGGACCATGCCGCCATGGGCCAGCACAATGGCGCGGACCAGGCTCAGCCCCAGCCCCATGCCCCGGGTCCCGCCGTGGCGCCCCCGGTAGAGCCGATCCCAGATTTTTTCCCGATCGGCGGGGTCGAGGCCAGGGCCATCGTCCTCCAACTCAATCTGCGCCATCCCCCCGGCGGCGGAAAGACGCAGCCGGATATGGCCGCCGGCCGGGGTATATTTCACCGCATTGTCCAGGATGTTGGCCAAGGCCTGACTCAACCGCTCCGGGTCAAACTCGAAAATAACCCCCGGGGGGATGTCCCAATCCAATTCCGTCCCCTTTTCCTCGGCGACATAACGGTACATTTCCGCCACATCCTGGGCCAGGGCGGACAGGTCGACCCGGCGCCGATCGAGGTGCAGGGTGCCGGTTTCCGCCTCCGAAATATCCATCAGCATATTGAGCATGCGCAGAATCTGCTCCGACTCCTCAAGGCAGACCTGCAGGGCCAGGCGCAACTGGGCCACATCGCCGTCGGGACGCAGGGCCAGTTCGGCCTGGTTGCGGAACCGGGTCATGGGAGTGCGCAGGTCGTGGCCGACATGGTCCAGAGCGTTTTTCATCCCCCGGACCAGTTGGTTGATCTTTTCGATCATGTCGTTAAACAGCCGCCCGAGATCGTCCAGTTCGTCCCCCCGTCCGGTGCGGGGCGCCCGGGCCTCCCAGGCACCTCCGTGAATCGACTCGACGGTCTGGATCAACTGCCGCAAGGGGCGCAGGGTCCGCCGGGCGAGCAGGGTGCCGCCAGCGAGACAGAGACCCAGCAGAGGCACGCTGACAACGAGGAAGGTCTCCTCCAGCCTGCGAATCACAGCCTGGCGATCCTCGGTGCTGATGCCGATCTGGAACTGGAAGCCGTCAAAAAATTCGGCGTAGAGGATTTCCAGCTCGTAGCCCCCCTCCCGCGCGGGCAGGTGAACCCACCCATCTTCTCCCGGCGGCAGCCGGACATCGAGACGGTCGAGGTCGAACTCGGACCAATACTGGGGGAAATAGACCCGTGCGGGAACGCCCGGCGGCTTGGCGCGGGTGAAGAAGGGGTTGTTCTTGCGGAACCGGTCGTTTTCATCCACCGCCGCTTCGAAGGCGGGAAGGCCGCCGGCGAGGTACCGGTCGCGCAGGCTCTGCAGCTCCACCATGACCTGTTCGCGGTCACTGCGGGCCAGGGTGGCGTTCAGGAAACCGTAGGCGATGGCCAGCAGCAGCAGAAAGCTGAGCAGGACCAGCAGCGAGTAGCCGGCGGCGATGCGAAACCCGATGCTGCTGCTAAGGCGTGTGCTCGGGGACCTTGATGACATAGCCGATGCCGCGCATGGTGTGGATGAGTTTGACGGGGAAATCCCGATCGATCTTGTTGCGCAGCCGGCAGACCAGGACGTCGACCACGTTGGTCTGGGGGTCGAAGCGGAAATCCCAGATCTGCTCGAGGATCATGGTCTTGGAAACGATCTTCCCGCCATGTCGCATCAGACAGGCGAGCAGGGAAAATTCCCGGGGTTGCAGGTCGATCTTGCAGCCCCCCCGGGACACTTCGTGCCGCAGCAGGTCGAGGGTCAGGTCGCCGCAGCTGTAGCGGGTCACTTCGCCGCAGCCGGCCCCGGCGGCCCGACGGATCAGGGCCTGCACCCGGGCCAGCAGTTCGGCGAACAGGAAGGGTTTGACCAGGTAATCGTCGGCGCCTCGCTGCAGCGCCAGGACCCGCTCGTCGACGGTCTGTTTGGCGCTCAGGATCAGGATCGGGGTGGTGTTGTTGCGCTTGCGCAGCAGTTGCAGCAGGCTGATGCCGTCGAGCCTGGGCAGCATGATATCGACCACGGCGGCATCGTAGCGGACCAGTTCGGCGTAATGCAGCCCTTCTTCGCCGTTGAGCACGTGATCCACGGCAAAACCGGCTTCCTCGAAACCTTTCAAGATGAAATCGGCAATGTTCTGATCGTCTTCGACCAGCAGGAGGCGCATGGGGAGGGTCCAAAGGAAAGAAACCGGCCTGGCACCGGCGACCCGGCGCCCGGAAGGAGGGGTGCCGACAAGGGGAAAATAGCACAAATCCCCTTGCCGGCGCCAGAGTGCTGCGCTACCAGCGGCGGGTCACTTCCAGCAGGTGGAAACCGAACTGGGTCTGCACCGGCCCGAGTACCTTGCCCACTTCACCGTTAAAAACAGCCTGGTCGAATTCCTTTACCATCTGCCCCGGGCCGAAGGCCCCGAGATCCCCCCCGGTGCGCCCCGAGGGGCAGGCGGAATACTGTTTGGCGATGGCGGCGAAATCGGCCCCGGCCTCGATTTCGGCCTTGAGGCGGAGACACTCGGCTTCGGTCTTTACCAGGATATGACGGGCGGTTGCGGTCGGCATGCTGCATTCTCCTTAACTGATCCGGTCGCCGCCCGCGGGGGCCTGCACCCCGGCGACGATCCAGTAGGTTTGTTTGTGCAGGCAACGGGTCAGTTCGGCCAGGCGCGCCTCCGCTTCGCAGCGCGTGGCATAGCAGCCGACCAGGAAGCGCTGACCATTGTCGTCCTGGCGCCAGAGTTGAAAATCATAGGCCGGCCGATTCATCTCCGTCCGGGAAGCCGCCCCCGGATCTCGTCGATGCAGGCATAGGGGACCTTGAGGTTGCCGCGGCCACCGCCGATGACGATCTCCCCCCTCTCGATGCCGTGGAAATCGGAACCGCCGGTGACGATCAGACCGCGGCGGCGGGCGGCGGTGATGTACTGGTCGATCTGGTGGTTGGTGGCGCCGCTGTTCCAGGCCTCCACGCCGTCAAGCCCCAAGGACACAAAGTCATCGAGGAGGGCCTCGAAGGTCTTGAAGTCTGAGGTGATGAAGGGGGGATGGGCCAGCACCGCCACCCCGCCGGCCCGGTGCACCAGGGCGATGGCCTCCTCGAGGGGGAAGAAGCGTTTGGCGACGTTGCAGGGGATCAGGTAGCGGGCAAAGGCCTCCTCGACGTTGCGCACATAGCCGGCCTCGCGCAGGGCCATGGCGATGTGGGGCCGACCGAGGGTGCCGCCGGCCTTCTGCCGCACGTTGTCGAAGTCGATGGGGAACCGGCACTCCGCCAGCAGCTTCTCATTGACCCGGCCGAGGATTTGCTCGTTGCGCCCCTCGCGGAATTCGCGAAACTCGGCCAGGGACTGCCGCAGCTCCGGGTGGTGAGGATCGAAACCGTAACCGAGCAGGTGGATATCCTCGTACTTGCCCCAGAGGGTGGAGAGCTCCACCCCCGCCAGCACCTCGATGCCCAGCTGCCCACCGGCGTCCATGGCCTCGTCGGTGCCGTCGATGTTGTCGTGGTCGCACAGGGCCATGGCGACCAGGCCGGCTTCCTTGACGCGGCGCACCACCTCGGCGGGGGGATAGACACCGTCGGAATAATTGCTGTGCAGATGCAGATCGATGAAACCCGTCATGAGACTCTCTCCGGTTTCCTTGCAGTTTAGCGCTTCTTGACCCGGAAGCCGGCTTTTTCCCAGGCGCTGGCATCGTTGGCGGCCGGTTTTTTCTGCTGCGGCGGCGCAGCAGGCTTGCCGCCCCCTTTGCCGGTACCGCTCTGCGCTTCCTTGATGGAGAGGGAGATGCGCTTGCGGGGCAGATCTACGGCCAGCACCTTGACCTTGACGATCTCTCCGACCTTGACCGCCTCGTTGGGGTCGCGGATGAAGCGGTCGGAAAGGTGGCTGACATGCACCAGGCCGTCCTGATGCACACCGATGTCGACGAAGGCGCCAAAGGCGGCGACGTTGGTCACCGTCCCCTGCAAAACCATCCCTTCTTTCAGGTCGGCGATCTCCCGCACGTCGTCGCGGAAGGAGACCGCCTCGAAGGCGGCGCGGGGGTCACGCCCCGGCTTCTTGAGCTCTTCGAGGATGTCGCGCAGGGTCGGCAGACCGACGGTTTCGCTCACGTAACGCTTCAGGTCTATTTTCCCCGCCAGGGTGGCGTCGCTGGCCAATTGCTGCAGCGTCACGCGCAGGTCGGCGGCCATCGCCTCGACCAAAGCATAGTTTTCGGGATGCACGGCGGTATTGTCCAGCGGGTGGTCGCCACCGCGGATGCGCAGAAAGCCCGCCGCCTGTTCAAAGGCCTTGGCGCCGAAGCGCGGCACCTTGAGCAGCCCCTGGCGGGTGGCGAAGGAGCCCTGCTCGTCCCGATAGCGGACGATGGCCTTGGCCAGGGATTCGCCGATGCCGGAGACATAGGAGAGCAGCGCCCAGGAGGCGGTGTTGAGGTTCACCCCGACGTAGTTGACACAGGACTCGACGGTGGCGTCGAGGGCCTTCTTCAGGGCGCTCTGGTTGACGTCGTGCTGGTACTGGCCGACACCGATGCTCTTGGGATCGATCTTGACCAGCTCGGCCAGGGGGTCCTGCAGGCGCCGGGCGATGGAAATGGCGCCGCGTACGGTCAGATCCAGTCCGGGGAACTCCTCCCGGGCGATGTCCGAGGCCGAGTAGACGCTGGCGCCGGCCTCGTTGACCATCGCCACCGGCAGTTGCAGGCCAGCTTCGCGCAGGGTCTCCCGCACGAACTGGTCCATCTCCCGGCTGGCGGTGCCGTTGCCGATGGCGACCATTTCGATGGCGTGGGCCTGCAGCAGCCGCAGCAGGTCTTTCTTCGCCTGGGGCACCCGGCTCTCGCCGGTATGGGGGTAGATGGTGACATGCTCGAGGAAGCGCCCGGTGGCATCCACCGCCGCCAGCTTGGAGCCGGTGCGCAGCCCCGGGTCGACCCCCAGCACCCGCTTGCTGCCGGCAGGGGGGAGCAGCAGCAGGTTCTTCAGGTTGTCGGCGAAGACCTTGATGGCGGTCTCGTCGGCGGCCTTTTTCGCCTCCAGGCGCAGCTCCACCTCGATGGACGAGGCGATCAGGCGCCGGTAGGCGTCCACCGCCACCCCCTCCAGGAAGGGGCGGAAGATACTCTGCCCTTTGAGCAGCCGCCCCTTGAGACGCAGCAGGATTTCCTCTTCCGGCGCCGTAACGGCCAGGCGCAGCACCTCCTCCTTCTCGCCGCGGCGCATGGCCAGCATGCGGTGGGAGGGGACCGAGCGCAGCGGCTCGCTGTGATCGTAGTACATCTCGAATTTGCTGACGCTGCCCGCCTTCTCCGGAGCGACCTTGGATACGAACTCCCCCTGCTCCCAGGTCAGCTGCCGCACCAGGGCGCGGGCGTCGGCATCTTCGGCGAGGCGCTCGGCCAGGATGTGGCCGGCCCCTTCGAGGGCGGCCGCCGCATCGGCAACCTCCTTGGCCGGATCGACAAAGGGGGCGGCGACCTCCGCGGGGGACCCCTGGGTGATTTGCTGGGCGGCGATCAAGTCGGCCAACGGCTCCAACCCCCGCTCCCGGGCGATGGTCGCCTTGGTGCGGCGCTTGGGCTTATAGGGCAGGTAGAGGTCTTCCAGTTCGTTTTTCTGCCGGCAGGCCTCGATGCGGGTTTTCAGTTCGGGGGTGAGCTTGCCCTGTTCCTCGATGGAGCCGAGAACGGTGGTCTTGCGCTCCTCCAGTTCCCGGTAGTAGCCCAGCCGCTCCTCGAGGGTGCGGATGGCGACTTCGTCCAGTTCGCCGGTGCGCTCCTTGCGGTAGCGGGCGATGAAGGGGACGGTGGCCCCTTCGTTGAACAGTTCAACGGTGTTTTCCACCTGAAAGGGTTTGAAGCCGGTCTCCTCGATGAGGCAGGCGAGGATGCGGGCGGATTGAACGGGGGTCAAAGCCATGCGGATCGATTCCTTTACACGCTGAAATAGATGAGATCGGCCGGTCGCCGACGAGGGGGGGCATCATAGCACGGGGGAGGAAAAATGCGAAGGGGCGCTGCGCCTTGACCGCCCCGGCGAATCTGTGTAGATTGAAGCGCCATTCACACTTGTGCCTGCCCCGGAACGCCGATGCCGCTGCTTGATGTCTGCAATCTCAAAACCTTTTTCTTCACCAGCCGCGGTCTGGTCAAGGCCATCGGGGGGATCAGCTTCAGCCTCGATGAGGGGGAAACCCTGGCCCTGGTGGGGGAATCGGGCTGCGGCAAATCGATGACCGCCCTCTCCCTGCTGCGCCTGGTGCCGCCACCGGGACGGGTGGTGGACGGGGAAATCCTCTTCGACGGCGAAAACCTGCTGCAGATCCCCCTCGAAGAAATGCGGCGCATCCGCGGCAACCAGATCGCCATGATCTTCCAGGAGCCGATGACCGCCCTCAACCCGGTATTCAAGGTTGGGGACCAGATCGGCGAGGTGCTGCGGCTGCACAAGGGGCTCGATGCCCGCCAGGCCGAAGCGGCGGCCGTCGACCTGCTGCAGCAGGTTGGCATTCCGGCCCCCGGCCAGCGGGTGCGGGAATACCCCCACCAACTCTCCGGCGGCATGCGCCAACGGGTGATGATCGCCATGGCCCTGGCCTGCGACCCCCGGCTGCTCATCGCCGACGAGCCGACCACGGCCCTCGACGTCACCATCCAGGCACAGATCATGGACCTGCTCGGCGACCTCAAGCGCCAGCGGCACATGGCCACCCTGCTGATCAGCCACGACCTCGGGGTGGTGGCGGAAACCGCCGACCGGGTCGCCATCATGTATGCCGGCCTGATCGTCGAATACGCCCCGGTCAAGACCCTCTTCGCCCGCCCGACCCATCCCTACACCCAGGGGCTGCTCGCCTGCATCCCCCGCCTGGGGGAAAAGAAGGAACGGCTGACTCCCATCGAGGGGCTGGTGCCGAGCGCCGCCAACCTGCCGCCAAGCTGCTCCTTCCTGGAGCGCTGCCCGGAGCGCTTCGCCCCCTGCGAATCGAAACTGCCCCCGCTGCTGGAAATCTCCCCGCAGCACTGGGTGCGCTGCTGGAAGACCTGATCGCCATGGAACCGTTGCTCGAGGTGCGCAACCTCTCCAAATCCTTTGCCGTCGCTCTCGGCCCCCTGGGGGGCAAGCGCCAGCGGCTGCAGGCGGTGGACGACCTCAGCCTGACCCTCTACCGGGGGGAAACCCTCGGCCTGGTGGGTGAATCGGGCTGCGGCAAATCCACCGCCGGCAAGCTGATCCTGCGCCTGCTCGAGGCCGACGCCGGCGAGGTGCGGTTCCAAGGGCACGACCTGCTGCGCCTCTCCCAGCACCAGATGCGCCCCCTGCGGCGGGAGTTGCAGATGATCTTCCAGGACCCCTACTCCT
>CAZYXS010000021.1:25933-29373 GCA_964650955.1 uncultured Desulfuromonadales bacterium | reverse complement strand
GAGGTGGGGTTTACGACTTCGGCGGAGGAGGGGACGCGGTTTGTGGGGCGATATTCGCTGAGCCGGCCAGGCTTGCCCGGCTAGGCAGGCTGTCGGATTTTTTTACAGCAGTTTTTTTGGGGGGGGTGTTTGGGGGGTAAAGTAATTGAAAAACAGTATCTTATGTATTTGGTATGGGTTGTGCAATTGTAATGCCTGACTTTTGGGTCCGGTTTGGACTTTTGTTCGGGCATATTAATTGAGTAAGGAGGCTGGAGATGAAAAACTGGTTCAGACGTTTAATGTTCTTAGGGTGTGTCAGTGTTGCTGGGGCTGTCCTGGTTGCCGGTAGTGTGAGTGCGACTCCGATATCGGGATCGATTAATTTTACCGGAGCCCTTTCCTTGACCGGTCCGGGTTCGCCGGTGACCACCGCCACCGCAACGGGGATCAACTTTTTGGGGGCAGTCGTGGGGCTTGGCAATACAGGTATCTATGCCGGCATCCCGGCCTACGCCACACCTGCAACCTTCAAGAACTTTGTTTTTGATCCCTCAACTCCGGTCAATGATTTCTGGACCGTAGGGTATGCAGGAATCACCTACAGCTTCGATCTGACCTCCATCAGCTCGACGGCCACTGATAGTTTTCTGAATCTGACGGGAACAGGGGTGCTCAAAGCTACCGGTTTTGAGGACGCTATCGGCACTTGGCTCCTTTCAACTCAGGGAGGGTCCCGGGTGCTGACCTTTTCCTCCGCCGCCGCCCCAGTTCCCGAGCCCGGCACCCTGCTGCTGCTTGGTTCCGGCTTGGCTGGCGTCGCCTGGTTCGCTCGGCGCCGGAAAAACCAATAGCCTTTATTCAATACTCCACTTTGATTTGATGAGCGGTGCTTGTGCGCCGCTCTTTTTTTTCGTGCGCCAGGCCTTCTTTTTATGTAGTCGGTTGAAATTGCGTCACAATTGGGTTATAAGATTTGCTTTAACAATGATTTTTCGCGATTTCCCCCGGACGGCTCCCCCCCGTCGGCCCTTTCATTTTTTGCAGGTTCATGGAATCACTCGAATTTTCCGTCGATCAGAAGTTGCGGCTGGTCTCCGTCAACGACGCTCTGATCAAACTCTGTCCGGCTGCGGGCGAAAAGTTGGGCCAGGTGCCTTACCACCAGATCCTGCCCAGGCTGCTGCATCAGGGCGACGATCTCGTGCACCGGGTGTTGCGGGCCGGCCTGGCTTTGCACTGTCCCTGTGTAGACCTGCCCTGTTTTTTTGGCATTACCCAGGCTCGGATCGATCTCCAACCCCTCCTCGACGATGGCCGCGTGCACGGGGTGCAGGTGCGCCTGCAGCAGCTCAACCAGTGCGCCATGGCTGAACGCCTGAGCCAACTGGAGCACCTGATCGACATCGGCAAGTCCGCCTCGGCTCTCGCCCATGGAGTCCGCAATCCCCTCAACGCCATCAAGGGCGCGGTAGTCTACCTGCAGCGACGTTATGCCGCAGAGGCCGACTTGCTTGAATTCACCCACATCATGTTGGAAGAAGTCGCCCGGCTCGACCGGTTCATTACCGAATTTCTCAGCGCCACCCTGACCGTCGACGCCGACCGTACTCCCACCAACCTCAACGAACTGTTGCAGCGCGCCTTGCGCATGGTGTCATTGCAGGCCGAGACCCTGGGGGTGTCCATCCGGTTCGACCTGGTCCCCCTGCCTCCGCTGCCGCTGAATCGTTTTCAGGTTGAGCAGGCGGTGCTCAACCTTCTCAACAATGCCCTGGCGGTTCTTGGACCGGGTGGGCAGATTCGGGTGGACAACGGCTATTCCCCGGATGGACGATTCCTGGTTGTAAAGATTTCCGACAACGGTCCCGGCCTCGGTGCCCTTGCCGATGGTTCCCTGGAATTCCCGGTCAGGGATCGGGCGCAAAGGGGCGGTCGAGGGTTCGGGCTGTTCCTGACCCGCGAAGTGATGCAGCATCACGGAGGAACACTGGAAATTCAGGGAGCCTCCGGTACCGGCACCACCGTTTCCCTGTCCTTCCCCCTCCTTGATCCGGGGAAGTGAGATGACCGCCTGTGCCAAGGTTCTTCTGGTCGACGATGAACCCAACGCCCTGCGGGTCCTCTCCGCCATTCTCCAAGCAGAAGGTTATCGGGTGGCCGTGGCGCAGGACGTCGATCAGGCCATCGCGCAACTGGGGCAAGAGGAATTCGACTGCGTCCTGACCGATATGAAAATGGGGGCGAAAAGCGGCCTGGATCTCTTCGAATATGTGCAGGAGCATCGGGCCGACGTGCCGGTGATTTTTATCACCGCTTACGGCACCGTCGAGTCCGCCGTGGGGGCGGTGACCCGCGGTGCCTTCTACTACTTCATCAAGCCTCCCGATTACGCCAGTCTCAAAAACATCCTCGCCAAAGCTGTTGAGCAATGCCGGCTCAAGCGGGAGCTTGCGACTCTCCGCCGACAACTGGCGATCGGCAAGGGTGGCCGGGTCGTTTGTGAAAGCCCCGCCATGCGTGCCGTTCAGCTGGTTGTCGAGGCCGTCGCCGATACCGAGGCCACGGTTCTGTTGACCGGTGAGACGGGCACCGGCAAGGAACTGGTCGCCCGCAGTCTCCATGCCGGAAGTCATCGCCGCGACCGCCCTTTCGTGGCCGTCAACTGTGCCGCCTTACCCCGGGATCTGATCGAGTCGGAACTGTTCGGCAATGAGAAGGGCGCCTACACCGGTGCTTTTGCCCGGCGCATCGGGCGGGTCGAACAGGCGGCGGGAGGCACCCTGTTCCTGGATGAAATCGGTGAGATCGACCTCGCCGTGCAAGCCAAGCTGTTGCGGGTCCTGCAGGAAAAAGAAGTGGAGCGCCTTGGCGGGCGCGATCGGATTCAGGTCGATTTTCGGCTGGTGGCCGCCACCAATCGTGACCTCGTCAAAGATGTGACGGCAGGGCGGTTTCGCGAGGATCTGTTTTACCGGCTCAACGTCGTGCCCATCCAGTTGCCCCCCCTGCGGGAGCGGGCCGCGGACATCCCGCTGCTGGCTGCAGCCTTTCTCCAAGAATTCTGTGCCCGTGAGGGCAAGGTGCTGGCGCTGGCGGATAAAACCATGGCGCTTCTGCAGCAGTATGCCTGGCCCGGTAACATCCGCCAGTTGCGCAATGTGCTGGAGCGCATGGTTCTGCTGGCGCGGGGAAAGGCCCTGCTGCCGGCCGCCCTGCCGCCGGAAATTCTCGGCTCGGGGGAAGTTGCCGCCCAGCCTTCCCGGCAACTGGCGTCGCTGCGGGAACTCGAGGCGACAGCCACCCGGCAGGCGATGGACCAGTGCAAGGGCAACAAATCCGAGGCCGCGCGCCTGCTGGGGATCTCCCGCAAGGCCTTGTACAAAAAACTCAAGGATCTTTCCCTGAAATAGGGGTTGGCGATGCCGGGGGAAGGCCAGCGGACACAGGAAGGCGCCCCC
>CAZYXS010000021.1:13096-25908 GCA_964650955.1 uncultured Desulfuromonadales bacterium | reverse complement strand
GGGGGCGCCTTCCTGTGTGGCGCTCCCGACCGCTGTTGTGTCCATTGGATACACTTTTTCGGGCATTGTATCCCCTGGGGGCAGTATCCGCGACACCGATCGGGCGGGGTAAAGGATTAAAATTTGAAAAAATATATCATTTCAATGTCTTAATAAAATGGCATTGGGTTTGCAAATAGTCGTTTACCCTCTGGGTCCGGTGCGCGTGGCTGCAGCAGCCAGGGGGTGCGGTCGGCGAATCAATTCTGCAGGGTAGAGACCTGGCGTGAAGAATAACAAGATACTCATCATCGACGAAAGCGGTTTTGCCCGGGTCTGCCGTTCCGTGCTGGCGTTGGAGGGGTTCAGCGCCGAGGCTCTCAGCGAGCCGCATCCCGATGCCTTGGAGCTGGATTGCTATGGCCTGGTCATCACCAGTTTTCCCTTCGGGCGCAGGTTTTTCGAGACGATCCGTCAGGCCAGCAGTTCCGCCATCATTTTGTCGGATTCCCTCAATGGAGAGCTTCTGGCGGAACTGCAGGGATTTGCCGCGGTCAACTGTCTGGTCAAACCCATCGATTTTTCCCGTCTGGCCCAGTTGGTCGGGCAGACGGTTGCCGGAAATTTTTCTGGGGGAGGTTACAACATTGGCTGATAGGCGTTTTCTCTGTGGTGTGCTGCTGGTCTTGCCGATCTTCTTTGGAGTGGGCGGTTGCAATCGCCAGAGTCCGGAGGACCTGCTGCGTCAGGGCCGCGAATTCCGCGAATCCGGCAACCTGAACGGTGCCATCGTCCTGTTCAAAAATGTCCTGGATAAGGACGCCAACAATTTCGAAGCGCGCTTCGAACTGGCCAAGGCCTATCTGGCCTCGACCAAGCTCGATAAGGCGGAAGGAGAGCTGGAAAAGGTGCTCCGGCAGGATCCTGCCAATCCCGCGGTTCAGCTGGCTCTGGCCCAGGTCTACAATGCCACCGAGCGGCATGAGCAGGCGCGGCAGAAAGCGGAGCTCGTGCTGCAGGCGAATCCCCAAAGCGCAGGGGCGCTGCTGGAGTTGGGCGTCAGCCTGGCTCAGCAGGAGCAGTTCGCCGCGGCGGAGGAGCGGTTTCGGCAGGCGATCGCGGCCGACCCGGCCGGCAGCGGGGCGCGGCTCAATCTGGCTTTGGTCGTGTTGCGGCAGGAGCGGGTGGAAGAGGCACGCCTCGTCCTCCAGGAGGCGATCCAGGCCCAGCCCGGCCAGACGGACGCCTATTATCTGCTGGCCCGCATCGAGGCGGGAGAGGGCCGGCGCGAGCAGGCCCTGGCCCTTTACCGCAAGATCATGGAGGTCGACCCTAAACAGTTCTCAGCCTTGAACATGGCGGGAATGCTGTCCCTCGATGGGGGTGACCTGGCAACCGCCGAGGCCATGACCCAGGAACTGAGCGGGAAGTTCCCCGAGCGCCCGGAGGGGGCGCGGCTGCAAGGTCTGTTGTTCTACATGAAGAAGGATTATGCCGCGGCCGCGACCGAGCTGCAAAAGGCTCTCAAATCCGGGGCCGACCTCATGGGGCTGTATTTCCTCGGTCTGTCCCATTACCAACTCGGGCAGTTGGAACTGGCTCTGAACCAGTTCCAGAAGGCTTTGGATCTGCGTCCCGAGCACATGCAGTCCCGGTTGATGGTGGCGATGACCCTGCTCAAACAGAAGAGGACCGAAGACGCCGCCGCGGAGGTGCACAAGGTCCTGGCCAAGGACGAAGGCAATGCCCTGGCGCACAGTCTGCTCGGCAGCGCCTACATGGCCATGGGCCGGTTTGATGACGCCATGCGGGAAATGAATCGAGCCACCGAACTCGATCCCTCCCTGGTTGAGGCGCGGGTGCAGCGAGGCCTGTTCAATCTCGCCCAGGGGCACACCGCGCAGGGCAGTGCCGACCTGGAGCAGGCCCTGGCCGCCAATCCGGAAGTGCTGGATACGCGCCTGTTGCTCGTCACCCATCAACTGCGGCAACAGCAGTACGCCCAGGCCATCAAAACCCTCAAGGAGGGGCTCAGCGGCAAGCCCGAAGATGCCCTGCTCCACAATTACATGGCGGCGGCGCTGCTGGCGCAGAAAAAACCCGAGGAGGCGCTGGCCGCCCTGCAGCAGGCCAAGGCGGCCAAACCGGATTATTTCGCCCCTTATTTCAATATTGCCGGGTATTACGCCGGCAAGGGGGAGTTTGACCGTGCCCTGGCCGAGTACGCCGCGGTTCTCCAGCTCGATCCGAAAAACCTCAAGGCCCTGCTCAGCAAGGCCGGGGTCTTTGAGCACACGGGAAAACCGGCGGACGCCAAGGCAGCCTATGAAGCTGCCCAAGCCACCGGGGCCCCCGAGGGGGCTTTGGCCCTGGCCCAGTTCCAGGCCAAATCCGGTGCGTCCGAGGAGCTGCTGAAAACCCTGGGCGCCGCCTGCCAGGCGCACCCGACCCATGGCGGACTGCTGCAGGCCTATGGCCAGGCGCTGCTGCTCGCCAAGCGCTACCCGGAGGCGCTTCCGGTGCTGGAGTCCCTGGAAAAAGCCCAGCCCGGCCAAGGGTCTCCGCTGATGGCCCTGGCTTACCTGCAACAGGGCCAGGCCGAACAGGCCGTCGCCTTGGCTCAGCGCATCATCAAGGAGCAGCCCAAAGCCCCCAACGGCTACCTTTTGCTGGCCGCGATCCAGCAGTACCGCAAAGAACTGCCTCAAGCCGTCGCGACCTTGCAGCAGGGCATGCAATTGCTGGCCGATCCCCGACCCCTGGCGCTGCGCCTGGGGCAGATCCACGAGCTGCAGCAGCAATTCGATCAGGCCCGCCAGCTGTATCAGGGCCTCCTGAAACGCTATCCCGACGATGTGGGAGCCCGGTTCGGTCTTGGTACCCTGGCCGACCGTGACGGCAACCAGGCGGAAGCCGTGAGCCAATACCGCGCCATCCTGGCCAAGGACCCGGATCATGTGCCGGCCCTCAACAACCTGGCCTATGCCTTCGCGAGCACCCGGATCAATCTGGACGAGGCTCTGGAACTGGCCTCCAGGGCTTATCGGCAGCAGCCCGGCCACGCCGGCATCATGGATACCCTCGGCTATGTGCTGGTTTTGCACGGGCGCGCCGCCGAGGGGGTCGAACTGCTGGAAAAGGCCGCAGCCCTACTGCCCGAAGTCCCTGCGGTACAACTGCACTTGGCCGAGGGCTATCTCAAGGCCGGCCGTCGGGATGCCGCCAAGACCCTGCTGGAAAAGCTGGCCGCCGGGCCCCAGGGGCCTGAAGTCGACGGCGCTCGCCGCCTGCTCGCCAGTCTGAAATAAACTCAACCTTGAGGTCGCCCATTATGCTGCTGATTATTGGAGACATGCTGCTGGCTGCGGCGTCGCTGTTGCTGGGGACCCTGCTGCGGTTTCCCGACGGTGACCTGGTCGTTTTCTGGAGCAGCGGAGCGCAGCGCCTGGTGGTCTTCGCCGCAATCCTGGTCTTTTCCAGCTATTTCTGCGAACTCTACGTCCGTGAGCGGGCGGCCGGCATGCTGCCCCGGCTGGCTCGCATCGGGGCCTGCATGGGGCTCTCCTTCGTATTGCTTTCGGTGATCTATTACCTGATCCCGCAACTGTTCCTGGGGCGGGGAATCCTGCTGCTCTCCCTCGGTGTTTACGGTCTGCTGCAATTTCTTTGGCACAGCCTCTATCAACTGCTGATGAACCTGCCCCGGTTTGCCCGTCGGGTGCTGGTGCTTGGGACCGGTCCCATGGCCGAAAAGATCGGCCAGGTCATTCCCGGCAGCGGCACCAATCAGGTGTTCGGCGGCTTCATCAGTCCCGATGGTCGCGCCGTCGCCGGTTGTGGCCCCATCGTCGGGTCCATCGACCGGGTGGGCGAAACCGTGCAGCGGGAAAAAGCCCACAAGCTGGTCATCTCCCTGGCCGAACGCCGGGGCGTGCTGCCGGTGCGGGAAATCCTTCGCTGCAAGCTCAGCGGCTGCGACGTGGTGGAGGATGTGTCCTTTTACGAACAGATGACGGGAAAATTGCTGCTGGAGAACATTCAGCCGAGCTGGTTCCTGTTCGGGGAAGGCTTTCGCATGACCGATTCCATGCGGTTTTTCAAGCGACTGCTGGATATTGTCTGGTCCCTGTTCGGCCTGCTTCTGGTTGCCCCGCTGTTGCCGCTGATCGCCCTGGCCATCAAGTGGGACTCCCCCGGTCCCGTGCTGTTTCGCCAACTGCGGGTCGGCGAACGGGAACGGCCCTTTTACGTGGTGAAGTTCCGCTCCATGCGCCAGGATGCCGAAGCCGCCACCGGCGCGGTCTGGGCCCAGCAGGACGACCCTCGGGTGACCCGCCTGGGCCGGTTTCTGCGGAAATCCCGGCTGGACGAACTGCCGCAGCTGTTCAATGTCCTCAAGGGGGAGATGAGCCTGGTGGGTCCCCGCCCCGAGCGGCCGGAATTCGTGGATAAACTCAACCAGCGCATCCCCTTTTACTCCAAGCGTCATTTTATCAAGCCCGGCGTCACCGGTTGGGCCCAGGTGCGCTATCCCTACGGTGCCTCCGAGGAAGACGCCCTGGAAAAATTGCGCTATGATCTCTACTACGTGAAAAACTATTCCCTGCTGTTCGACTTCACCATCATTCTGGAAACCGTCAAGGTTTGTCTTTTCGGTCGCGGAGGAAGGTAAGCCCATGGCTCGTCTGTGTCTGCTGTTGTCTCTGTTTCTGTGTTTCACCGGTGTCGCCGTGGCTGCCGACTATCTCATCGGCGACGGCGATCTGCTGCAGGTGTCCGTCTGGGGCGTTCCCGAACTCAGCGGCCCGGTCCGCGTGCGTCCCGACGGCAAAATCACCTTGCCGGGGGTCGGTGATGTGACCGCCACGGGGCTGACTCCCCCCCAACTGAGCGAAAAACTCGGCCAGGTGCTCGAAGCCTTCGTCAAGAAACCCATCGTCACCGTGACGGTGGCCGAAATCACCAACAACAAGGTCTATGTCGCCGGCGGCGGCGGTCCGGCGGCGGTGGTCCGGCTGCCTGGGCGCACCACCCTGTTCAAGTTTCTCTGCAGTCTCGGCCCCCTGGAACGGGCCGACCTGCGCCATGCCTACCTGATGCGCGACGGGAAGAAACTCCCGGTCAACTTTCATGAACTCTATGTCGGTGGCCAGTTCGCCAAGGATGTCGATCTGCTGCCCGAGGACGTCGTCTTTATCCCGACCAACGAACTGAGCAAGGTGTACGTCGTCGGCGCCGTCCGACAGCCGAAATTCATTCCCTTCCGCGACGGCATGAAGGTGCTCGACGCCATTCTCGAAGCCGGCGGCTTCAACGAATTCGCCAAAGAGAACAATGTGGTCATCACCCGCGCCGATGCCACCAAGGTCCGGGTCAAGGTCAAGGATTTGATGCAGGGCAAGGAAAACGCCCAGAACGTCTCCCTGATGCCTGGCGATTACGTCACCGTGGAAGAGGGCTTGTTCTAGGTTTGTTCCCCCCCCATGATCAAAGGGGCCTGGCGCAGAAGTCCGTTGCGGTTTGAGTAACAATGCATGACAGGGAGTTCGGCGGTTCGCCGAAAGGGTGATGGAACAGAATCTGAGTGAACTCTACCGTTACTTGAAAATCGTTTATCGGCGCCGCCGCCTGGCCATCGGCCTGGCGATTCTGGTGGCCACCGCCCTTATCGCCGCCAGCTATCGGATGCCCCGCCAATATCGGGCCGACAGCACCGTGTTCATAGAGAAAAATGTCATCAGCAGTTTGGTGCAGGGGATCGCGGTCACTCCCGACATGCAGGATCGCATTCGCGTGCTGCGCTATGCACTGCTCAGTCGCGACCTCATTTCCAAGGTTCTGGGCGAAATGGATATGGACGTCCAGGTGGGAGACCCGCGGGCTCTGCAGGCCCTGATCTCCTCGCTGCAGAAACGCACGGAGATCAATGTCAGCCGGGGTGAGGATCTGTTCACCGTCTCCATTACCGATCGGGATCCCCTCTTCGCCCAGAGCTTCATCAACAAGCTGGTGCGCAAATACCTCGACGAGAACATCTCCGCCAAGCGGGATGAAACCTATGGTGCCAACCGGTTTCTTGATGAGCAGCTGGTGCTGTTCAAGCAGAAGCTGGACGAGGCGGAAAACGCCATTATCGACTTCCGCCGTCAGCAGGGGGTGTATTTGTCAGTGGATGAAAATGCCACCCTCCAGCAACTGCGTCAGTACCAGCAGCAGATCGAGACCCTGAGTCTGGAGATGGCCACCCTGCAGGCGCGCAAGGCGCGCCTCAGCGAGCAGTTGCGCGGTCTGCAGCCCACCGTCTCCCTGTTCAGCGAGCAGGCGGCCGGCGACCGGCTCAGGATCCTGGAAAACCGCTTGCGCCAGTTGCTGCTGAGCTACACCGAAAATTACCCCGAAGTCGTCAAAGTCAAGGCCGAAATCGCCGCCTTGCGCAGCCGGGGGCAAGAAGAGGCCGAGGCCGATGGGGGCACCCGCATGACCGGTGTCAATCCCCTGCATCAGGACGCCCAGCAGAAGGTCTTGGAGGTCGAAGCCGAGCTCTCCTCCATGGGGGCCAGAAAAGCCCGGCTGCAGGAACTGTTGTCCGCCAAGGAGCGGGAGCTGCAGGAAATACCCGAAAATGCCAAGCAGCTCAACGTTCTGATCCAGGAGCGGGATTCGGTGAAGAAAATTTACGAAAGCCTGCTGCTGCGCATGGGCCAGTCCGAGGTCTCCAAACAGATGGAGATTGGCGACAAGACCACCACCTTCCGCATCGTGGACCCGGCCATTTTGCCACGCAAGCCTGTGTCCCCCAACATGCCGCGGATGATTCTGTTGGGCCTTGTCGCCGGGTTGGCGGCCGGAATCGGCAGCGTCCTGCTGCTGGACATGCTGAACTCCACCGTCAAGGACAGCAGGCAACTGCAGGAGTTGGGAATCGACGTTCTGGCGGTGATACCCCACATGGACAACCCTGCGGAACTCCGTCGCCGGCGGCGAATCGACCGTCTGGTCTACTCCGCCGGCGGTGTTTGGGGAGTCGGTTTTGTCGGACTGCTCGGTTTCGAGCTGTTCGGGCGCTAGTGTGACGATACTTTGTCCAGGAAAGACATTCACCGATGAGTCGAATTGAACGGGCCATAGAACAGGCCGCCCGGACCCGCCAGGCCCAAGAGGTTCCTCCCGTCCCCCAGCCGGATCGAGGGGAATCGGCAGTGACCAGCCGGCGCGGCCCAACGGGCAATGCCGCGGCCCTGTTGCAGACCCGGGCGCTGGAAGTGAACAACCTGCTTCTGGTCGCCTGTGGCGAGGCCAGCCAGGAGGTCCGGGAGGAGTACCACAAGCTCAAGTCCCTGGTGGTGCGCAAAACCCGTGGCGATAACTTTGCCAATACCCTGCTGGTGACCAGCGCGGTCAGGGAAGAGGGCAAGTCGCTGACGGTTCTCAACCTCGGCTTGACCCTGGCGCAGGAACTCGACCATACGGTGCTGCTGGTCGATTCGGATCTGCGGCGCCCCAGCCTGCATCGCTATCTCGGACTGCAGCCCGCGGCCGGTCTGATCCAATGCCTGCAGGGCAAAGCCACCCTGCCCGACGTGCTGATCAAAACGGGGTTGGGCAAACTGGTCCTGCTGCCGGCCGGAGGCACCGTTGACAACCCGGCGGAACTCCTCGGGTCCAATCGCATGCTGGAGTTGATTGCCGAGCTCAAGCATCGCTATCGGGATCGCTACATCCTCTTCGACACGCCGCCGTCGTTGCCCTTTGCCGATGCCCAGGTGCTCAGCAGGGGGGTCGACGGTCTGTTGTTCGTGGCCCGCGAAGCCGCGGCCAAGCTCAGCGATATCGCTGAGACTCTGGCCGGGCTGGACCAGGACAAGCTGTTGGGCGTCATCTACAACGATGCTTTGTTCCCCACGAAAAAAGGGGCCTATTATTACGCCTGAGCGGTCTGGAGGGGGGCTATGAAACGATGCAGCATCGGGTTTTTGATCCTGGTCATCCTGCTGCCGACTTCGGCGTTCGCGGCGTTGACCGTCAAGCCGCGTCTGGATCTGCGCACCGAATACAACGACAACCTGTTTCTCGAAGCCAACCGGGCCCAGGGGGATCAGATTTCCACCGTAGCCCCGGGCATTGACCTGGAGTATGCGGCCACCCACTTGCATCTCGATGTTGATTACAGCCTGCTGTTCCGCAAGTACAACAAAAATTCGGAACTGGACGAGACCAAGCTTGGCGAGGTGCAGCGGGCCGACGCCCAGGCCGATATTTTTCCCGGCCGGGATTTTACCATCCATATATCGGACAACCTTAGCCGGGTCTCCCTCGATCCCCGGCGAGCCCTGGCCCTCGAAAACGATTTCTTCAACAAATCCAGCCTCAACCGGCTGCTGGTCAACCCCAGCTATACCTTCCGCAAGATCAAGCATTTCACCGCGACCCTCGGCTATCTTTACGACCGCAGCGATTATGAGGCGGCCCAGGGAGATGACTCGGAAGGTCATGCCGGCAGCCTCGAACTGCGCCGCGACCTCTCGGCCAATTTGACCCTGCTGGCGGGGGGCAGGCATCGGGCCCACCGGGCGGAACTGACCGAGGATTACAATCGCCAGGACTATTACGGCGGAGCCCGGATACGGGTTTCTCCCCGGGTCGCGATCGAGGGGCGGGCAGGGCAGGCGCGCATCCAGCCCGACGACCGTCCCGACACCAATTCGGTTCTGGTCACACTTGGGGTTGATTACGAATACAGCCCGCAGCTGCTGATCCGGGGGCAGGCCACTCAGGACTATACGGATTCGGCAACCTTTGGCCTCTATCGCAACCGCACCCTGCGCGGGACCCTTGCCTACAGCGGCAAGATCGCCATGGATCTCAGCGGCCAGGTCGAAACAGGGGACTACGAAGAAGTTGACCGGGAAGACCGCTCCGCCGGGGTCGGTCTCACCTTCGGCATTCCTTTGGGTTCCCGCACCCGCCTCGGGTTGGGTGGAGATTTCACCTATTTCAATTTCCGTCCCGAGGACGAGGTCGCCTATCGCTATGGCGGCAATGTCTCCCTGTCCTACACCTACGGCTACCTGTTTCTGCGCGGCAGCTATGCCTATCGCGTCAATGATTCCACCTTCGCCTTCAACGACTACCGCAACAACATCGTTGTCGCGGAAATCGGACTTCGCCTCTAACGGCGGCGCCCGCGGAGTTTCCGCTCATGTACGAAGCCTTTTTCGGTCTGCACGCCAAACCCTTCGAGCTGGTGCCCAACCCGCGCTTCCTGTTTCAGAGCCAGTCCCACCGCAAGGCCCTGAGCTACCTGCGTTACGGCATCCAGGAGCGGGCCGGGTTCATCCTGCTCACCGGCGAGGTCGGTTCAGGCAAGACCACCATCATTCGCGATTTGATCGGCCGGCTTAATCCCGGCACCCGTCTCGCCCTGGTCTTCAATACCCGGGTCAGCTCCGATCAGCTTATCGCCATGATCAACGAAGAGTTCGGCCTCTACATCGAGGGCAAGGACAAGGTCGCCCTGCTGCGCGATCTGAATGATTTTCTCATCGCCGAGCATGCCAGGGGCGGCCAGCCGATGGTCATCATCGATGAAGCCCAGAATCTGTCCGGGGAAGCCCTGGAAGAGGTGCGCCTGCTCTCCAATCTCGAGGCCGACTCTTTCAAGCTGCTGCAGATCGTGCTCGTCGGCCAGCCCGAACTCAAGGGGATCATCGCCCAGGACAGCCTGCGCCAGTTGCGCCAGCGCATCAACATCAGCTGTCATATCGAACCGCTCAGCCCGGAGGAGGCCCAGGAATACGTCTACCACCGCCTGGAGATGGCCGGCAACCGGCAGGCGGTCAATTTCTTCCCCGGCACCTTTGACATTCTTTACCAGTACAGCAACGGCATACCCCGTCTGATCAACGTCTTCTGCGATTTCATCCTGCTGGCCGCCTTCGTCGAGGAGACCCGCGATCTGACCCTTGAACTGGTGGAGGAAGTCATCGGCGATGTCGCCTGGGAATGCGCTCCCGAGGCCGCTCAGCGGGCCGTAGCCGCGCCGGACCTCCCGCTGCTCGAAGATCTGGTGGCCCGCCTGGCCCGGCTCGAAGCCGGGCTGGCCCGCATCGAGGCCGGCCAGGGCGACCGCCTGCGCCTGGCCGAGCGTCTGGCCGGCTTCGAGTCCGCGCTCAAAGCCCTCATGGAACAGCAGAGCGCCGATGCCGTCCAACTGGACCGCGGCATGAAACAGCTTGCGTCCCGCCTGGCCGTGCCGCTTCCCGTCCCGCAGACTCCCCCGGCCCATACCCTCGAAAGCCGCAAGGGGCTGCTGGCCCGGCTGTTCAGTTGAGGCAGAGATTCTGAAGTTATGACGCCGACCAACTATCTCAGCATCGACGTGGAGGATTACTTCCACGTCTCCGCTTTCGAGGCGATTTCCCCTCCCGCCAGTTGGGAGCGCAGGGAGTTGCGGGTGGAGCGCAACACGGAGCGTCTGCTGCAATTGCTCGCCGAGCATGGCGCCCTGGCCACCTTCTTCATTCTGGGTTGGGTCGCCGAACGCTGTCCCGACCTGGTCCGGCGCATTGGCGCTGCCGGACACGAAATCGCCAGTCACGGCTACGGTCATCGTCGGGTCGGAACCCAGAACCGGGAGGAATTCCGCACCGACCTGCGCCGCAGCAAGACCGTGCTCGAAGATCTCTCCGGGACCGCCGTCCTCGGCTATCGCGCTCCGAGCTACTCCATCTCGGCCCGCACCTGGTGGGCTTTCGACGAACTTTGCGAAGCTGGATTCCGTTACGATTCCAGTATCTTTCCCGTGCCCCACGACCTCTATGGCCTGGCCGACTGGCCGCGCTTTCCGGGGCCCGCCGAGCGTGTCGAGGGCGGCGCCTGGCGGCCCGCGACCGGCCCCGCCGAGGGCCGCTGGCGATTGCTGGAAATACCCATCACCACCCTGGCCTTGGGCGGACGCAACTGGCCGATTGCCGGAGGCGGCTACTTTCGGCTTTTCCCATACGCACTGACCCGCTGGGGCCTGCAGCGGATCAACCGGCGGGACCGGCAACCCTTCATCTTCTATCTCCATCCCTGGGAGGTCGACCCCGATCAGCCCCGGATGCACGGGGCCGGATGGAAGAGCCGCACCCGGCACTATCTCAACCTGCACCGCACGGAGGGCCGCCTGCGGCGGCTGCTGGAGGATTTCTCCTTTGCACCCCTGCGGACGCTGCTGCCGGCCGGAGAAACGTCCTGATGGGCCAACCGACCATCCGCCCCGCCACCGCTGCCGATGACCCGGCTTGGGAAACTTATGTTCTCGCCCATCCCGATGGCCTGGCCTATCATCGCCTGGCCTGGTCCCGGGCGGTGCGGGAAGCCTATGGATTTGCTTCCTGCCCGCTGGTTGCCGAAGCCGGGGGGCGCCTGTGCGGGGTGTTGCCGCTGATTGAATTCAAGCTGCCTCTGCGAGGCATTCGCTTGGTCTCGCTGCCCTATTGCGATGCCGGGGGGCCCCTGGCCGACACCCCGGAAATTGCCGCGTCGCTGCTTGAAGCCGCCTGTCGCCTGGGGCGGCAGCGGGGTGCCCGGCAGGTGGAGATCCGCTCGGCTCGCCCTCTACCGGGGCCGGCCGAAAGTGGCCCGGCCCGCAAGGTGCGCATGCTGCTGGAACTGCCGGAGAGCGGCGAGGCACTGCTGGCCGGCCTCAAGGCCAAGCTGCGCAGCCAGGTCAACAAGCCCCTGCGCGATGGGTTGCAGGTGCGGGTCGGCGGGGCGGAACTGGCGGCCGCCTTTTACCGCGTGTTCGCAGAAAACATGCGCGATCTCGGCTCTCCGGTACATGCCAGGGTCTGGATCGAAGCCATCCTGCGCCACTTTGGCGAGGCCGCCAGAGTGGTGCTGGTTTCCACCCCGGCGGGCGAACCGGCCGCCGCCGGGGTGCTGTTGCTCCATGGCCGCGCGGCGGTGGTCCCCTGGGCCTCCTCGCTGCGCCGGCTCAACCAGCTCAACCCCAACATGCTGCTCTACCGGACCTTGTTGACCACGGCCGCCGATCAGGGCTGCCGGGTCTTCGATTTCGGCCGCTCCACCCCGGGGGAGGGAACCTGGCGCTTCAAGCAGCAGTGGGGAGCGACCCCGGGTCCTCTTTACTGGCAGGACATCGGCACCCTTGACGGGCCTGATCCAGCAGGCCAGGGCACCGATTCCGGTACCGGACGGCGGATTGCCGAGGCGCTCTGGTCCCGGCTTCCCCTTTCCCTCTCAACCCGGCTGGGTCCGCCCCTGCGGCGCTATATCAGTCTATGAACCCTCTGTCGAAAGATTTCTCCATGCATATCGGTCGCACCCTGCCCCCCGCAGCCTCGCCCCTGTCCTGGAGGGACCTCGCCTCCGGCCTGCGGGGTCTGATTCGCGGCGAGCGCGAGGTCGAACGCTTCACGGACGAACTCCGCGAACACTTTCAGCGCCGCCACTGTTTGCTGGTCTCCTCCGGCAAGGCGGCCCTGACCCTGACCCTGCTCGCCCTCAAGGAGGCCCAGCCCGGCCGGGACCAGGTGCTGATTCCGGCACTGACCTGTTATTCGGTCCCCTCGGCCATCGTCAAGGCCGGCCTTCGGGTCAAGCTCTGCGACATCGATCCGGCTACCCTCGATTTCGATTATCGGCAGCTGCCCGGCAAGCTCGACGATCCGCATCTGCTCTGCGTGATTCCCGTCCACCTGTTCGGCCTGCCCGCCGACATCGAGCGGCTTCGTGGCCTGATCCGCGACCCGGCTGTCGCCATCGTCGAAGACGCGGCCCAGGCCATGGGCGGCAGCACCGATGGGGCCAAGCTCGGCACCTTGGGA
>CAZYXS010000021.1:0-13051 GCA_964650955.1 uncultured Desulfuromonadales bacterium | reverse complement strand
CCTCGGTCGGGGTAAGGCTCTTTCCACCGTGGAAGGCGGCGTCATCCTGACCGACCGCGACGATCTGGGCCAGGCACTTGGCGCCAGGTTCGCCATGCTGCCGACCTACAACGGCAGCCAGACCCTGCGGTTGGCCTTTTACGCCCTGGCCCTGTCGCTGCTGACCCATCCCCGGCTTTTCTGGCTGCCCAAGGCCATCCCCTTTCTGCGCCTGGGGGAGACCATCTTTCATCCCGAGTTCCCCCTGCGTCGTCTTGGCGGCCTGCAGGCGGGCCTGGCCCGGCATTGGCAGCGCAAGCTGCAGGCTTTGCAAGGGCAGAGACGTGCCGCCGTCGAATGCTGGCATGCGAGCCCGGTGCCGGGGTTGGCGCCGGCCTGTGCCGACCGGCCCAAGCCGCTGTTGCGGTTTCCGCTGCTCCTGGACAACACCACCGCAGCGCGCCGACTCCTCGCCGATGGCGAGCGACAGGGGCTGGGCATCGCCCCGTCCTACCCGGATGGAGTCCACCGGCTGCCGGAGTTGTCCGGACAATTTACCGGCCAGGCCTTTCCGGCCGCCGAGGATGTCGCCCGCCGCCTGGTGACCCTCCCCGTTCACGGTTACCTGCAGCCCAGGGATCGGGCCCGGATTCTGGCCCTGTTCTCCCGCCTTGAGGAGGCCCGGCCATGACCCTCGCCGCGCGCGACATTATTTGGAAAACAGGCGTTCTGCTGGTGCTTTGGGGCGCGGTATTCACCCCGGTGATCCCCGACATGGTCGATACCTGGCTCAACCATTCGGACAATTCCCACGCCCTGCTGGTGCCTCTGATCTCCCTGTATTTCGCCTGGCAGAAGCGGCGGGAACTGAGCCAGGTCGAGATTTCCGCTTCCCTCTGGGGCGGATTGCTGCTGGCGCTGAGCCTGGGAATCTACCTGGTCAGCTACGCCGGTGGAATCGCGGTCTTTGCCCGTCTGATGATCGTCACCTCCTTGTTCGGCCTGTTGTGGGGTTGTCTTGGCTGGCAGGCGGTGCGCGTGCTCGCCTTTCCCCTGGGCTTCCTGCTGTTCATGGTGCCGGTGCCCGATACATTGCTGAGCATGGTTTCCTTTCCGCTGCAGATGCTGGCCACCCGGATTTCCGCCGAATTGATCCAGTTCTGCTCCATCCCGGTCTATCGGGAAGGGAACATGCTCTACTTCATTCAGACCCAGCTGGAAGTCGCTGAGGCCTGCAGCGGCATCCGCTCCATCATGTCCCTGACCATGCTCAGCGTCCTCTTCGCCCACCTCTCCGGCAACGGCTGGTGGCGCAAGGCGGTTCTGATCCTGGCCGCCGTTCCCATCGCCATGCTGGCCAACATCCTGCGGGTCAGCGGCACCGGCATCCTCGCCCATTTCTTCGGCGACCGCGTCGCCCGCGGCTTTCTGCACGAGTTTTCCGGTCTGGCCGTGTTCGCCTTCGGCCTCGGGATGCTGTTTTTGGTATTCACCCTGCTCAACCGGGTCGGCCCGCGCCGCGCCCCGGCTGCCACGCATCGCTAGGGGCCAGTTATGCAGAAGACCTCCTTTGCTTTTTATTGCGCAACCTTGCTGCTGACCCTCGCGCTGGTGCTCGGCATCCAGACCCGGGGGGTCCCGGTGGTGCTGCAGACCAATCTGGAAAAGCTTCCCCTGCAGATTGCCGGCTATCAGGGGCGGGAAGACGCCTTTCCCCAGTCGGTCTATGACGTACTCAACGCCGACCTGCATCTCTATCGACACTACCGGGCCGCGCAGGGGCCGGAGATCGATCTGTACCTTGGTTATTACGGCACCGCCAAGGGGGGGCGCACCGGCCACAATCCCTACGCCTGCCTCCCCGGGGCCGGCTGGGCCATCACCCAGAGCGGCGAGGCCGTGTTGCGCACCGACGGCTATCCCGAGGGAGTACGGGTGAATTACGTCGTCGCCAGCAAGGACGGTTTGCACAACGTCATGCTGCACTGGTACCAGAGTGCCGGCGACAAAGTGCTGGCCACGGGGTTGCAGCAGAACATCCAGCGGTTCAAGGGCAGGGTGCTGCATAACCGCAACGACGGCGCCTTCGTGCGGGTATCGACCCTGGTCAAGGAGCAGGAAATTGCCCAGGGCAGGGAGCGCATCGAGGCCTTTGCCGGCACCGTGCTGGAATTGCTGCCGGCCTATTGGCCCGAGGAGCGTTGAGGACGCGGCAGGTGCGAGTCGGAAAAATTATCCAAATGCGGAAGAGTGTAAGCACTTGATTCTGTTGAGACCAGCTTGGGTCAAGTTGACCTGGCGGCATCTTGGAAAATTTTTCAGACGTCTCGGGGTTATCTAGATCAACGATTGCAGTTCGAATTGCCAGCGTTCAAGGAGGGGAAGTGGTACATCGGAAAAGTTATTGGAAAACAATTACACTGGCCTTGGCCATGAGCATTGTTGGCCTTCTTGGTCTTATGGTGTTGCATATTTCCGATGTCTCAGAAATGTTCGGTACGGCTGCAAGTTCTTTGCTGATAGTGCTGACCGTTGTGGCGGCTTTAATTGCCGTCGGAGGTTTTGTCTGCCTATGGCGGGATAGAAGGATTGAGTTGGGTCTGAAAGATCCCATAGGAGCATCGCTGTTAAGGACGCCATCACAGGGCCTGCTCTCAAAATTGGGCTTGCGTTCCCTGTTGGGTCGGGCGCCCCGGCCTGGCGACCTTGTGACGATCCGACCGCTTGACGAAATACTGTCGACACTGGATGCCGATGCTGCACTTGATGGATTGCCTTTCATGCCTGAGATGAAGGAATTTTGCGGACGTACATTTCAGGTGCACCGCCGTGTCGACAAGATATACGACATGCGCAACAAGACGGGCATGCGTCGTTTACGCAATGCAGTCACACTGACTGCATTGCGTTGCAATGGTGTCCATCATGATGGTTGTCAGGCCGAGTGTCATATCCTATGGAAGGATGCCTGGCTACAAAGGCAGCCAGCAAACATGGCCGTAAGTGCACAAGCCCAAAACAATGTTCGGATAGCGCCGGATACAATAAAAACCGAACAAGATACTTACATATGCCAGATGACAAGGTTGTGGGAGGCATCACAGCCGATGTCACGATTCGACTTCAGGCAGGATTTGCGGCCACTGTTGTCGGGGAACGTCACTCTGTGGGCTTATGTGATTGTTCTTTTGACCCGATTGTTCAATACCGCGCAACGGTTACGCAAAGGTGCGGGATTCCCCTGTATGCCTTCTGTCGCCCAGGATAATTCAGCTACGCAGGGGTCACTATCGAATTTGTCCATAGGTCAGAAAGTGAAGATAAAAAGCCGAGAGCAAATATCACTTACACTCGTCAATGGAAAAACAAAAGGGCTTTGGTATGATAGGGACATGATTCGTTTTTCCGGAAATCATGCAGTTGTTTACAAAAAAGTAGATCGACTTATTCACGAAGGTACTGGTAAGATGGTTAAAATAAAAACTCCTTGCTGGATACTGCAAGATATAACCGCAACAGGTGAATTTCAACGGTTGAACCCGCAGAAAGAATATACTTACTGGCGGGAAGCGTGGCTGCAACAACTGGAAGTTAATAAGGAAGGAACTGCGATAAATTAATAAACGCTTAATTTTATCCCGGGCTAAAAAGATGCGTTATAAATACTACCAAGGGGATTTTGCCCTCGATAGCGATAAACACAAGCGCAGCTTCGAATTTTCGCGGCAATTATCACAGTTCCGCTTGGACCCGTCGATGCGTGACGTGGACAGCCTTATTTTCCACCATCGGCGGCCGATTCTTGTCAAATGGTTGGAAGAACTCGCAGGGCCACTGGATGTGCTGGACCTCGGTGGCCGCATACAGCCCTATCGCCCGCTGATTGATGCCAAGACTCAGCTCTATGTCGGGGTCGACTTGCAATTCGAAGGGATGGTCGACGTGATCGGCAATGTGCAAAGTCTGCCCTTCGCAGGCAATAGCGTGGACTTGGTGATATGCACCGATACCCTGCAGTATGTTCCGGATGCCGCTGCCGCTGTGGAAGAAATGCGACGTGTACTTAAGCCTGGTGGTGTGCTCCTGCTTTCGACCAGAGGGGTGTATCCGGAGCACCACGACGAGTTGTGGCGGTTCTTGCCGGATGGGCTGCGTTACATGGCGCGCCGTTTCGCTTCGGTCGAGACGGCTTACGAAGGTGGATCGGGGAGCGGCTTGATGACTGCCCTAAACGTGTTGTTGCACCGGCGTCTCAATGGGCGCGGCGCTCGCTTGGCTGCTTGCTCGACCATTCCTTTGCTCAATCTGGTCGGGTTAGCACTCGACCGAATTGCAGCTGCCGACACACGGCTATCCTGCGGCATTAGCATGCGTGCATTTAAATAAATCGGTAACCGCTCAGTATGGGAGACGATTGTTCGGTTGCTGCGGGCCAGAATTCGACTTGGGAAGATATTATGAAATCTGCCAAACCGAAAATCAGTGTCGGAATTCCTGTTTTCAATGGGGAGCCCTATCTCGGCCTGGCAATTGAGTCAGTTCTTGCCCAGACCTGCGGTGATTTTGAATTGATTATTTCCGACAACGCCTCCACCGACGGCACCGAGGCGATCTGCTGCGAGTTCGCGGCGAAGGATGCGCGCATCGTCTATATTCGCAACAGCCATAATATCGGCGCCGCCAATAATTACAACCAGTTGTTTCACCGCTCCCGCGGGGAATACTTCCGCTGGTTCAATGCCGACGATCTATCCTCCAACCGCCTGCACGAGGTCTGTCTCAAGGTGTTGGAAGCCAATCCCGACGCGGTCATGGCCTACGGCAAAACCGACATCATCGACGGCGAAGGCCAACTGGTCGAGCACTACGACGACAACCTCGACTTGCAGCAGGACTCGGCCGCGGAGCGGTTTTTTCAGTACTTCAGCGTGGTGGGACTGACCAATGCCATTTATGGCCTCATGCGCCGCGCGGCCCTGGCCCGAACCATCCTCATGGGCAATGGCAGCTTTCCCGCCGCCGACATCAACCTGATGGCCGAACTGGCGCTTCAGGGCAAGATCATCGAGATTCCCGAAACTCTGTTCTTTCGCCGCATGCATGAACAGGCCAGCTCCTGGGACCGCAAGAACCAGACCGTGCAGCAGCTGTTCTGGACCGGGAAAAGCTCCAAATTCGTGCTGCCGACCCTGAAAAAAGAGTGGGCCTATTGGCGGGCCATCGGCAACTGTTCGGCCCCGTCGGCGGAGAAACTCCGCATGAAAGTTTTCTTGGCGCGGCGAATGCTCTGGTCCCGTCGCGCCATTCTGCAGGAAACGGCCCAGGCATTGTCCGGACTGTTTCTGAAGCGCTCCCGTGCCTGAACCGGAAAGATCGGCGGGATTTGGCAGGCAGTGATCCGTTTATGAAACGCAATCTCCTCCTTGGGGCGCTGGTTCTGGCCTGCTTGGTCGGCCTGACAAACTGGGGCTGCGGTGGCCGTCCCGTAGCCAGCGGCAGTTTCGGCAAGGTCATCGTCGACGTCGACGGCCCCCGCGGCCCCTATGGTAAAGCCGTGGGGGACGTCAATGGCGATGGCCTGGTGGACCTGGTGGTGGGTGGTCACCATCCGCCCCCTCTGGCGTTTTGGAAACGGCTGCTCAACAAGATCGGTCTCGGCGCTTACCCCTGGCCGGAACAGGGCGAACTGGTCTGGTACCAAAACCCCGACTGGACCAGGCACCTGGTCTCCGACCGGTACCGGTTCCGGACCGATGTCGAAGTGGCCGACATCGACAGCGACGGCCGCAACGATCTGGTCGCCCTGACCGACGATGGCCTGATCTGGTTCCGCAACCCCGACTGGACCCCGACCCTGATCGATGAGCGCGTGCTGCACGATGTAGAGGTGGCCGATTTCGACGGCGACGGCAATCTCGACCTGGTGGCCAGGAATCAGAGTCTGTTCGGGCACAACGACGGCGACAAACTGTATTTTTATCGCCAGGAGACCCCCGGTAGCTGGGTCCGGCTCGCCCGTTTCACTCCCCAGGGCGAAGGCTTGAAGGTGGTCGACCTGGATGGCGACGGCCGTTCCGATGTGCTCGCCAACCAATTTTGGTACCGCAACCCCGGCGCCCTGAGCGATCCGGCCGCCTGGCAGGCCGAGTCCTATTGCCCGAATTGGAACTGGTCCGACGCCTTTCTCGACGTCAGAGACATGAATCACGACGGCCGCCCCGACGTCCTGATGGCGCCGGCGGAGCCGGCCGGATCCTACTACCGCATCTCCTGGTGCCAGGCACCGACCCAACCGGGGGCGGAGTGGCAGGAGCGGGTGGTCGATGGACAGGTGGAAACCGTGCTCCATTCCATCCTGGCCGGAGATTTCGACCACGACGGCCGCATCGATCTGGTCACGGCCGCCATGCCCCAGGGGGAAGGGCCCGAAGAGGTGGCCGTCTACTGGAATAGGGGCGCAGCCTCCCCCTGGAGCAGGGAGGTTGTTGCCACCACCGGCTCCCACAGCATGAAGGCGGTGGACATCGATCAGGACGGTGACCTCGACCTGTTCGGCGCCAACTGGAGCGGCGACCATCAGCCGGTGGAGCTGTGGCTGAACCAGGGCCGCAACCGCACCGCGGCCGGCTGGGCCCGTCACCTCCTCGATGCCGCCAAGCCCTGGCCCTCGGTCTTCGTTATGAGCGCCGACCTCGACGGGGACCGGCTCCCCGACATCGTCACCGGGGGCTGGTGGTACCGCAACCCCGGCGCCATTGCCGGGCCCTGGGCGCGGCAGGCTCTGGGCGAAGGGGCCAACAACGCGGCTCTGGTGGCCGATTTCGATGGCGACGGCGCCCCGGACATCCTCGCCTCGGGCTGGGATGGTTTCCATCCGCCGAGTTTTTCCCGGCGGCTGCTGCGCAAACTCGGTCTGCGCAGCGAACCGCCACCCGGAAGCCTGGTCTGGGCACGGAACGATGGCCGCGGCAACTTCCAGGTGCACCGCAATCTCCCGGCCGGCAAGGGCGATTTCCTGCAGGGGGTGACCACCCTGACCGATAGCCGGGGAGCCGCCGCGAGGGTGCTCTCCTGGCACCAGCCCGGGTTGGGGCTGGAGGTGTTGGAACCTCCCGCCGATCCCACCACCCAGCCCTGGAGCCGGCGCGAGCTCTCCAGCCAGTCCCAGGACGAAGCCCTCAGCGCCGCCGACCTCGATGGCGACGGCGATCTCGATCTGGTTCTCGGCACCCGCTGGCTGCGCAACGACAGGGAAGCGGGCTGGACCCCGCTGGTGCTGCACCAGACCGACGCCAATCCCGACCGCAACCGCGTGGCCGATCTCGACGGCGACGGTCGCCTCGATGTGGTCATCGGCTTTGAAGCGATCAGCGCCCCCGGCAAGCTGGCCTGGTACCAGGCGGGGAGCGATCCGGCCAAGCCCTGGAGCGAACACCCCATCGCCCAGCTTATCGGCCCGATGAGTCTCGATGTTGCCGATATGGACGGCGACGGCGACCTCGACCTGGTGGCAGGCGAGCACAACCTGGCCCGCCCGCGCACCGCCCGGCTGCTCTGGTTCGAAAACCTGCGGGGGGACGCCAGCCTCTGGCTGCCCCGCCTCATCCATACCGGCGACGAGCATCACGACGGGGCGCTGGCGGTGGATATCGATCGGGACGGCGACCTCGACCTGGTTTCCATCGGCTGGGGGCATGACCGGCTGATCCTCTACGAAAATCTGGCCAAATCGGCCCATTGACGGCGAACACTGTTTCCCCGAAGGATCTCTCGATGAAAATTCTGATTGTCGGCAATCTTGGCTATGTCGGCCCGAGCGTGGTGCGGCAGCTCCGCAACACCTACCCAACGGCAACCCTGATCGGGTTCGATATCGGTTACTTCGCCCACTGCCTGACCAATCCTGCGATCAGCCCGGAAATCGATCTGAACCAGCAGGTATTCGGAGACATCCGTAATTTTCCCGAACCGTTGCTCAAGGGAGTGGATGCCATCGTCGACCTGGCCGCCATTTCCAACGACCCCATCGGCAACAAGTTCGAAGACGTCACCATGGATATCAACTTCCGCGCCGCGGTCAATCTGGCCAGGCTGGCCAAGGACAACGGAGTGCGGTCCTTTGTCTATGCTTCGAGCTGTTCCATGTACGGTCAGGCCGACGATGCGCCGCGCAAAGAACAGGACAAGCTCAACCCACTCACTGCCTATGCCCGCTCCAAGGTTGCCGCCGAAGAAGCCCTGGAAAAACTCGCCGATGAGCACTTTACGGTCACCTGCAACCGCTTCGCCACCGCCTGCGGCTGGTCGAGCCGGCTGCGCCTCGACCTTGTACTCAACGACTTTGTCGCCGGGGGCTTGGTCAATAAGCACATTTCCATCCTCAGCGACGGCACCCCCTGGCGGCCGATGATCAACACCCTCGACATGGCAAGAGCCCTGGACTGGGCCATCGCCCGTCCCGCTACCCTCGGGGGTCGGTTTCTGGCAGTGAATACCGGCAGCAATGCCTGGAACACCAACATCCTGGCCCTGGCCGAAGCAACCGCCCAGGTCATCCCCGGTGTGAAGATTAGCGTTAACCCCGATGCGCCCCCAGACAAGCGCTCCTACCGGGCCAATTTCGACCTCTACAAAGAGTTGGCTCCCAACCATCAGCCCCAGGAGGACCTTATCTCCACCGTGCAGGAGATCCGGGACAATCTGCTCGCCATGGGGTTCAACGACCCCAATTATCGCAATTCGCAACTTATCCGCCTGGAGGTCATCAGTCGTCTGCAGGCCAGCGGTCAACTTGACGAACAATTGCGGTGGTGCCGGTAGCGGCGCGGAAAATGTTCATCTCCAAAGGAGAAGCCATGATGCAAGCGAAAAATAATTGCCGGTTTTGCGGCGAGGCACTGCGCCACACCTTCGTCGACCTGGGGATGTCGCCCCTGTGCGAGAGTTATATCGCACCCGAGCGGTGCAATCAGATGGAACCGTTCTATCCGCTCCATGTTCAGGTCTGTTCCCGCTGTTTTCTGGTACAACTTGAACAATATGTCAGCGCCGAACAGATTTTTACCGAATATGCCTACTTCTCTTCCTATGCAGAGCACTGGCTCAAGCACGCCGAGACTTACGTGGAGATGGTTTGCCGGCGATTCCAACTCGGCGCAGATTCCCTGGTGGTTGAAGTGGCCAGCAACGATGGCTATCTGCTGCAGTATTTCCTCCCCCGCCAGATTCCGATTCTCGGCATCGAGCCGGCCCGCAACGTCGCGGAGGTCGCCATCGGCAAGGGGGTGCCGACCCGCACCGAGTTCTTCGGCGAAACGACCGCTCGCGCCTTGGCCGCCGAGGGCAAATGCGCCGATCTGCTGTTGGGCAACAACGTCCTGGCCCAGGTTCCGGATCTCAACGATTTTGTCCGGGGCATGAAGATCCTGCTCAAGCCCCAGGGGGTGATCACCATGGAGTTCCCCCATTTGGTCAAGCTGATGGAGGAAAGCCAGTTCGACACCATCTATCACGAGCACTTTTCCTACTTCTCCTTTATCACCGCCGAAAAGATTTTCGCCGCCCACGGCTTGACCCTGTTCGACGTCGAAGAATTGCCCACCCACGGCGGCTCGCTACGGATCTACGCCCGGCATGCCGAGGATGTCAGCCGGCCGCTTGCTCCCGCTGTCGCCGCCCTACGGGCCCGCGAAGAAACCTTTGGCATCCCTCAGATGGATACCTATCTCGCTTTTGCCGAGCAGGTGAAGGAAACCAAGCGCAAGCTCCTCGATTTCCTGATCGCGACCAAGCGCAGGGGAAAAAGTGTGGTCGGTTACGGCGCCCCGGGCAAGGGCAATACTCTGCTCAATTACTGCGGCATTCGCACGGACTTCCTCGATTACACAGTGGACCGCAACCCCTACAAACAGGGAAAATATTTGCCGGGGACCCATATCCCGATTTTCGCACCCGACAAGATCCGGGAGACCCGGCCCGACTACCTGCTGATACTACCCTGGAACTTTAAGGAGGAAATCATGCAGCAGATGGCCGATATTCGGGAGTGGGGCGGCAAATTCGTCGTACCGATCCCGGAAACAAGGATCTACCCGTGACCGAGAATTTCCTGGATATCGCAGACTCGCCCCTGGGCATCATGTTCCAAGCCCTTAATCAGCAGACGTCGTGGGGTGGTGCAATGACCTCAAGCATTGAGACGATGCCAGCCATGGTCTGTCCCTCCTGCGGAGGACCCTGGATCGCACCATTTTTTTCAGTGAAGGCTGCGCCGGTCTTCAGCATGGTCACCATCCGCTCCAGGTCGGCTGCCCTGGCCGTGCCCAGAAAGGATATCGAGCTCGGCTTCTGCCCCGATTGCGGCTTCATCTTCAATCACCTGTACGACACCGGCATCGACTACTTCACCCTCGGGTACGAAGACCAGCAGGGTTTTTCCAAAACCTTCATGGAGTACCTGACCCGGATTTCCAAGGCCCTCATCGAAAAATACGACCTGCAGGGCAAAACCCTGCTCGAAATCGGCTGCGGCAAGGGCGATTTCATCAACCTGCTCAACCAGTTGGCGGGAGGCAAGGGGATCGGCGTCGACCCCGCCTACCAGCAGGGGCGGCAGAGCAACCCCAACCTGACTTTTTACCAGGAGTTCTACGCCCCGAAGCACGGTCAGTTGGGGGCCGATTTCATCTGCTGCCGCCACACACTGGAGCACATCCATCACACCCGCGAGTTCCTGCAACTGATCCGGTCCTCCCTCGGCTCCAGCCACAAGCCGGTGGTCTTCTTCGAAATTCCCCAGGTCAACCGCATTCTCGACGTGTCGGCCTTCTGGGATATCTACTACGAGCACTGCAGCTACTTCAGCCCCGGTTCCCTCGCCCGCCTGTTTCGCGGTACCGGCTTCGAGGTGCTCGACCTGCGCCTCGACTACAGCGACCAGTACCTGCTCATCGAGGCGATTCCCACCGATAGCCCCTCGACCAAGACCTTCCCCATCGAAGAGTCCATCGCCGAGCAGCGGCAGCGCATTTCCCGATTCCAGACCCGGATTCAGGAACAGCTCGGCCAGTGGCGCCAGCGTTTGGAGCAGCTCAAGGCCGGCGGCAAAAAGGTGGTGGTCTGGGGCGGCGGCTCCAAATCCGTCGGTTTTCTCACCAACTTCGCCGATCTGCAGCTCATCGACTACGTGGTCGATATCAACCCCCACATGGAAAACAATTATATTCCCGGCATCGGCAGCCAGTACGTCCAGCCGCGCTTCCTGGCCGATTATCGACCCGACACCGTCATCATCATGAACGGCGTCTACCAGCGGGAAATCACCGAGAGCCTGCACCAGATGGGGGTTTACCCCGAAATCCACAGTCTCTGAGAGGAGTTACGCCTATGAAGGTGGTGCTGTTTTGCGGCGGGCAGGGGATGCGGCTGCGGGAATATTCGGAGAACATCCCCAAGCCGATGGTACCCCTGGGATACCGGCCGATTTTGTGGAATATCATGCGTTACTACGCCCATTACGGGCACAAGGATTTCATCCTCTGCCTCGGGCACAAGGCCGACACCATCAAGAACTATTTCGTCAATTACGACGAAACCATTTCCAACGACTTCGTCTATGCCAACGGCGGCAAAGACATCCAGATGCTCAACACCGATATCAGCGACTGGCGCATCACCTTCGTCGATACCGGGATCAATGCCAACATCGGCATGCGTCTGATGCAGGTACGGGAATACCTGGGAGACGATGAGATGTTCCTGGCCAATTACAGCGACGGGCTCTCCGACCTCAACCTCAACGCCATGATCGAATGGTTCGCCACCCAGCAGCCGGACAAGGTCGCCAGCTTCGTCGCCTACCAGCCGACCCAGACATTCCACGTGGTGCAGCGGGATCACTGCGGCCTGGTGCACAGCATCAGCCACATCGGCTCCGCTGGCCTGTTCATCAACACCGGCTACTTCATCCTGCGGCGGCAGATTTTCGACTACATGCATTGGGGGGACGAACTGGTCGAGCAGCCCTTCCAGCGCCTGATCGCCGAACGCAAACTGGTCTCCTGGGAGCACAAAGGCTTCTGGGCCAGCATGGACACCTACAAGGATAAGCAAAAGCTCGACGAAGCTCATTCCAAGGGCAATGCGCCCTGGGAAGTGTGGCAGAAAAACTGCGGCGGCAGCGGAGCGGTCTATGCTGGGGCTTGAATTTTCCGGTTCCCGGCCGCTGCAGATCCTCTGCCTCGGTGCCCATTGCGACGACATCGAAATCGGCTGCGGCGGCACGATCCTGCAACTTCTCAAAAGCGGGCGGCAGACATCCTGGACCTGGGTGACCTTCTGCTCGAACCCGGAACGCAAGCGGGAGGCCGAGGCCAGCGTCCGGGCCTTCCTGCGCACCGCCCCCCAGGCCAAGGTCGAGGTGCACGCCTTTCGCGACGGGTTTCTTCCCTGGCAGGGCAGCGAACTCAAGGAACACTTCGAACAGATGAAAAGCCTGCCGACGCCCGATATCATCTTCACCCATACCCGCGACGACGCCCATCAGGATCACCGGATGGTCGCAGAACTGACCTGGAACACCTTCCGCAACCATCTGATCCTGGAATACGAAATCCCCAAGTACGACGGCGACCTCGGGCGGCCCGGCGTTTACGTCCCCCTCGACCAAGACGTCTGCCGGGAAAAAATCGCCCTGCTCCGCCGGAGCTACGCATCCCAGAGCGGGAAAGCCTGGTTCACAGAAGACCTTTTCCGCGGGCTGATGCGCTTGCGGGGCATGGAGGCCAACGCCCCGTCCGGCCACGCCGAAGCCTTCCACGGCCGCAAGCTGGTGCTGAATGTCTGACCCCCCTGTATCCCCCCTATTGCATAGGGGGGACAAGAAAGACCGGTGGTCTATCCCCCCTGAGCAACAGGGGGGAAGCGAGCGCCAGCGAAGCAGGGGGGTCGGTTGAGTGGCGGTGCCCCCCCTGTATCCCCCCTATGGCATAGGGGGGATTGAAAAACGGTCGATCCCCCCTGTGCAACAGGGGGGGCGCGAGCTTCAGCGAGCAGGGGGGTGGTTGAGAGGCTG
>CAZYXS010000020.1:0-29405 GCA_964650955.1 uncultured Desulfuromonadales bacterium | reverse complement strand
GACGCAAATTCCTCAAGGTTTCGGCCGGCGGCGCCGCCGTGCTGGGCGTCAACCTGTTCGACAACCCGCTGCTGCGCAAGGCCTTCGCCGAAGCGATTCAGGAAACCCCGGTGATCTGGCTGGCGGCCGGCGCCTGCTCCGGCTGCAGCGTGGCCCTGCTCAACGCCCTCTCCCCCCGTATCCAGGACGTGCTCCTCGACCAGGTGCTCCCCGGCCATCACATCAGCCTGGCCTTCCACCCCACGGTGATGGCGGCCTCCGGCGACCTGGCCATGCAGGCCATGTACGACACCGAGGAGAAGCCCTTCATCCTGGTGGTGGAAGGCTCCATCACCACCGCCGACGGCGGGCGGCATACGGAGGTCGGCGAGAAGAACCATCACGGCATCACCGCCCTCGAGCACGTGGAGCGCCTGGGGCGCAAGGCCAAGGCGGTCATCGCCATCGGCAGTTGCGCCGCCTACGGGGGGATCCCGAAGGCCAACATGAATCCCACCGGTTCCAAAGGGGTGATGGAGGTCTTCAAGGAAAAAGGAATCACCACCCCGACCATCAACCTGCCCGGCTGCGCCACCCACCCCGACTGGTTCATCGCCACCGTGGCGAGCATGCTGCTGGGGGGGCCCGAATCGATCAAGCTCGACGAGCACGGCCGGCCGGAGATGTTCTACAAGAAGCTGATCCACGACCATTGTCCGCTGCGGGGGCTGTTCGACAAAGGGGTGTTCGCGCAGAAGTTCGGCGACGACGGCTGCCTCTACAAGCTCGGTTGCAAGGGGCCGGTGGCGCACGCCAACTGCCCGGAGAAGAAGTTCAACTCCGGGGTCAACTGGTGCATCGACAACCGCCACCCCTGCATCGGCTGCGTCGAACCGGCCTTCCCCTACGAGGGGAGTATGTGGGGGATCGTCCCCATCGCCGACGGCGCCCCGCCGGCCACCTATCCCCCCATCTTCACCGACCAGAAGCAGCCGGTCAGCGTCACCCCGGCCTATGCCGCCCTGGCCGGCGCCGCCGCCGGCGTGGTCGGACTGCGTACCCTGTCGAAGAAGAAGTCGTCGCACCAGGCCGACAGCCACGGGGAGGAGTGAGCATGGAGATCAGCCGCAGGAAATTCTTCAAAATCACTGCCGCCGGCGGCGCCATGGCGGCTTGCGCCGGGGTGCGTCCGGCCGAGGCGCGGGAAGCGATCGTGCCCGATCCCAACTGGTACGGCATGCTCAACGACTCGGCCCTGTGCGTCGGCTGCAAGGCCTGCCAGAGTGCCTGCAAGATCGAGAACAAGCTGCCGATGGAGTCGACCCTCGGCGATGAGCAGCAGTTCGGGGCGGCCATCTACGATTCCCCCCGGGGGTTGTCGGAGCACACCTACACCCTGATCCAGTTGCACCAGGACGATGCCGGCAAGCCGACCTTCGTCAAACGTCAGTGCATGCACTGCGTCGACCCGGCCTGCCAGAGCGCCTGCATCGTCGGGGCGCTGAAAAAGCAGCCGACCGGCGACGTCAAGTACGACGGCGGCATGTGCATGGGGTGCCGCTACTGCATGGTCGCCTGTCCCTACAACGTCCCCCAGTTCGAGTGGCACAAGGCGATCCCGGTCATCAATAAGTGTACCCTGTGCAGCGAAACCAAGCTCAAGGAGGGCAAGCCCACCGCCTGCTCCACCGCCTGCCCGGCCGGGGCCATCGTCTTCGGCAAACGGGATGAATTGCTGGCCCTGGCCAAACAGCGGATCAAGGCTAAGCCCGAGGTCTACCTCGACCATGTCTACGGCGAGACCGAGGTGGGGGGGACCAACGTCATCTACCTGACCAAAAAGAACGTCAGCTTCGCCTCCCTGGGGCTGCCGGCCTTCGGCCACAAGGGGGTGGCGGCGCTCACCGAGAGCATCCAGCACCGCCTGTTCCAGTACTTCATCCCGCCGATCGCCATCTATTCCATCCTCGGCGGGATCATGTACTTCAACCAGAAACGGAAAAAGAACGCCGGCACCCTGGGAGGGGACGATGAGTATTAAGGCAGCGCCCTTGCGGCAGAAATTCTTCACACCCAATGTCTACATCCTGCTGGCCTTCATGGGCGCCGGGGCGGTGTTCGCCTTCTTCCGCTTCTTCTACGGCTTCGGCTCGGTGACGAACCTCAACGCCAGTTACCCCTTCGGCCTCTGGATCGCCTTCGATGTCGCCTGCGGCGTGGCTCTGGCCGCCGGCGGCTTCACCACCTCGGCCATCGTCGAGATCTTCGGCCGCGACAAGTATCACTCACTGGTGCGGCCGGCGATTCTCACCGCCTTCATCGGCTATTTCCTGGTCGGCCTGGCGGTCTTCTTCGACCTTGGCAAGTACTACAACATTTGGCACGCCCTGATCTACTGGAACGGCACCTCGGTGCTGTTCGAGGTGGCCTGGTGCGTCATGCTCTACCTCACCGTGCTCGGCATCGAGAACATCCCGGCGGTGGTGGAGCAATACCGGGGGAACGTCAATCTCCCCGGACAACTGGCGAGCTTCAACCGCCCCGCCGACTGGCTGCTCGGCAAGGCCGATGTCTTCTGCCGCCGGGCCATGGCTTTCTTCATCGTGCTGGGAGTGGTGCTCTCCTTTGGCCACCAGTCCTCCCTCGGGACGATGATGTTGATCGCCCCCTACAAGCTCCACGAGCTCTGGTACACGCCCCTCTCCCCGCTGCTGTTTCTGACCTCGGCGGTGAGTGTCGGCATCCCCATGGTGATTTTCGAGGGGACTCTGGCTGCGAAGTTTTTCGGCCGCAAGCCGGAGACGGAGCTGCTCGGGTCCATCGCCAAGTATGTTCCCTACTTCCTCGGCACCTACCTGCTGCTGCGCATGGGGGACCTCGCCTACCGCGGCGTGTTGCCCAAGGCCTTCGACGGCAGCCTGCAGGGCTGGGCGTTCCTGGTGGAATTCAGCCTCTTCGCCATCCCCTACTTCCTGCTCAAGCGGCGCAGCTTCCGTTACGACGGCCAGCGGCTGTTCCTCTGCGCCTGCTCGGTGATCTGCGCGGTGGTGCTCAACCGCTTCAACGTCTTTTTGCTCGGCATGGACATGGGGCCGACCCACAGCTACTTCCCCTCGGTGGGGGAGTTCGCTGTCACCTTTGCCTTCATCGCCTTCGGGGTGCTGCTCTACAAGATCGGCGTCAATTACCTGCCGATCCTGGAGGAGGAGCACGGCGTGGAGCCCCAGGCGGCCGAAGCCGTGGCCAAGGAAAAGCCGATGACTGTGGCCAAGCTGCGTTCGACGGCCGCCTGACCTCGAATAAAAAATTGTTCTGCAGCAAAAAAGCCCGCCCTTCGGCGGGCTTTTTTGCATGAAGTTTGCAGATGGAAGAATCGCTGGCCTCCGTTGTCGAAGAGAGCGTCGATGCTGACTCTGCGTACAAAAACTTCCTTTTTGCTGGTCGCTGTGGCCTTCCTGGCAGTGACGGGAACCGGTTTTTTCGTTTTGCACCAGTTCGAGGGGAGCCTGCGTCAGACCATTCTCAATGGGGCCGATTCCCTCGCCGTGCGCGCTTCCGGCTCGGTGGCCCGGTTTCTCGACGATTCCCTGCGGGACACCACCGCCATTGCCGCCAACCTGCCGAGCGGTGCCCTGGAAAACCGCGACCTGGCAGCCCTCGAGGCGTACTTCGCCCGCATGCTGGAGATCTACCCCAAGTTCGAAAACGGCCTGTTCATTCTCGATGCCCAGGGGAGGCTGCTGGTGGATTCCCCTGCCTTTCCGGAAAAGCGCGGCCTGGATTTCTCCCACCGCGCCTATTTTCGCGACACCCTGACCACCGGCCGACCCCTGGTGGGGGATCCCTACATCTCCGCCCGCCATCAGCAGCCGGTGCTGACCTTCACCTTTCCGTTGCGGGATGCCGGCGGGCATTTCCAGGGGGTGCTGGCCGCTTCGGTGATTCTGACCTCCCCCCAGGCCCTGGGAGGGTTGCGGGAGGAGCGTTACGGCAAGACCGGCTATTACTTCATCATCGACACCGCGCGCACCATGATCCTGCACCCGGATGCCGAGCGCATCCTGCGCCAGGATGTGCCGGTCGGCGCCAACCGTCTCCTTGACCGGGCCATCGACGGTTTCGAGGGCTCGGGAGCGACGGTCAATTCCAAGGGGGTGGAAATGCTCGCCGCCTTCCGCCGCGTGCCCGGAACCCGCTGGATTCTCGGTGTCCAGCAACCGGTGGCGGAGGCCTTTGCCCCGGTGGCGACGCTGCGTACCGAGTTCATCGGCCTGGGGCTCGCTGGGGCCGCCCTGGCGGCCCTGCTGGGGGCCTGGTTGCTGCGGCGGCTGACCGACCCGCTGGTCGCCCTGCGGGAAACGGCGCTGGAACTGGCCCTGCCGGAGACATCGGCGGAGGCCTTCGCTGCCGCCGGCACCATGGCTCAGGGGCAGACGGTCTGCCGGCCCGGCGACGAGATCTGCTCCCTCAACCAGGCCTTCAGCAAGCTCTACCGGCGGCTGGGGACAACCCTCGCCTCGGTGCAGAGTGCGGCCCAGGACTGGGAGAGGACCTTCGATGCGGTGCAGGATGTGGTCTTCATCCTCGACCGGGAACAGCGCATCCGCCGCCTCAACCGCGCCGCGGCCCGTCTGCTGCAGATCGACCCGGCAAGCGCTGTGGGACAACCCTTCTATCCGCTGGTGCACGGCACCGACAGCCCTCCCGAGGATTGCCCCCAGCAGGAGTCCCTGCTCAAGGGGATCAACCTGACCCGGGAACGCCTGATTCCGGCCTTCAACGTGGTCTTCGAGGAGACCACCTCCCCCCTGTTCGACGGAGAGGGGCGTCCCCTGGGGGTGGTGCATGTCTGGCGCGATTTGACCGAGCGCCGGGAGGCGGAGGAAAAGATCCGCCTGATGGCCTATTCAGACCATCTCACCGGTCTGCCCAATCGGGCCGCCCTCAAGTTGCGCCTGGGACAACTGCTGGCCCAGGCCAGCCAGACCGGCGACCTGGTGGCGGTTCTGTTCCTCGACCTCGACCGCTTCAAGCAGATCAACGACACCCTTGGGCACACCGCCGGGGACCATTTCCTCCAGGCCGTCGCCGGGCGCCTCGAGGGATGCCTGCGGCGCATCGATACCGTGGCCCGCCAGGGGGGGGATGAATTCGTCATCCTGTTGCCAGGGATCCGGGAGGCGGTGGCCGTGGCCCGGGTTGCCGAAAAGCTGCTGGCGGCCCTGGCCGAACCGCTGGTGATCCATGGCAAGACCCTTCACAGTTCGGGCAGCATCGGCATCGCCCTGTACCCTGAGGACGGTCGGGATGTGGACACTCTGCTCAAGCACGCGGATGTCGCCATGTACCGGGCCAAGGAGTCGGGCCGCAATACCTGGCGCTGTTACGGAGTTCAAATTGAAGAGGAAGTGCCCATGGCCGCCTCACGAATGGGCGTGACGGAATATTGACCTGCTGCTGGAAATTTGACAGCCTCGCGGGCACGGTCAGGCTTGCCAGGAGAAAAACTCATCAAGACCACTCGACGGCCCGGGCCGTCGACCATCTGCAAATGCGAGGTTAGCAGCCATGAAAATTCAGAAGTTCCGCTGGACCCTGCCCCGCAAGCTGTTCGCTCTGGCCGCCCTGATCATTCTCTGTTACGGTCTCTCCCTGTTCGGGCTGATGCGGCACACCCAGGAGAACCTGTTGGAAAATCGCCGCTTGCGGGTGCAGCAGCAGGTGGAAACCGCCTGGGGGATCCTCGATCACTTCGGCCGCCAGGCCAAGACCGGGGCCCTGAGCCTGGAGGACGCCCAGGCCCAGGCCAAGGCGGCGATCAAGGGGTTGCGCTACGGGGAGAACGACTATTTCTGGATCAACGACCTCACTCCCCGCATGGTGATGCATCCCTTCAAGCCGGAGCTGGACGGCAAGGACCTCTCCGCCAGTGCCGACCCCAACGGCAAGAAGCTGTTCGTGGCGTTTGTCGAAACCGCCAAAAAGGATGGCGCCGGCTTCGTCGACTATCTCTGGCCCAAGCCGGGGTTGCAGGAGCCGGTGGAAAAGATTTCCTACGTCAAGCTTTATGCGGACTGGGGCTGGATTATCGGCACCGGTCTGTATGTCGATGACGTCCAGGCCAGCATGCGGGAGGTCCAATGGGAGAACGTCCTGGTCCTGGTTGTGGTCTCCCTGGTGACCTTGCTGCTGATCTGGCTGCTTGCCCGCAGTATCCACCGCCCATTGCGCCGGGTGTTCCATGCCCTGCAGGAGTTGGCCCAGGGGCGCACCGACATCGACCTGCCGGTGGGATTGGCGGTCAACTGTTCGACCCTCAAGAACTGCGGAGAAACCGCCTGCGGCAGCTACGGCAAGGAGGATGTCTGCTGGGTCAATTCCGGCTCCTTCGCCGTGGATAAACAGTGCCCCAAGGCAGCCCGGGGAGAGGATTGCCGGAAGTGTAACGTCTATGGGGCGCGCAACGAGATGGAGGAACTCGGCTCGGCGGTCACGGGGTTGGCCGGAGCCCTCAAGGAACGGGCCCGCCTGGCAGCGGAAATCGCCGACGGGGACCTGACCCGCTCGGTGCAGGTCGCCTCGGAGAAGGATACCCTGGGGCAGTCCCTGGCGCGAATGCACGCCAACCTCAGCCGGGTGCTCTACCAGGTGCAGAAGGCCAGCGTGCTGGTCTCTCACGACGCCGACCAGGTTTCCCAGACCAGCAAGTCCCTGGCCGACGGTTCAACCCAGCAGGCCAGCCTGCTTGAGGAGATCACCGCCTCGATGCAGGAAATTGCCGCCCAGACCCAGCGCAATGCGGGCCATGCCGTCAAGGCCAACGAACTGGCGTCCAAAAGCCGGGAGGCGGCCGATCGGGGGGATGGGCAGATGCGGGAAATGATCGAAGCGATGGAGGAAATCCGCGCAGCCGGCCAGAACATTTCCAAGATTATCAAGGTCATCGACGAGATCGCCTTCCAGACCAATCTCCTCGCCCTCAATGCCGCCGTGGAGGCGGCCCGCGCGGGCATCCACGGCAAGGGCTTCGCGGTGGTGGCGGAGGAGGTGCGCAATCTGGCCGCCCGCAGCGCCAAGGCGGCCAGGGAAACTTCGGAGCTGATCGCCAGTTCCGTGGCCAAGACCGACAACGGCAGCCGGATCGCCGACCGTACCGCCGGTGCCCTGCGGGAGATCGTCGACGGCATCACCCAGGCCAGTGGCCTGGTGGCGGAAATCGCCGCCGCGTCCAGAGAGCAGGCCCAGGGGATCGCCCAGATCAATCTGGGCCTGTCCCAGGTCGATCAGGTCAACCAGCAAAGCGCCGCCCGTACCGAAGAGAGCGCGTCGACGGCGGCCGAGTTGGCCGCCCAGGCCAATCATCTGCGGGAACTGCTGGCGAATTTCAAGCTGGATCCGGAAAAATGTCAGGCCGCTCCGGCCCGCAGAGAGTACGCCCTCCCCCCGGTTGAGGGTTGGGGGATGGCTGCCCCCCGCCCGGCACCGGTCTGCCATCCGGCGACTCCCCCGGCGACGCCTCGCAAGCAGGGCAAAAAGCCGGTCATCGCTCTCGACGACGACGAGTTCGGCCGCTATTGATCCGCTAAGGGGCGGAGGTCCGACGGGCCTTCGCCCCTCCCCTTGACTCCGTCACGACCCCTCCCGTACACTTGCCCTTTGGGCGCAAGCCCGTGGATATCGGCCCCATCCCTGGATGAAGCGCTCACCTATGCCCCCTGTTGCTGCCGGCACCGACACCTTCGGAGCGCCCACTTGGCGTTCCCTCTCCCGCCCGGAAATCGAGCTGTTGGTGCGCTCTCTTGCCAACGCCTACGAGGTGGTCGGGGCCCGGGAGCGACGGGGCCGGGTGGTCCTCGATCGTATCGACGACCCGGCCGACCTGCTCCTCGACTATTCGCCGCGGGTCCATTCGCCGAAGAAATTTCTCTTCCCCAACTGGGAGAAACTGTTCCGCTTCCGCCTCGGCGGCAAGGTGCTGCTCGAACCGGAGCGGGCGGCGGCGCCGCGGGTCATCTTCGGCATGCACCCCTGCGACCTGCACGCGGTCAAAGTCCTTGACGATTGCCTCTTCGAGGGAGAGGCCGACAGCGCCTACCGGGCCAAGCGGGAGGCGACCATCCTGGTCGGAGTCGACTGCGTTCCCGACGAGCACTGCTTCTGCACCTGCATGGGGACCGACCGCTGCGCCGACGGCTTCGACCTCTTCCTGCACAAGATCCCCGAGGGCTACCTGGTGCAGGTGGGCAGTGAGCGGGGGGAAGCCCTGCTGCGCCGACACGCCCCCCAGGTCGCCGCCCGTGCCGGGGAGCCGCCGCTGCCCCTGCAGGCCAAGCCGACCCGGCCGGGTCTGCGCTTCCCCTTCGAATCCCTGGCGTCGCTGCTGGGGGAGGGGTACGACCACCGGATCTGGAAGGAGATCGGCGACAAGTGCCTGGGTTGCGGAGCCTGCACCCTGATGTGCCCCTCCTGCTACTGTTTCAACGTCGAGGACCGCATGGACCTCGACCTCGAGGGGGGCGCCCGGGTACGGACCTGGGATTCCTGCCAGTTCGACCAGTTCACCCGGGTTTCCAGCGGGTCCGACTTCCGTGCCAACCAGGCCGACCGCCAGCGCCACCGCTTCTTCCGCAAGTACAAGTACCTGTGGGAGAAACACCAGCGCACCGCCTGCGTCGGCTGCGGCCGCTGCAGTCGGGAGTGCCTGGCCCGCATCGCCCCCACCGAGGTGCTCAACCGCCTGTTCGAGGATCGGGCCCTGCCGGCCCTCAAGACCCCCGGCGCCGAATACCATCCGCAGCTGGCCGACATCGTTGCGGTGGAGGACCTGACCCCGACGGAGAAGATTTTCCGCCTGCGTTTGGACGGACCCCTGGAATTCAGCCCCGGCTCCTTCATGGCGGTGTCGGTGTTCGGCCTGGGCGAGGCCCCCTTCACCATCGCCTCGGCCCCCGGCAACGGGGCGGAGATCGACCTTGTGGTGCGGGCCGCCGGCAACCTCACCCGCGCCCTGCATCGGCTGCGGGCCGGCGACACGGTCGGGGTGCGCGGCCCCTTCGGTAACGGTTTCCCCCTGACGGAATTCCAGGGCAAGGACGTGCTGCTGGTGGCGGGAGGCATGGGCCTGATCACCCTGCGTTCCCTGCTGCACGCCATTCTCGCCCGCCGCGCCGAGTTCGGCCGGGTGACTCTGCTCTACGGCGCCCGCGACGTCCACGACCTGCTGTTCCGTCAGGAACTGCTCGCCTGGCACCGGGGAGGGCTGCTCGACTGCCGGTTCGCCCTGCGCGCCGAGCACAATGGTTGGGGAGTGCCGCGGGGAGACGTGACCAAGTTGTTCAAAGACCTGGAGATTGTCCCGGCGCGTACCGTGGCCGCCATCTCCGGGCCCGCCGCCATGTACCGTTTCACCAATCCGCTGCTGCTGCGGCTGGGGTTCGCCGAGGAGGCCATTTTCCTCAACCTCGAGCGGCACATGAAGTGCGGCCTCGGCAAGTGCGGCAAGTGCCGCATCAACGACATCTGTGTCTGCGAATGCGGCCCCATCTTCCCCTATAGCCGGGTGCGGCATCTGCGGGAGGCGATCGAGCGATGAAGCGACGCATCGGGTTCTTCGATTTCACCGGCTGCGAAGGCTGCCAGCTCACCGTGCTCAATCTCGAGGACTGCCTGCTCGAACTGCTGGAATTGGTGGAAATCGTGGAGTTTCGCGAGGTAATGAGCGGGCAGGGGGGGGAGCTCGACATCGCCTTCGTCGAAGGCAGCATCTGCCGCCCCGAAGAGGTGGCGCGGCTGCAGGCGATTCGCGCCCGCAGCAAGACCCTGGTGGCCCTGGGGGCCTGCGCCGATACCGCGGGGGTCAACGCCCTGAGCCATTTCCGCGATCTGCGCCAGTTGCAGCGGGCGGTCTACGGCGAGCATCCGCCCCCGGCCGGTCTGCCGCGCCCCTTGAGCGCGGTGGTGCAGGTGGACGCCCGGGTCCCCGGCTGTCCCATCGACGGCAAGGAGTTCCTCGCCGTGCTGCAGGCCCTGCTCATGGGCAAGCCGCCGGAGCTGCCGGCCTATGCGGTCTGCGTGGAGTGCAAGCTGGCCGAGTTGCCCTGCACCTTCGACCAGGGGATCGTCTGCCTCGGGCCGGTGACCCGGGCCGGCTGCGGAGCCCTCTGCCTGCTCGGTGGCGACCGCTGCCGGGGGTGCCGGGGGCTGATCGATACCCCCCGCTCCGAGCCCTACGGCCGCATTCTCGAGGAACACGGCCTGAGCGAGGAGGATATCCTGCGGGAGTTCCGCACTTTCAACATGAGCGGAGAGAAGGAACGATGAAGATTGCCGTGCAGCACCTGGCCCGCATCGAGGGGCATGCCCACCTGGTGGTCGATGCCGCCGCCGGCGAGTTGCGCGCATGCCGGCTGGAGATCGTCGAGTCCCCCCGCTTTTTCGAGCCGCTGCTGCAGGGGCGCCACTACAGCGACGTGGCCCCCATCGTCGCCCGCATCTGTGGAGTCTGTTCCAACTCCCACACCCTGGTCTCTCTGGCCGCCACCGAGGCCGCCCTGGGGGTGCGCATCAGCCAGCAGACCCGGCGGCTGCGCAGGCTGCTGGCCTTTGGCGAAATCCTCCAGAGTCACCTGCTGCAGCTCTATTTCATGGCGGTCCCCGACTACCTCGGCGTGCCGAGTATCTTCCCCCTCATCCAGCGCAAGCGGGAGCTGGTCAGCCGCGCCCTGCGGCTGAAGAAACTGGCCAACGACATCTGCTGGACCGTCGGGGGGCGCCCCGTGCACCCGGTCACCCCCTGTGTCGGCGGTTTCTCCGCCCTGCCGCCGGCGGCCAGCCTGCAGGAGCTGCGACGGCAGCTGGTGGCGGCCCTGCCCGACCTGGAACAGACGGTGGAACTGTTCGCCGGTTTTTCCATTCCCCCGTTCGAGCGCCCCACCGAGTATCTCTGCCTGGGCGGCGAGGCCGATTACCCCCTGTTCGGGGAGGCCATCATTTCCAGCGACGGCATCTGCGTGCGGGTGGACGAATACACCGAGGTGATCGAGGAGTACCAGGTGCCACACAGCACCGCCAAGTTCGCCCGCGCCTCCCGCGACAGCTACATGGTCGGGCCTCTGGCCCGCTTCCGCAACAGCGGCAAGGCCCTCTCTCCCATGGCCCGCAAGGTCGCCTCTGCCCTCGGCCTGATCGCCACAACCAGCAATCCCTACCTGGGGCTGATCGCCCGCCTGGTGGAGGTGGTGCACTGTGCCGAGGAAGCGATTCATCTCATCGACGACATCCTGCTGGCCGGTCTGCGCCCGGAGCCCTCGGCCGACCCCCAGGGGGGCGGGTTCGGCGTGGCGGCCATCGAGGCCCCCCGCGGCACCCTGTTCCACGCCTACCGCTACGATGCCCGGGGCTGCATCGAGCAGGCCGACTGCGTCATCCCCACCGCCCAGAACCTGGGCAATATCGAAGCCGACCTGCGCCAGCTGGTCCCCGCCCGTCTGCACCTGGAACCGGAGGACCTGACCCGGGAGCTGGAAACCCTGGTGCGCGCCTACGATCCCTGTATCAGCTGTTCCACCCACCTGCTGCAGGTCGATTTTGTCTGACCCCAAACCCCTGCGCATCATTGGTGTCGGCAACCCGTTGATGGGGGACGACGGCCTCGGCACTTTGGCCGCCCAACGGTTGGCCGCTCTGGCCTGGCCGGTCGGGGTCGAGGTGCTCGACGGCGGCACCGGCGGCCTGGCCCTGTACGAGCTGCTGGCCGGCGCCCGGGGGGTGATCCTCCTCGATGCCGTGGCCATGGGGGCCGCGCCGGGGACCCTGCGGCGCTTTACCGGGGAGGAACTGGAACGGCTGCCCGCCGACCCGACCGGCCTTTCCCTGCACGGCTGCGGCCTTGCCGGGGTGCTGGCCCTGGCGCGGGAGCTGGGGCAACTGCCGCCGCTGGTTCTGTTCGGGGTGGAGCCGGCCCGGGTGGACCTGGGGCTGGGATTGTCGCCATCGGTGGCGGCGGCGCTGGAGGAACTGCTGGTGCGGGTAGGGGAGGAGGTCCGGGAATTTCTGCGGCTGGAAGGGTGAGGTTTGCTCAGCCCTTGCGCAGTTTCAGCAGAACGCGCAGGTGGCGCAGCAGGTTGGCGAAGCACCCGATTCCCACCAGGGCCACCAGGCTTTTGGAAAGGGTGCTTCGGGGAGCGGCCCCGACCTGGAAAAATTCCTGCTCCACCAGCATGAAGATGGCGCCGAGGACGCCGGCGGCCATGGCGATGATGCGGATGATGGTGATCTGTTTCAGCGGCAGTCCTTCGGACATGGCGACCTCGACCGGGGGGTTGGCAATGGCCTGCTTCAGGGCACGCTTATAACACGACTCCCCGGAAAAAACCTAACCCTTTGCGGCAAGCAGCCGCCAAAAGGAAACGCCTCGGGCCTGTTCGGCCGCGAGGCGTTTTTTTCGGAACCTTAATCACAAAGAAGGTCCTGTGGTCATTCGAAGCATTTTAACGCTGAGGCGCAGAGATGGGTGAGACGGAGAGGTCATCCCTTAAGGGAAAACAAGGATTTTCTCCGCAGACTCTCTGTTCTTTCTGCGTCTCAGCGTTAACTGCCTTTGTTTGGGTTATAGCCCCGTCATCATCAGGGAGCGACAGCCTCCTGGAACCGATCGCCGCCGGCCTTTTTTGCGGCATACATGGCCGAGTCGGCCTGGGAATAGAGCTGGTCGAGCAACACCTCGGCCTTGCCATGATTCATGGAGCGTCGGGTCGTTTCTCCGAAACTGCTCAGTCCCAGGCTGATGCGGGCGCTCAACTCGCCCCTCGGGGTCGACCATTGCAGTTGTCGCACCGCCTGCAGCAGGCGCTGAGCGGCTTCCCGGGCCCCTTCCGGGCCGGTGTCGGTGAGCACGATGGCAAACTCCTCCCCTCCGACCCGGGCCAGGATGTCGGTGTCCCGCAGCCCTGCCAGCAGAGCTTGGCCGATATCCTGCAGCACCCTGTCGCCCAGAGAATGGCCGTAACTGTCGTTGATGGTTTTGAAGCGGTCGATGTCGATCACCAGCAACGAGAGCTGGTGGCGGTAACGCAGGGCGCGGCCGACGGCCAGGCGGCTTTCGACGAAGAAATAGCGGCGATTGTAGAGGCCGGTCAGTTCGTCCACCATGGAGAGGGTCCGGTAGTGCTCCTTGAGCAGGCGGGCTTCGCTCAAGGCGCTTTCAAGCTGGCGGGTGCGCTGGCCGACCTCCTCCTCGAGTCCCTTGAGCAGGCGGTTGCCGGCGAGCATCTGGCCGAGGAAACTGCAGAACAGGGGGACGAGGCGGAGATGCCAGTCGCCAAAGTGATGATTTTCGGGGTGAGAGAGGTTGAGGACGCCGAGTACCCGCCCCCCGGCACTGATGGGAGCGCTGAGCAACGAACCGGGTAATGCGCCCCGGGCGCCCCCTGGCTGGGGCAGAAAGCGGGGGTCGCTGGCACAGTCGGGGCAAAGTTGGGGTTCATTGCTGCGGACCGCATGCCCCATCAGGGTTTCCAGCACCGGGTAGCTGCTGCTGGCGAGCCCCTGGGAGGGGACGGCGCCATCCCCTTGCCACTCCTGCCAGTCGAGGCCGGCGGCGCTGATCAACTGGTCATCCTGCAGCATGAAGACCGAGCAGCGCTCGATGCCGTAATGCTCCAGCAGGGTCGTCAATGCCTGGCGCAACAGGTCTGCTTCCTGCGCCTGGGGGAGTTCGATGCTGCTCAGTCCTCGCAAGGTGGAGAGGGATTCGAGCAATTTCTCGAAAATTCCCGTCATCTGTTGCAGGTCTTTGGCCAGAACCGGTTGTTTCACCCGCGACCTCCTTTTTTCATCAACTGGCGGGCCATATCCCGCAGCCCGGGCAAGTCTTCGCGCAGGTTGTCCACCGCTCCCAGCACCGCCGCCCGGCTCAAGGGGAGGCGGTCGAACCAGCCGATGGGGATGACCGGTTCCGGCTCATGGCGATAAAGGCTTTCGGCCAGCAACTTGGTCAAGCCGATGAGGTGCGCCAAGGGCCAGTCCTCCCCCTGGTAGGTCAAATCTTCATGGTGCGCCATGACCCGCGCCAGCACCTCCGGCAGGCCCCAGTGGCGAGCCAGCCAGGCACCGGCCTCTCGCGGGCCGATGCCGAGGGCGGCCCGCAGTTGGGGTCCTGGACGGCCGTCGCCGCTGGCCCGCAGCACCACGTCCACCTCCTGGGGAAAGGCATGCACCAGGGCCAGCATCCCCAGGTTGTGCAGCAGGCCGGCGCTGTAGGCGCTGCCCGCGGCGAGGTGGCGATCAATATGCAGGTGGCCGACCAGGCGCTCGGCCAAAGTGCCGGTGGCGCAGGCGACAAACCAGAAACGTTCGGCATCGAAGCGGGGACAGGCGGTCAGGTTGAAGGGCTGGGCCACTGCCAGGGTCAGCACCAGGCTGCGGGTCAGGGCCAGGCCAAGCACGCGGATGATCGCCTCCTCCACGTTGGCGATCTGGCGGCGTTGGCCGAAGTAGGCGGAGTTGGCGCAGCGCAGGATGCGCAGGGTCAATTCGGGGCTGCGGTTGATGACCCCCGCCAGGTCGGCCAGATTCACCTGTTCGTCGGATGCTAATCGCAGCGCCTCCATGGCCGACCCCGAGGGCAGGGGAATCTCTTTGAGACGGAAGAGTTTCAGTTGGCTGGCCTGGGTCAGAGACGGCCCTTCGGGGTTGGGCATGCGGGTCTCCACAGTCAGAAATGATGCGAATGCACGGCCTGGGGACGGATTCTTGACTAGTCCCCTGGTCTCGGTGGGGTTCTTGCAAAAACTGTGCTGTAAAGTATGCCGGGTCGGCATTGCTTGTGCAACTTGCCCTGAGAAAAATTTCACAAAAACAGTTCGCTTTTTTCGCTGGAGGCGTTTATGAAGCTTGCACTGGTTGTCGACGATGAGCCCCTGCTCCGGGCTCAGGTGAAGGAAACCCTGATAAATTATGGATTTGACCAGATTATCGAGGCCGAGAACGGGCAGCAGGCGGTGGACCAGGCCCTGGCCCGCAAGCCCTTGCTGATCGTCATGGATGTCTCCATGCCTGTACTGGATGGCATCACGGCTGCCGAAAAAATAGGCAAAAAACTCTCTCAGCCTATCGTCCTGCTCACCGGTACGGCCGACCCCGAGACGGTGGAACGGGCCCGCCTGGCCGGGGTGATGAGCTACGTGGTCAAACCTTTCCGTGCGGAACAGCTCTATCCGGCTGTCGATCTGGCCATTCACCAGTTTGTCGAGGTCAGTTCCCTGCGGGAGGAAGTGACCAGCCTCAAGGAGACTCTGGAATCCCGCAAGCTGATCGAACGGGCCAAGGCGGCGCTGATCCGCAAGGGGCTGAGTGAGCCCGAGGCCTATCGCAAGATGCAGAAGCTGGCCATGGACAAGCGCAAAAGCCTCAAGGAGGTGGCCGAAGCGATTCTGCTGATGGAAGGCTGAGGAGCAGAATTCAGAAGTCAGAAGTCAGGAGTCGGGATGGATGCCTCGCCCTTCAATCTGTGCAACCTGCCCCCCTGGGCGATCGCGTCGCGGCATTACAACGCCCAACCCCAGCCGCTGGAGATCCAGGGGGTGCGCCAGGCCAACCGCCTGCTGTTCCAGCGCCTTGAGGCGTTGGAGGACCCGCAGGGCCGTGGCGCCCTGTTCCACGATTACATGGACGTGACCTTCCAACTGCACCAGTGGCAGCAGGAGACTTCGGCCAAGGGGCGCAAAAGCCTGAAGAACAGCTACCTGCGCTTTCTGCGGGGCTGGATGTTCGATTCCAACTCCCCGGAAGGGGCGGTGCTCAAGGGCTGGGTGGAGAGCCGGCTGGGCCTGCCCCCCACCTTTCATGGCGAGACCGTCGACTCCATCCATTCGGAGGCCTACTTCCGCTACAGCTGCGACCGCACCCGTGGTTCGGCCCGTACCAGTGCCATTCTGGCCCAGTTCGACCTGCTCTACGAATTCGTCCAATACGAACTCGCGCGCCGCCACCCCGGCTGCAGCCATCTGCGGCTGTGGCGGGGGATTCACGATTTCGCCGAGCACCGCATCCTCGAGCGCCACGACAAGCACCGCTGCCTGCTGCGGCTCAACAACCTCAACTCCTTCACCACCGATTTCGAGCGGGCCTGGGAGTTCGGCAGCCGGGTACTGGAGGCGGAGGTCCCCCTGCCCAAAATCTTCTTCCGCGGCGACCTGCTCCCTTCCGCTTTGCTCAAGGGGGAGGGGGAGGTGCTGGTGCTGGGGGGGGAGTTCGAAGTCAAGGTGCTGACGGGGGGCTGAGCCATGCCGGCAGAAGAGTTTTTATCCCGCGCTCAGGCGGCCTTTCTCGGCCTGGCCATCGGCGATGCCCTGGGCGCCACCACCGAGTTCATGACCCCGGGGGAGATCCGCGCCCAGTACAAGGTGCACCGCAAGATCGTCGGCGGCGGCTGGCTGGGGCTGAAACCGGGGCAGGTCACCGACGACACGGACATGTCCCTGTGCATCGCCCGGGCCCTGATCGCCACCGGCGGTTGGGATTTGGTGGCGATTGCCGAGCAGTTCGCCCGCTGGATGAAGGGCAACCCGCCCGATGTGGGCGCCACCTGCCGCCGGGGTATCCGCGATTACATGCTCAAGGGGCAGCTGGAAGTGCCCCCCAACGACTGGGACGCCGGCAACGGGGCGGTGATGCGCATGGCGCCGGTGGCCCTGTTCTGCCTGGGCGACGAGGCGCTGCTGGCCCGGCATGCCGTCGCCCAGGCCCACCTCACCCACAACCATCCCCTCTCCGATGCCGCCTGCATCACCGTCGGTCAATTGGTGCAGCTGGCAGTGGGCGGCGCCAGCCGCCAGCAACTCCACGCCTGCTGCCGGCAGCTGCTCGCCCGCCATCCCAATTTCCGCTTCGACCCCTACCGCGGCCAGGCCACGGCCTATGTGGTCGACACTCTGCAGACGGTGTTCCACTTCCTGTTCACCACCGCCAGTTTCGAGGAATGCCTGGTCGGGGTGGTCAACCAGGGGGGGGACGCCGACACCACCGGGGCCATCGCCGGCATGATCGCCGGGGCTTTTTACGGCCTCGACGCCATCCCTGCCGCCTGGCGGCGCAAGCTCGCAGCAGAGATCGCCGATGAGATCCTGGCCTCCGCATCCGCCCTGGTCCGCCTTTCCCCCGCCGTGGCCCCTCCCTGAGCCCTGCGGGGGAAAGGCCAAAACATGCACCGCCTGTTTCCCCCATGCACCTGCCGCTGGGGAAAAAAGCTCTGAAATAATCAGGCTTTAAGCGCATTTCACCGGGTCGTTTCCCGGGCCTGCCGCATATTTCTCCTATACACCCGCCTCCCTGCAGAACTTGCCTCAGACGTCTTTTTGAAAAGAAAAAACTCAACATCATCAAGGTGTTGCAAGGTTATTTTCCAGATTAATTTATTCTGGTACGGGCGCTGCTATGTAACCGGGCAAGGGCGCCGCCGATGGTCGCCCCGTAGGCTCACCACAAGGAGGTCGCCATGAAACGCATACTTCGCACCGCCACATGCCTCGTTCTGGTCCCGACCGCCGAAGCCCTCGCCGCCACCGGGGAGGGTGGGAGCAGCCTGGCCGCCAAGATCTTCCTGGCGTTTCTCGGGCTGATCATCGCGTTTCAACTGATCCCTGCCTTCCTGCTGATGGTCTCCATGCTCAAGGGGATTTTCAGCCGCGCTCCCGAGGCCGAGGCCCTCGCGCAGTCCAAGGAATCCGGCCAGGCCCGGTGAGGCACAGGCACGGCGGCAAGTTCCAGGAGGCAATGACCATGGGTGTGATTCTGATTGCTGACAGTGACCCTGAGGTGCGCAAGCTGCTGGCGGGGCTCCTGATCGAGGCCGGCTACAAGGTTTCGGCCACCGGTTCGGCGGCCAGAGCCCTGGGGGATGTGCTCAGCCGCAACGCCCAGGTATTGATCCTGGGCACCCAGCTCGAGTGCCTGACCGCGGCGGACCTGGTGCCCCTGCTGAAGAAATGCAACCAGGACGCCACCATCATTCTGGTTACCGACGACCAGCCGCTCCCCCTGATCCGCAAGGTTCGGCGGGAAGGGATTTTCTACCACCTGCTGCGACCTGCCAATTCCGACGACGGCGAAGAGCTGTGCCTGGCGGTGCGTTGCGCCATGGAACGCACACCCCATCCCAGCACCGACGATTCCGAAGTTCCCTTCAACCCAGTGTATGCAAGGAGGTCGTCATGAAACGATTGATGCAGTTCCTCACCTTGAGTGGCCTGAGTCTGGCCAGCGTCTCTTCAGTCTGGGCGGCAAGCGGCCGCGAAGACAGCAGCGGCATCGTGGTCTGGGCATTCCTGGGCATCTGTGCCCTGATCGTGGTCGCCCAACTGGCACCGGCGGTGATGATGCTGCTGGGCATGATCAAGGGCGTCAGCAAGAGCCACGACCAACGGGAAGCCGAGGTGCGCGCCCCCAATAAATAGTCCGGGCCGGTGGGGCCGATTTCAACCTGGCAGGATCGCTCACGAAAGGAGGAAGCCAAATGAACAAGGGTGTGTATCTGTTCGTCATTGTCAGTCTGTTTCTGGGCACCATCACCCTGGCCCTGTCGGTGCCGGGGCTGCTGGACGGGTTCCGCGGCATCGTCATCTGGTCCTTTCTCTTCTACTGCGGGCTGATCGTGGTCGCCCAGGTGGTGGTGGCGATGCGCGGTTTGAAAAAGATCATCGACGAGTACATGGAGCGCAAGACCGAGTCGATCCGGATCCGCCTGCGGTAACCGGGACAACCCTAGAACGGAGGGTCAAACTGTGAAATTACAATGGGGAAAATCGGTGATGTTCTGGCTGGCGGCACTGCTGCTGGCCGCGGCCCCTGCCTTCGGGGCCATGGAAAGCGAGGATTGCGCCGCCTGTCACGGCGACCGGGAGAGCATGGACGGCAACCTCTTCATCGATGCCGAACGCTTCGCCGGCACCGAGCACGGCGGTATGGGCTGCACCTCCTGCCACGGTGAGGTCAGCGACCAGCATCCCGACGACGGTCTGGCCCCTGGCAAGGCCAGCTGCGGCGACTGCCACGACCAGGTGGAAGCCGAGTACGCCCGCAGCGACCATGGCGGTGCGGCCGCCTGCAACGACTGCCACAACCCCCATGAGGCCCGGGGGGCGGTGGAGGTGTCGGGCTACGACATGAATGGCAAGTGCGCCAACTGCCATGAAACTGAGGAGATGGTAAAGGTGCACGGTGAATGGCTGCCCCAGGCCGGGGTGCATATCGAATCCCTCCCCTGCGTGACCTGTCACACCTCGGCGGAGAATTATGTCATCACCCTCTATGTCAACCGCCGCGCCGAAGGCAAGGCCTACGGCGAGTTCAAGCCGGCGACCCACGAGGAACTGGCGCAGTTGGCGGGCAACGAAGAGATCGCCCGGCTGATCGACAGCAACGGCAACAGTTTTATCACCCTGGAAGAGCTCAAGGCCTTCAACCGCGATCCCCGCTACAAGACCATGCGCCTGTACGGCATGATGACCCCGGAAAAGGTCACCCACGATTTCACCACCCTCGACAATCGTTGGGACTGCACTTTCTGCCACGCCGCCGGACCTGGGGCCATGCAGACCAGCTACCTGTCGTTGCCGGAGAAAGACGGGTCCTGGGCCCGCTACGGGGTGGAAAAAGGCGCGGTGCTCCACGCCCTCTACGGCACCCCCGATTTCTACATGATGGGCGCCACCCGCAGCAAGGCCCTCAACATCGCCGGCATCATGATCATCGCCGGCGGCCTGGTGATGCCCATCGGCCACGGTACCCTGCGCTTCCTGACCCGCAAGAACAGAAAGGATCACTGACCATGGAACACACGACCAAGATCTACCTCACCCCGACCCCGGTCAGGATCTGGCACTGGCTCAACGCCCTCGGCATCGTGACCCTCTGCGCCACCGGCGCGCAGATCCGCTTCCCCGAACATGTGCAGCTGTTCGGCACCTACAAGGCCGCCATCTCCCTGCACAACGCCGCCGGCATCGTGGTCGCCATCTCCTTCGTGCTCTGGCTGGTCTACTACCTGGTGGTGGCCCGCAGCCTGGTCAAGCTCTACGTCCCCAACCAGGAGGATCTGCAGCGCGGCATTCTGCGCCAGGCCCTGTTCTACTTCTTCAACTACTTCCGGGGCAAGCCCAATCCCCATCACACCACCCCGGAGTGCAAGTTCAATCCGATGCAGAAAGCGGCCTACCTGGTCATCATGATGGTGCTCGTCCCCCTGGTGATCGTGACCGGCTTCCTGATCATGAATATCGGCCCCATGCGGGAACTGGTCCTGCTGCTGGGTGGCCTGAAACTGATGGCCGGGCTGCACTTCCTGCTCGCCTGCTCCCTCTGCGCCTTCGTCTTCACCCATGTCTACCTGGCCACTCTGGGCCATACCCCCTTCGCCCACTTCGTCCCCATGTGGACCGGGTGGGAAGAGGTCGAACCCCACTCCACCGATTCCCATCACTGAGACTTTCGGCAGCTATCTGATCCGCAATTGCAATTTGGCGGGGGGTTGAAGGCACCTCCCGCCGATTTTTTTCCCAAAGCCCCAGGAATTGCCGCGCCCCCCTTGTCATTGCCGGCAAAGCTGGCAGACTTGGTATGAAATGGCTTTAACGGGGAGGTGTGGTTATGCCTGCAGCCGGTATCGAGATCGTCCAGGGAGATATCACCACCATTGCCGTGGACGCCGTCGTCAACGCGGCCAACAGTTCCTTGCTGGGGGGCGGCGGGGTGGACGGGGCCATTCACCGGGCCGCCGGACCGCAACTGCTGGCCGAATGCAAGGCTCTGGGGGGTTGCCCTACCGGTGAAGCGCGGCTGACGCTGGCCTATCACCTGCCGGCCCGCTTCGTCATCCACACCGTGGGTCCGGTCTGGCACGGCGGCGAAGCCGGCGAGGCGGAGCAACTGGCAAGCTGCTATCGCAGCGTCCTGCATCTGGCCCGGGAACATCGCCTGCGCAGCCTGGCCTTCCCCTCCATCAGCACCGGAGCCTATGGTTTCCCCATCGAGCAGGCCTGCCGCATCGCCTTGCGGGAAGTCAGCGCCCAACTGGCCAGCGCCGCAGGGCCACTGGAAAAGGTGCTGTTCGTCTGTTTTTCCGAATCCGACCGCCAGAGCTATCAGGCGGCGCTGTGGGAATTGCGTTCTGGTTCCTGAGCTGACGGTGCGATTCATTTTCCCGGATTTCAGCATGACTCTGGTTCTTGCCGGTGCGGGGGTGATGGCTCTCCTGGTTTGCGGTGCCTGGTTGTGGCGCCGGCGGGTCCGGACCGTCCAGGCCCCCCGCGCCGGGGCGGTCAGCCTGCAGGAGCTCCTTGACCAGCTCCCCTGCGCTGTCTACTGGAAAGACCGAGACTCCGTCTATCTGGGCTGCAACCGGGAATTCGCCGCCCTGGATCGAGACTAGGGGACCCCTTCAGACCGTCGGATTTTCCAGGGGCAGGGTGAAATGCACCCGGGTTCCCCCCCCCAGGGAACTTTCCACCCAGATGCGGCCGCCATGGGCCTCGATGATGCCCTTGACGATGGTCATCCCCAGGCCGAGGCCGGCCACGGCCGTTTCGCTGGTGTCGGCCCGGAAGAACTTGTCGAACACCCGCTTGCACTCCTCCGGCGTCATGCCGATCCCCTCGTCCGCCACGGTGATCTTCAGGAACCGATCCTCGACCCGCCCGCTGACCCGGATCCGCCCCCCTTTGGGGGAGTATTTGACCGCATTGCTCAACAGGTTGTCGAACACCTGGTGCATCTTGGTCTTGTCCACCATGACCCGGACCGGATGGGCCGGGCATTCGGTTTCGAAATGGTGGAATTTGGTTTCCTGCTGGTGGTGGCGGATCAGGTCATGGACCAGTTCGATCAACTCGCAGGGAGATTTGTCGAGCAGGATGGTGCGGCCGGTCTCGATGCGGCTGACGTTGAGCAGGTCGTCGATGATGCGCTCGAGGGCTTCGGCCTTGGTGTAGATGTAGCCGAGGTATTCCTGGCGCTGCTCCTGGGTGAAGCCCCCCACCTCGTTCTCCCTCTGCAGCAGGTCGGAGTAGCCGAGCACCGAGGTCAGGGGGGTGCGCAGTTCATGGGCGGCGATCATGATGAACTCGCTCTTCATGCGGTCGATCTCCCGCTCCCGGGTGATGTCGCGCAACAGAGTCACGGCCCCGGTGGCGACTCCGTCCCGGCTGCTGACCAGCGCGGTGCGCGCCTGGAAGTTGCGCACTTCCTGGCGGCGGGAATCGGAAAGGTCGAATTCGATGGAACCTTCGGGTTCGTGGCCGGCGAGCAGATGGTCGAGATGCTCCTGCAGTCGGGGGTGGTGCAGCACCTGGCCCAGGGGGCGCTGCCCCGCCTGGCCCAAGGGGACACCAAGCAGTTCCTCGGCAGCGCGGTTGAGCAGGGTGATGCGCTGCTGCAGATCGGTGACGATCAGGCCATCGGCGGCAGATTTGAGGATGGCGTCGATCTTGTCGCGGCTCGCCTCGGCATCCCGCAGGGCCGTGCGCAGGGCGTCGGTGGCCCAGCGGCGCTCGATGTCGACGGCGATCTGATCCGCAACGGTGGCGATGGCATCCACCACTGCCTGGCTCATCGGCTGCCGGGAAAAGAGGGCGGTGACTCCCACCAGGCGGTCCTCCACCACCAGGGGATAGCTGGCAAAGGAGACCATCCCCTCCCGCTTGGCCCACTCCTGGTCGACGATGTCGGGATCGCCGATCACCTGGTTGGTGAGGTAGGGGCGCCGTTCCTTGGCGCTTTTGCCGACCTTGAGCTCCCCAAGGGGTTTGCGGCTGTGGCGTCCGTCGAGGTGGGTATAGAGTCCGGCGCTGGCCTTGAGTTCCAGCATCTGCGGGTCACCATGGCTGATCGTCCAGATGCGGCCGAAGGCCGCCCCGGTATGGCGCACCAGCGATTCGGCGCAGTTCTGCAGAATCGTTCCCAGGCTGGTCCCCTTGGTCAGGGCGCCGCCGACTTCGGCCGCCAGGGTCGCCAGGCGCACCCGTTCCTCCAGGGCCGCTTCGGCCTGCTTGCGTTCGCTGATGTCCTCCACCAGGCCGACGCAGTAGAGGGGCTGGCCCTTGCCGTCCATCACGCAGGCCACCGAAGCCTGGCCCCAGGTGAGACTGCCGTCCTTGCGCAAAAACCGTTTTTCGTAATGCAGCGCCGGGCGAGCCCCGCTCAGAATCTCCCGGTGGGCATCCCGGGTCAGTTGATGATCCTCCGGGGCGGTGATGTCGAGGATGCTCAGCCTGTAGAGCTCCTCCGCACTGTAGCCGAGGAAGCGGCAATAGGCCGGGTTGACCTGCAGGAAATGGCCGCCGGGGGTGAACAGCACGATGCCGGTGGCGGCGATATCGAACACGGTGCGGAAGCGTTCCTCGCTGCGGCGCAGGGCCTGTTCGCTGGTCATGCGGGCGCGGATGTTGCGCAGCAGCAGGGTGGTCACGAAAATCAGGCCGAAGAGCACCCCCAGCCCCAGCCAGAACTGCCACTTGTCGATGCGGTAGAAGGGGGGCGGGCGGTTGATGACCCGGCTGTCCAGCGGCAGGCTGGCCAAAGGAATCTGAAAATGCCGCACTTTGGCGTAATCGAACATGTACTGGTTGGCGGCTCCCTGGACCACGGGCAGGCTGTCGGGATCCTCCCCCCGCAGGACGCGCAGGGCCAGGTCGGCCGCCAGGCGTCCCTGCTCCGCGGCGCTCATCAGTTTGCCTCCGACGATGCCCTGGCCGAGGAAGAATTCCCAGAGACCATAGATGGGCACCCGGGAAGCGTCGCGGACGGCGCGGGCGGTGGCCTGGTAGTCCAGCACCCGGCCCGAGTGTTCACGGACCACGCTGGTGAGGAAGATCAGGCTCTCCTCGGGCAGGGTCGGCAGGGCCTGCTCGATCTCCTCCCAGGGGAGGTCGTTCCAGAAGATGAATTTGACCTTGTCTGCCAGGTCCGCCGAGCCCTCGAGAAACTGACCTTGGATCAGGCGGCCGCTGACATCCTGGGTGCTGCCGATGACGACGATCTCGCGGGTCCGGGGGTGCAGGCGCAGGGCCAGTTCGAGGTTCTCCCGTACCGCCGGGCCCTCGGCAACCCCGGTGATATCCTGCCGGTCGGCGAGCATCTGCGGGGTGTAGCCGTTGACGCCGCAGAAGACGATGGGCTTGCCGCGAAACAGGTCGTCGCGATGCTTGAGAGCGAAATTGAAGCCGTCGTTATCCGAGGTGAGCAGCAGCTCGAAGGGCTGGTTTTCGATTTTGTAGGGGAGGATCTGTTCGAGGAAGTCGGAGATATATTCGGGGGCCTGGTAGCGTTTGGTGTCGAGATAGTCGACATGGAACTGGACGTTTTCCCCTGAGGCGGCAAAGGTTTCCTGGATGCCGGCCATGATGCCGTCGGTCCAGGCCAGCCCCGGGTGGTAGGAGTGCAGGACGAAGATGTTGCGGGGCGGGTCTGGTTCCGCCGCGGCCCAAGCCGGCCAGCCGATCAGCAGCAGGCCGAGCCAGAACAGGCTCCAGCGCCGAAGCGGCAGTAAGTGGGGTCGGAAGAGGCGCATGCCGGCTTCCTCATCAGCGAGTCGTCAACAAGGGAAGAGGGGAGAATTTCCATTATATCTCAGCCGGTGATTAGAACCAGGGCAAATTGTTCTGGCAGCACGAAAATTTCAGTTTTTTTCCAAAGCCATTCCGGGCTAGACTCGGCCCGCTTCGGAACTGCCCGAAAAACAACACGAATCATGAGGGAATATGGATCCGCTGACCACTCTGCAGACCAGGCTAAAAGAGCAGAACCAACGGGAATATGGCGAGCGCTATGCCCAATTGCGGTTTCTCGACGGGGACCGGCGGCTGGCGGCGTCGGTCGAGCGCCGGCAATTGCTGGAGGCCCTGGCGGGCGCGGTGGAAACGGGTTGCTATGGCACCAAGCTCGACTGCCGGCGCCTCTCCCCCGGTTGCCGGCTATGCGTGGAAGGGGTCTGGTCCTGCCTGTTCGTCAACGGGCGCTGCAACTGCGACTGTTTCTACTGCCCCACCGACCAGGAGAGTCTCGGCCTGCCCACCACCAACACGGTGGAGTTTCGCACCCCCCGGGACTACGTGGAGTACGTGGAGCGCTTCGGCTTCCGCGGCGTCAGCCTCAGCGGCGGCGAGCCGCTGCTCACTCCGGGGCGCACCCTCGGTTTTCTGCGGGGGGTCCGGGAGCGCTTCGGCGAGCAGGTGCATCTCTGGCTCTACACCAACGGCAGCCTGCTGACCCCGGCGCTGGTCAGGGACCTGGCCGCCGCCGGTCTTGATGAAATCCGCTTCGATATCGGTGCCACCGCCTATGCCCTCAAGCCGGCGGCGCTGGCGGTCGGGTCGATCCCCTGCGTCACCGTGGAGATCCCCGCCATCCCCGAGGAGCAGGCCCTGCTGGAACAAAAACTGGGGGAAATGCAGCGGCTGGGGGTCAACCACCTCAACCTGCACCAGCTGCGCCTCACTCCCTACAATTTTCCCAAGCTGGCCGGGCGCGGCTACACCTTTGTCCATGGCGAGAAGGTCACGGTGCTCGAATCGGAGCTCACCGCTTTGCGGCTGATCCGCTACGGGCTGGAACAGGGGCTCGACCTGCCGGTCAACTACTGTTCCTTCGTCTACAAGAACCGCTACCAGCGTACCGCCGCCCGCCGCCGCAACGCCGCTTTCGTGCGCAAGCCGACGGAGGATCTCACCGAAAACGGCCACCTGCGCCAGCTCGCCCTGCTCGGCCCGGCCCCGGAACTGGCGCGGCAGGCGGAACGCCTGGCCGCCGCCGGGGTGCCCGCCGAGCGCTGGTCCCTGGCCGGAGAGCGCCTGGCCTTCGCCGCCGAGCTCTGGCCGCTGCTGGAGCCGGGGGCATGCCGGCTGCAGGTCGGCTACAGCGAGGCCGCCCAGCTGCCGGCGGTCTCCTACCGCAATTTTTTCGTCGAGGTGCGCCTGCCGGGGGGGAAGAAGGTGGTGGTGGAAAAGCGCAAGGTCTGCCCCGACCGGGTGCTGGAAGGGCCGGCCGTGGCCGCTTTCGCGCAGCAATTTTTGCAAGAGGGACCTGGGTCGGCACCGGAACTGGCGGGGTTGGAGGAATTCGAGCGGATGGTCGAGGGGTTGCAGGACTATTTCTGAGGCTCAGCGCACCGCCTGCAAAATGACGAATTTCGGATTGCTGGCCAGCAGGGTGCAGTTGCCGAACAGCCGGCGCAGCTTGAGGTGGTAATCGAGGTGGCGGTTGCCCACCACCCGCAGCTCGCCCCCCCGCACCAGCACTTCCCGCGCCTGGCAGAACATGCGCCAGGCGGTCTGGTCCCCCAGGGCGTGCTGCTGGTGGAAGGGGGGGTTGTTGAGGACCAGTTCGGCACTCCCCCGGGGCACCCCTTCCAGCACGTCGGTGACCAGAAAGCGGGCGCTGCGGGTCGCGCCGAAGGCGGCGCGGAAATTGGCCTCGGCCGAGGCCACGGCCATGTAGGACTCGTCGGTGAAAGTCAGCTCGGCCCGGGGGTTGCGGCGGGCCGCCACCAGGCCGAGGATGCCGTTGCCGCAGCCCAAATCGAGGATGCGCCGGGGTGCCTGGTCGGCGGGAATCTGGTCGAGGAAGCAGCGGGTGCCGATGTCCAGCCCCTCGCGGCAGAAGACCGCGGCCTGGTTGCTGATCAGGTCGCCGGTGGCCTCGAGCCGGAACTGGCCGGGGTAGGGGGAAGGGCCGGGGTCCCGCTGCAGGTCGGGGGTGCAGAAGATCAGCCGGGCCTTTTTCTGTGCCAGGGAGGTGGTGGTCGGGCCGAGGATCCGCTCGCACAGCTCCAGGGTCGAGGTGTGGATGGTCTTGGCCATGCCGGCGCCGAACACCCGGGTACCCGGGTGCAGATGGGGGCGCAGGCGGTGCAGCTGATCCTCGAGCAGGGCGAGGGTTTTCGGCACCTTGAACAGCACCAGGTCAAGCGCCCCCGGCGGCGCCTGCAGGGAGCTGAGCAGCCGGACGCTGTCGGTGGCCAGGCCCCCATCGGCCAGGTTGGCCAGGGCCCCCTGGTGGGCCAGCCAGGAGTCGGAGAGCAGCCAGGGGCGCACCTCGGCCAGGGCCACCGCCAGGGCGCCGAAGCTGTCGTTGAGGATCAGCACCCGGTTCTGGGCCTGGGGCAGCCCCGCCTCGTGCAGGTGCTGCAACAGGTATTCGTCGGCGGCATCCCAGGCCCGCAGGGTCTCCTTGGGCAGGCGCGGGTAGCGCTGCAGCGCAAAGCTCCCCTGGGGGACCTCCAGCCGTTCCACGGGGGTCATCCGCCCCCCGCAGGGAGCGGCAGGCCGCCGCTCGGCAGGAAGCCCTGCAGGTCGGCGGGGAGGGGGGCGTCGATGGCCAGGCGGGCGCCGCTGAAAGGGTCGGTGAAGGCCAGGCGCTTGCAGTGCAGGAACAATCGGGGGAGGCCGGGGGGGCAGGGGCCGCCGTAGCGACGGTCGCCGAACAGGGGATGGCCGAGGTCGGCCAGCTGGCGGCGGATTTGGTGCTGGCGGCCGCTGTGCAGGCAGAGCTCGAGCAACGAGGCCTGGTCGTTGCGGGCCAGGGCCCGGTAGCTGGTCAGTGCTTCCTTGTAGGTCCCCTTGGCGGGGATGGTCGAGGCCAACTCGCCGCTGCCGGGGTACGGCCGCTTTCGAGGGCCAGATAGTACTTGTCCACCTCCTGGCGGATGAAGAGCTTGCCCAGTTCACCGCAGGCCTGCTTCCCCTTGCCGAACAGCACCGGCCCGGAGGTCTCCAGGTCGAGGCGGTGGATCGGCGCCACCTTGAACTTGTCCCCCCGTTTCGCCAGCAGCTCGGCCACCCGCGCCGCCAGGTTGTCCCCCTCGTGGCCGACGCTGGAGTGGATCGCCAGCCCCGCCGGCTTGTCCACCACCAGGATCTCCCGGCTCTCGAAGAGAATCCGCAGCTCCTGATCGGCAGGTGCCGGGGCGGCGAGCAGTTCCTGCAGCCGCTCGCTGGCGGGCAGGCGCACTCGGGTGCCGGCGGCCAGGGGGTGCGCGGGCCCAAGGGGGCCGTCGGGTCCGAGCACCTTGCCTTTTTTCAGCAGTTGGCGCAGGTAGGCCGGCGGCGCCGCGGGAATCCGGCGCTGCAGCCAGTCGAGGGCACTGAGCCCGGTTTCTTCGCTGGTCACGGTCAGGGTCGTCATGGCCGGGAGCATACCCCGGGCCGGCCCCAAGAGCAAGGGCTTCCCCCCGGCGCTGCTTAAGGCGGCGGCAAATGCTGCTTTTTTTATCAGCAGCCATAGGCACCCACGGCATGGTCCCGGGCACCAGAATCGCAGCCCGACGGGGTTTGGCGGCGGTTTTTTCAAGTTGGCACACCCCGTGCTTTATGGGAAATCGTCTCGGCAAGGGACGTTGGGCACGAGGATGTGCCCCAAGTCTCTCCACGGCAATGACGCCCGCGGATCCTGGTGATCCTGCGGGTTTTTTCGTTCCAGCAATGACAATTCGACGGCGGTTCCATGGCGGAACCGCGGCGGGCAAGGGAGCCCCATCCGGATCGTCCGGGTGGGGCTCGATCTTTGCGGCACAATCGGCGGCTGCTTCGGACACATCAACGGGGATGCCGCCTCGGGGGAATCCGCCGGTTGGAGCCCAATCAACCGCACAGTGAGAAAGGAACAGAGTCATGGCTAAGAAAATTCGTCAGATCGCGATCTACGGCAAAGGCGGCATCGGCAAGTCCACCACCACCCAGAACACCGTGGCCGGCCTGGCCACCCTCGGCAAGAAGGTCATGATCGTCGGCTGCGACCCCAAGGCCGACTCCACCCGCCTGATCCTGCACGCCAAGGCCCAGGAGACGGTCATGGACAAGGTCCGCGAGCTCGGCACCGTCGAGGACCTGGAACTGGAGGATGTGTTGAAGGTCGGCTTCGGCGACGTCAAGTGCGTCGAGTCGGGGGGCCCCGAGCCGGGGGTCGGCTGCGCCGGCCGGGGCGTCATCACCGCCATCAACTTCCTCGAGGAAGAGGGCGCTTACACCGAGGACCTCGACTTCGTCTTCTACGACGTGCTCGGCGACGTCGTCTGCGGCGGGTTCGCCATGCCGATCCGCGAGAATAAGGCCGAAGAGATCTACATCGTCGTCTCCGGCGAGATGATGGCCATGTACGCCGCCAACAACATCGCCAAGGGGATTCTCAAGTACTCCTCCTCCGGCAGCGTCCGCCTCGGCGGCCTGATCTGCAACAGCCGCAACACCGACCGCGAGGCCGACCTGATCACCGCCCTGGCCGCCAAACTCGGCACCCAGATGATCCACTTCGTCCCCCGCGACAACCAGGTGCAGCGCGCCGAATTGCGCCGCATGACCGTCATCGAGTACAGCCCCGAGCACAAGCAGGCCGACGAGTACCGCGCCCTGGCCAAGAAGATCGTCGACAACAAGATGCTGGTG
>CAZYXS010000019.1:28864-30418 GCA_964650955.1 uncultured Desulfuromonadales bacterium | reverse complement strand
CCGACCACCGAGGCCGCGCCGGTACCGCCGGTTTTTCCCGCCGTACCCGCCAATCCTGAGCCGGGCTTTACCGATGCCTCCCCGATCCCCTGGCTGGGGATTCTGGTCCTTGTGTTCGGCCTCGGTTATTTGGCCTATCGGCGTCGGCAGCAGGCGCGCCCCATCGATTGGTCGGCGGTGCAGAACAAGGCTCCCCAGGCCAAGAAACCTGGCCGCCCACCCCGACTGACATCTGCAGGGGCGTCCCCGACTCAACCTCGCGAGGTTCCACCGGCTCGTCCCCCCCAACCTCGCGAGACATCGCCGGACCTGCCTCTGCCGGGAACAACCCGGGTGATTTTGCCACCCAAACGCACATCGGAAACCAGCGAGGGGAGCAAACCCCCTTCCAGATTCGCAGGCAGCAACCCGGCGGCGCCGCCGGAACCGGACGGGATCCCACTTGCCGCCGAACCTGTCATGGCCGATGAGTCCATGGCGTCCTTGTTGACCAACGACGCCCCTGGTGAGATCTTGCGGCAAGCCGCGGAGTCCGTGGCCGATCAACCCCGCCAGAGCGTACAGGTGGCGGCCCATGAACTCGAAATCCCGCCGCTGGTGTTGGAGGACCTGCCAGACCCGTCCCCACCGGAGCCAGAAATCCCCCAAGTCCCGCAACCTCCGGTGGTGGCAGGACCAGCGGAGGTCGAATCTGTGGCTCCGGTGGCCGACACCCCCCAGGAGCAACCCTCACAGCCTCCTGTAGAGCGCAAAGCTGTCAAGCCCTCGGGCACCCTGCCCCCCTTGCGTGGTGATTTCGCCACCGTGGATATCCCGCGTCTGCTTGAGACCGCGGCGGCACAGCCGGGCCCCTGCATTCTGCACATCCGTGGGCCCCACGACGAAAAGCGCCTGCACTTCCGCCTTGGGCATCTGGCCGATGCGACTTCGGTCAATCGGGCCAACCGCGCCAAGACCGGCTTTTTGATGAACAAGGTCGGCTATCTCCTGATCCGGCAGGGACGAATCACCGAAGAGCAGCGTGACCAAGCCCTGCGCCTGTGCGTCGAACGCCCCAAACTGCGCATTGGCGAAGCCTTGGTCGAGCTCGGCGCCCTGAGCCGGGAGTCCCTGCTCGAAGCTCTCCAGACGCAGGCCGAAGGGGTCATATCCTCCCTCTTCATTTTCCCCGTGGGGCGTTATGAAATCGTTGCCGACGACAGCGACACCACCGCGGCCAACGACCTGGAGATTGACCTGGCTAAACTCCTGGCCAAGGCGGAGGCGCAGGAATCTGAATGGGAACGCATCCGGCAGGCGATACCTACCCTCGACACCGTCCTCGACTTTCCCGAGGGAGGTCGGGAAAAACTGGACAGCGCCCGCATGACCGAGCATCAAAAGCTGGTGCTGTCGCTGATCAATGGCCACCGGCCGATCCGGGATATCTGCATCGCAGCCACCATGCTCGACCTCGAGGTCTACAAATTCCTCTTCTTCATGGTCAACGCCAGGATTCTGACCCGGGTCGACAGCTGACACCAACTTCTGCCCACAACGACAGGAGGCCCCCCC
>CAZYXS010000019.1:0-28854 GCA_964650955.1 uncultured Desulfuromonadales bacterium | reverse complement strand
GGGGCGGCCTCCTGTCGTTTACAGTGCTTTTTCCCTTATCAGGGCGCTCCGGCACACCCCAGCCGCCGGGTTTGGCGTTCGGGAAAGAGGGTCCGGACCTTTCGGGCGATCCCCGCGGCATCCAGGCCATAGCGTTGGCGAAGTTCCGCCTGACTGCCCTGCTCGATGAAGGCATCGGGCAGTCCCAACCGCAGCACGGTGGGAGACAACCCAGCGTCGGCCAACAGCTCCAGCACCGCAGAGCCGAAGCCGCCGTGCAACACATGGTCCTCCAAGGTGATGACCAGCCCGGTCCGCTCCGCCTCGGCGGTCAACAGTCCCCTATCGAGGGGTTTGATGAAACGCGGATCGACCACGGCCAGTTGCAGCCCCTCGGCGGCTAGCAGTTCGGCTGCTTCCAGGGCCTGCTGCACAGCCGCTCCAGCAGCAAAGAACACCCCGTCCGTTCCCTCCCGCAGTTTCTCCCCCACGCCTATAGGAAGGGGCGCCGGCAGATCCTCGGAGAGCTCGAGACCAAGCCCGTTGCCCCGCGGGTAGCGGTAGGCGAAGGGTCCTTCGTGCCGCAAAGCGGTGACCATGCCCCGCCGCAACTCCTCCTCATCACGGGGTGCCATGAACACCATGTTCGGCAGATGCCGCAGGTAGGAGTAATCGAAGACGCCATGATGGGTCGGCCCATCGGCCCCAACCAGACCACCGCGGTCAAGAGCGAAGCTGACAGGCAGGTTTTGCAGGCAGACATCATGCAGGACGCTGTCGTAGGCACGCTGCAGGAAGGTGGAATAGATGGCTACCGTCGGCCGCACCCCGTGGCTGGCCAGTCCGGCAGCAAAGGTGACGGCATGCTGTTCGGCAATGCCGACATCGAAAAACCGCTCCGGATACCGGTCGGCGAAGGGAGTCAGCCCCGTCCCCTCCGGCATGGCAGCGGTGATGGCCACGACTCGCGGGTCATCTGCGGCCATTTTCATCAGGGTTTGCCCGAATATGGCGGTGTAGCTGGCCGGGCCGGATTTTTCCGCGGCCACTTCCCCGGTCACCGGATTGAAGGGACCCACGCCATGGAACAGGGCCGGGTTGCGCTCGGCGGGGAGAAACCCCTTGCCCTTGCGAGTCAGCACATGAACCAGGATCGGCCCCCGCAGGCGGCTGACGTTTTCCAAGGTTTCCAGCAGTTCATCAAGACGGTGGCCGTTGATGGGGCCGACATAGTTGAAGCCGAACCCTTCGAACAACATGCCGGGGGTTAGGAACCCCTTGAGGGAATCTTCGGCACGGCGGGCCAGGTTGAGCAGATCTTTGCCGATGCGGGGGAGACCGGTGAGAAAGTGCTCCGTCTCCCGCTTGAAGCGGACAAAGAAATCGGAGGTCATCTTGCGGCTGAGGAAAGACGAGAGGGCGCCGACATTGGGGGAGATGGACATCTCGTTGTCGTTGAGGACAACGATCAGGTCCTTTTTCAGGTGGCCGGCGTGATTGAGCCCCTCGAATGCCAACCCGGCGGTGAGGGAACCGTCGCCGATGACCGCGACGATCTTTTCCTCCCCCCCTTGGGCATCGCGGGCGGCGGCCATGCCCAGAGCCGCGGATATGGAGGTACTGGAGTGACCGACATCGAAACAGTCATGGTCGCTCTCGCTGCGCTTGGGAAAGCCACTCAGACCGTCAAGTTGGCGCAGGGTATGGAAATCCTTCAGTCGCCCGGTCAGCAGTTTGTGGGCATAGGCCTGGTGCCCGACATCCCAGAGGATCTTGTGCCGGGTGGTGGGAAAGATTCGCTGCAGGGCCAGGGTCAGCTCCACCACCCCAAGGGAACTGCCCAGATGGCCCCCATTGCGGGCCACGGTCTGGAGGATCTCCTGGCGCAGTTCCTCGGCCAGGGCCTCCAGGTCGGTGAGCGTCAGGTCCTGCAGTTCTTCAGGTGAGCGCAGCTGCGGCAACAGTCGGTTCATGTGCATGGTCCCCCAAGTCCATCAATATGAACGGTCAACGATATAACGGGCAATCTCCCGCAACGGTCCCCCGGCCCCGCCAAGGGGTTCCAGCGCCGTCAGCGCCTCCTCCATCAGCTCCCGTGCCCGGTTCCGAGCTCCCTCGAGGCCGAGCAGCCCCGGATAGGTGGCCTTGCCCCGGGCCTGGTCGCTCCCCACGTCCTTGCCGAGCAGGGCTTGATCCCCCACGATGTCGAGAATGTCGTCGGCGACCTGGAAGGCCAGCCCGGCGGCCCTTCCGTATCGGGTCACCGCCGCCAGTTGGTCATCGTCGCCCCCCCCAAGGAGCGCGCCGACCCGCAGGGCGGCCTGAATCAAGGCACCGGTTTTGCGGTTGTGGATCGACTCCAGCGTCTCCAGGTCGATGGCCTTGCCTTCCGAGGCCATGTCCACCACCTGCCCTCCCACCATCCCCTGGCTGCCAGCCCCCTCGGCGATGGTTTGCACCACCTGCAGAACCCGATCCGCCGCGACTCCGGGGAAAGCCCCGGGCCGGGTGAGTTGGACAAAGGCTTCGGTGAGCAAGGCGTCGCCGGCCAGAATCGCTGTGGCCTCCCCGTACACCCGATGGTTGGTGGGACGACCGCGCCGAAAGTCGTCATCGTCCATAGCGGGCAAATCATCATGGATCAGCGAATAAGTATGGATCATCTCCATGGCGCAGGCCGCCGGCAAGACCTGGGTCGCCGACCCGCCCACCGCTTCGCAGGCGGCCATCATCAGCACGGGCCGAATTCGCTTACCACCGGCGAATAGCGAATAACGCATGGCTTCCAGCAATTGCTCGGGCTCTCCCGCACGGCTCTGCAGGGCTTGTTCCAGGGCGCGGTCAACCAGAGCAAGACGCTGCCTCAGGTAGGGCTGCAGGTCGAAGGCACTGGTCACGATTCGGAGTTCCCGGCGTTTTTGGCCAAGGGCTGCAGCGAAAGCTTGCCGTTCTGGTCCTGAAGCAGCAACTCCACCCTGGTTTCCACCTGGTTCAACAATTTCTGGCACAACAGGCTGCTTTTGACTCCTTGCTCAAAACAGCGCAACGACTCCTCCAGCGGCAGATCGCCGCTCTCCAACTGCTGCACTGCGGCCTCCAGGGCCGCCAGCGCCGCCTCGAATGATTCGTTTCTGGGCATCCTTCATCCTTGTTTACGGGAGGGTAATTATCACGTCCGGTTGGTCGGCGAGTCAAGGGTTTTCCCGTCCGCAGCCGTTTCCACCCCGGTTACCTTCGCCGCCAGGGCACCCCGGGCCAAACGGATGCGCAGTCCGTCACCGGGAGTCAGACAGGAGCTATCCCGGAGGGGCTGGGCTTGCCCCTCCCGCAAGACGATGGCATAGCCCCGGGCCAGGGTCTGCAGGGGAGAAAGGGCGTCGAGCCTGCCGGCCTGGGTGGACAATCCGGCCCGGGCCTGCTGCAGCAGTGCCGCCATCGCCCGCCGCAGTCGCAGCCGGGCCTCCCGGTGGCGCTGCTGTTGGATCTGCAACAGGTCCCGCGGGGAACGCAGTCGCCGCTGCAAGCCCCCGGTGCGTTCCCTGAGCAAGGCAAGCCGTCCCCGCATCTGCGCCGCCAGACGCAGGCGCAGCTGGTCCAGGTGATTTTCCAGTTCGAGCCGGCTTTTGGCCACCTGTTCGGCTGCGGCGCTCGGCGTGGGGGCCCGCAAATCGGCCACGAAATCAGCGATGGTGACATCCACCTCATGGCCGACCGCCGAGATGACGGGGATTCGGGAAGCGGCAATGGCCCGGGCCACCGGTTCTTCGTTGAAGGCCCAGAGATCCTCGAGGCCCCCCCCGCCCCGCCCAACGATGAGGACATCCGCCTCTCCCTGACGGTTCAGGGCCGCGATGGCGGAAACGATTTCAGCAGCCGCCTCGGCCCCCTGCACCCGCACCGGCGCCAGCAATACCCGCAACCCGGCGCTGCGGCGCCGCAGCACGGTGAGAATGTCGTGAAGCGCCGCACCGGTGGCTGAGGTCACCACCCCGATGGTCCGGGGATGGGCCGGCAGCGGCCGTTTGCGCTCGGCGGCAAACAACCCCTCGGCCCCCAGCCGGGTCTTGAGCTGCTCGAAGGCCAACTGCAGCGCTCCAAGGCCCTTGGGCTCGATGGTTTCCACCATCAGCTGCACCTCGCCGCGCTGCACATAGAGGGAAACCCGCCCCCTGCACACCACCTGCATGCCATTCTCGGGACGGAAACGCAGCGCCCGCAATTGACTGCGGAAGATCACGGCCCGCAATTGGGCCTGATCGTCTTTCAGGGAAAAATAGCCATGCCCCGAAGCGGGAAGCGCCCAATTGGAGAGTTCCCCTTCCACCCAGACCTGGACAAAATTCTCCTCCACGACCTCCTTGAGGAGGGCTGCCAGTCGGGAGACGCTGAGCACCGAATTGCCTTGGTTCACGATATTAGCCACCACATATTGGGGTTTGACATTGACTTTTTGCCACCTTTGGCCCTATATATTGAGAATTTCTTCGCCAGGAGGGGACCTTCAGCATGCTGCAGCCGTATATCCTGACCATCTCCAGTGAAAAAGGGGGCGTCGGCAAAACCACTTTGGCCACCAATCTGGCCATCTATCTAAAGGCCCTCAACGAAGAACTTCCCGTTACCCTGTTCAGTTTCGACAACCACTTTTCCGTCGATCGCATGTTCCGCATCGGCCGCGGCACCCCACGGGGAGACGTGCACGACCTGCTCACCGGCCGGTCCGCCACCGACCTGGTGGAAACGGGTGAATACGGGGTTCAGTATATCGCCTCGAGCAGACAATTGTCCGCTCTGCGGGAGCGCCTGCAAAAGCCCGAGGTCCTGGCTCGCATCCTGGCCGCCTCGGGATTGCAGGGAATCGTCATCATCGACACCCGCCCCGACCTCGACGTCTTCACCCAGAACGCCCTTTTCGCAGCGGATCGGGTCATCGTCCCGGTCAAAGATGCTCCGTCCCTCGAAAACTGCAAAAACCTTTTCGATTTCTTTCAGCAGGCCGGTCTTTCCCGCAAAGCCCTGCGCATACTTCCCTGCCTGGTAGACTCCCGCATCCGCTACGACGGCCCTTTCAAGGACCCGTACCAGTTGCTCAAGGCCTACGCAATCAACCGCGGCTACCGCTGCCTAGAGGGGTATATTGCCAAAAGCCCCAAGGTGGAATCCCTCAACACCAACCCCGAGGGGAAAATCTACCCGGTGCTCACCCATGGCCGCGGCACCGATGTGCATCTGCAGTTCGCCCACCTCGCCCGCCAAATCTATCTGGGATTCATGGAAAACCAGGAGCGCCGCCTCGCCGAGGTGGCGGCCGATGCCGTTTTTCACCAACAGGCCCGCACCGACCTGTTCACCGCGCGCCGGGAGCAGCTCCAACCCCATTGCCTGCTCTGTGGCCGCACATTGGTGAATCCCGATGGGATCGCAGCGGCCGGTTATTACTGTGAAACCTCCGATGGGCGGATCAGCGGCTTCCTCGATGAGGAATGTTTCACCGACGCCATTTTTCGCTATATCTACCAGTCCCGCAAGGAAGTAGGTCCCCACGACCCGTTACGGGATCTGTTCCGGGAGTCGGCCCAACGCTCCTACTTCGCCCTGCGTCGGGCTCCCAACACCCACAACTTCTTCCAGCAGCAACTGGCCTTCTACCGCTTCGATGAGGAGGGCCTGGAGATTTCCCAGAAGATCATCGACCTGAAGGAGTTCGAGGCCCGCTTCCTGCTCAAGGAGCGTTCCAGTTTGTTCCAGCTGGTTTCCCGCACCCTGCTCGACCAGGAAAGCCGCATGGGGGACTGGTTTTTGCTGGTGCGCAAGGTCAGCAGCGATTTCCCCGAGGAGATTCTCTACGACGAGAATCACCAGCACTTCAGCGCCATTCGCGATCGTATTGCCGGGCAACTGCGCTGAGGCCCAGGGCTCAACGCACCAGCAGTCGGGACACCGGCACCACCTCGACCCCTTCGGCGGCGAAGGCTCCGGCCTCCTGGCGCAATGCCGCCAGGGTCTGGGGATAGGGGTGGCAGATGCCCACGGCGTACCCCTGGCGCTTGGCCAGCCGGGCCAGCTTTCGCAGTTCGGCGGCGATTTTCCCCGTATCCTGCACATTGTCGAGAAAGCGGTCCCGCTGGGCCGCTGGCACCCCGGCCGCCCGTGCCACCTCGAAGGCCACGGAGCTGCCCGAAGTCAGACTGTCGAGAAAAAACAGCCCCGCCCCCCGCAGTTCCTCCATCACCACCTGCATCTTCTCCCGGTTTTCGGTAAAGCGGGACCCCATGTGGTTGTTCCCACCCACGGCATGGGGCACCCGTTCCAGGTAGCGCGTCATCCGCCGGCGGATTTCAGCATCGTCCAGGCCGATCAGCAGGGCCTCCGGTCCCGGTTTGATGGCCGGATATCCCTGGGGTTCCATCGGCAGATGGATGAGGATTTCCCGCCCGGCGCGATGGGCCAGTTCGGCCACCTGGGGCGCCTTCTCATTCCAGGGAAGGATGGCGAAGGTCACCGGCAGGTCGATGGCGAGCAGCGCCCGGGCGGTGCCCAGGTCCATGCCCAGATCATCCATGACGATGGCAACCTTGGGCGCTCCTTCGAGCACGGGCTTGGGTACCGGTCTGGGCGCCGGACGGGGCCCCTTGGTCACCACCGGCGGAGGTTTCACCGGCTCCGCAGCCGGGTAACTGGCGGGAGCGAAGACGATGCGGGCCAGGGGCGCCTGCTGCCAGAGCAAGACAACCTCCTGGGCCGAAGCTCTCTCGATCCTGGGCGGATCGTTGGGCGCCGCCGTGGCCAGCACCTGCCACAGGTCCTCCAGCCAGAGAGGATCCCCCTCCGCACCCGTGCAAGTCACCAGCAGTTCCCCTTGGTGCCCCACCACGGTGCGGACTTCCCCGGCCGGAGGATTGGCCTGCAGGAATTCCCCCAGCACTCGCACCAAGGCCGTGCGCATGACCGCAGTGGGATCCTCCGGTGGGGCCTGCAGCACCGGAGTCGGGGCAGACGGCGGTGCCTCGGCTACCGGCAGACTCTCCCGCCACCGGGACAGCAGAACCAGCACAGTCAATACGAAGGCACAGACAAACAGCCCCCCCAGCAGCACCTTGCTCTGCTGTGACCAGGGCTGGCCGCGCCCCTTTTTCGGGGAACGGGACTGCTTGCGTTTTTTTCCCGATGGTTTTTTTTTGGACGCTGGGGGAGTCATGGCACCTGGCGAAAAAAGCAGGGGGGACAGACACCGTCCCCCCTGAGTCATGTCTGAAAAGGCGGCTCAGGCGGCGGTCTTGGGCCGATAGCCTTCGAACAGGTGCAACCCCTTGAGCAGGTCAAGGGCGCGCATCAACTGGTAATCCCGCTGCAGTTCGCCGTCCGGGAGGGGTTGGGCTTCCGGTTCCTCGGCGGGTTCTCCCGGTTGCCCAGCGGGGGTTTCGAAATGGTTTTTCAAATCCTTTTCCCGCAATATCCGCCCCTCGCTGCCGGCGGAAAGTTCGAGTTGCTCGACGACAATGTCCGGGGTGATGCCCTTGGCCTGGATGGAGGTTCCCCGCGGGGTGAAATAGCGGGCGGTGGTCAGGCGCAAGCCTGAGTCGTCGCTGAGGGGCAGGATGGTCTGCACAGACCCTTTGCCGAAGCTCTGGGTGCCGAGAATAGCCGCCCGCCCATGGTCCTGCAGCGCTCCGGCGACGATTTCCGAGGCGCTGGCGCTGCCGCCGTTGATCAGGACCACCAGGGGATACTCAGGCTCCGTCCCTTGGTCATGGGCGGGGAACTCCATGCGGCTCCCCTCCTCCCGGCCATCGGTGTAGACAATCAGGCCGTCGCGCAGGAAGGCATCGGCCACGCTCACCGCCTGTTCCAGCAATCCACCCGGATTGTTGCGCAGATCGAGAATCAGCCCCTTGAGACCTTCCGGATTGGCCTTGCGCAGCTCCTGCAACTGCCGCAGCAGGTCCTCTCCGGTGCGCTCCTGGAACTGAGTGATCCGCAGATAACCGTAACCCTCCTGCAGAGTTTTCCCCTTGACGCTTTTGATCTTGATGATCTCCCGCTCAAGGGTATATTCCCTGGGCTTTTCAAAGCTCGACCGGAACACGGTGATGGTCACCTGCGTCCCTTTGGGTCCTCGCATGAGCTTGACGGCATCCATGATGCTCATGTCCTTGGTGACCTTGTCCTCGATCTTCAGGATCTGGTCTCCAGCCTGCAGACCGGCACGAAAGGCAGGGGTGTCCTCGATGGGAGAAACAATCGTGAGCACCCCGTCGCGGATGGTGATTTCGATGCCGAGGCCGCCGAACTCGCCACGGGTATCGAGTTTCATCTCCTTGTAGACGTCAGGGGGCATGAAGGAGGAATGGGGATCCAGGGCGGCGAGCATGCCGTTGATCGCCCCGTAGATCAGGTCCTTCATATTCACTTCTTCGACATAACTGCGCCGCACGATCGCGACCACGTCCGTGAACAGTTGCAGATCCCGATACTTCTCGGCGGCCTGGGCATGGGGGGGGCGCTGCTGCGCACCGAAGGAGAACCAGCCCAGGGGAACCAGGGCGACCAGCAGAACCAGGGTCAGCAACCCTTTGCGTGTGAACATCGGAGGGTCTCCGCGAAAAGTTAACGGGGCGCCAGCCAGGCTCCGGGATCAAGGGGGGTACCGCGATGACGGATTTCGAAATAGATGGTGCGGTTGCCTTCGAAGCCCGAATAGGCCACCACCTCACCCTGCCCCACCTGATCGCCAACCTTCTTCAGCAGGCGGGAGGCCTGTGCATACAGGGTATAGTACTTGTCCCCGTGGTCAACGATCATCAGGTTGCCGTAACCCTTGAAGGCACTGGCGTAGATGACCCGCCCCTGCCAGACCGCCTGCATCGCCTGTTCGCCGTCCACGCCGATTTCGATGCCGTGGCTGTCGTATTGGGTGCCAAGGTCGGGATGTATCCCGGACCCGAAGCGCACCCGCAACGGCCCTTTGGCGGGCCAGGGCAGGCGCCCTTTCTGCCCGGAGAACTGGGTCGGGGACCCACTATACGCCCGGGGTTTTTCCGATTCAAGTTTTTTGAGGAGGCTGCTCATGCGAGCCGCCCGCTCCTTCAATTCTTTCAAGCGGCCCGCCAGGGAGGCTTGATCCCGCCGCACCTGCCCCAGCACCTCCGCCTGCAGCCGTTGCGCCTTTTTCAGGGATTGTTCCTCCCCCTTGCGCCGCTCCAGCAGCGCTTCCTGCTCAGTCTTCAGTGCCTCCAGGCGCGCCACCGCCGTCTCGCTGGCCGCCAGTTTCTGGCGGAAGTCGGCGATCAGTTCCCGGTCGCGCCGGATCATGCGGCCGAAATAGTCATGGTCCTCCGCCATCCGCGCCGGGGACCCGGAGGAAAACAGGATCCGCAAAAGCCCCGTCTCTCCCCCCTTGTAGAGGGCGGCCATACGCCGGCGAACCAGCGCCTCCTGGCTGGCGATTTCGGTCCTGGCCCGCTGCGCCTGCTGGCTTTGCGTGGCGATGTCCCCTTCCAGGGACTGAAGCTGCTGCGCAAGACTGGAAATACGCCCATGAATGCTCCCCAGTTCCCCTTTCAGCTTCCCCAACTCCGTCGCCAGAGCCTTCTCCTTGGTCTTTTTCTCCTCCAGGCTCTGCGCGGTTTCCTTGATCCGGCGCTCGATCTCCGCAAGGTTTTTCCGGCTTGCCTCATCTGGTTCGACCGCCTTGACACCGGCGGCACCCCAGAAGACCAGGCAGAAGCCAAGAAACAATGAGCGGATCAACCGCTGGCTTCCCATGCGCACGCTCAGATCCGCACCAGTTTGCGCAAGGCAAACAGGCTACCGAAAAAGCCGAGGGCGGTCCCGGCGGCCACCAGCCCTCCCTGCCAGGCCAGAGGCAGGAAGTTGACCTGGCCGACCCCGGAGGAAAGCAGCACCATTCCCAACCCCTCCTGCAAGAAGAACTGGAACAGCCCATAGCTGCAGAGCAGCGCCAGCACCCCGCCACAGACCCCCTGCACTGCCCCCTCTATCAAGAACGGCAGCTTTATGAAGGCGGAGGTCCCCCCCACCAAGGCCATGATCTCCAGTTCCTCCCGACGGGCCCAGAGGGTCAGCTTGATGGTGTTGGAGACGATAAACAGGGTGGCAAACAGCAGGAAGCCGCCAAGGATGGCCCCGGCCACCCGCAGCAGGGCAATGAACGTCTCGAAACGCTCCAACCATTCCTGGCCGTAACGCAAATCGGAAAACCCGGAGTTTTTCCGCAACTGCCCGAGCACCCGCTCGACCCCCGCACGATTGCGGGCCTCAGGTTTCAGGGCAATTTCCAAGGAGGCGGGCAGAAAGTCGGCATTCAGGCCGTCGAGCAGGTCGGCATTTTCTCCCATCCGCTGCTTGAAGCGGGAGAAGGCTTGCTGGCGGGAGACAAATTGAACTCCCTGCACTTCGGGCAATCGGCGCAGGTCCGCTTGCCAACCATCCAGAACCCGCCCCTCCGGCAGGGTGTCGATGTAGGCAACCACCTGCACCTCCTCGCTCCATTGGGCGGTGAGGCTCTGCACGTTCTGCACGATGATGGCGAAAAAGGCCAGAATCGAGAGGGCCACCGCCACCGTACCGATGGCGGCGAAGCACAGAAACGGGCTCTGCCGCATGTTGCGCAGGGCCCGCTTCAGCATGTAGATCAGTTGGGGAAACAAGATAGGTCCTTTGAGGGCTGGCGTTGCAATCGGCTCAGGGAATGGTGTCGGCGACCACCCGCCCATTTGCAAGGGCGATGGTGCGGCGTGGATACTGACGGATCAGCGCTTTGTCATGGGTCGCCAGCACCACCGTGGAGCCGCGGGCATTGGCTCCCTTGAACAGGTTCATGATCTCGGCGGTATTGGCGTCGTCGAGATTGCCGGTGGGCTCGTCGGCCAGCAGCACCAGGGGGTCGATCACCAGGGCGCGGGCGATGGCCACCCGCTGCTGCTCACCACCGGAGAGTTCCAAGGGGTATTTTTGCAGTTTATTTTCCAACCCCACCAGTTTCAGGGCCTGGTACACCTTCTGCCCCACTTCGAAACGACGCTTGCCCTGCACCTCCAGGGGAAAGGCGACGTTCTCGAAAATAGTCCGGCTGTTGAGCAGCTTGAAGTCCTGAAAGACCACCCCGACCTTGCGGCGCAGGTGGGGAATCTGACGGACGCCCATGCGGGTGACGTTCTGGCCGTTGACCAGGATCACCCCCCGGCTTGGCTTTTCCGCGCAGTAGAGGAGCTTGAGCAGGGTCGACTTACCGGCGCCGGAGGGACCGGTGAGGTAGACGAAATCCCCTTTGGGGATGGCCAAGGTGATATCCTCCAAAGCAGAGGAATCCTTCTGGTAAGCCTTGCAGACGTTGTGAAACTGAATCATGAACCTACCACTCGTTGTAGGGGACCCCGTTGAGCCCCACCAGATCGCTGCCGCTGCGCACGTCGAACACCCCTCCCTTGGCCAGTTCCCCATCGGGGGAAGGTTCCGGCGGCACAGTCACCCAGCTATCGGCGGACTCGGTGAAAGGATCTTTGGGCAGGGCCCGCAGGTATTTGTTTTCGACCAGATTTTCCAGGGTTTCAGGATAGCTCAGGCGATCGGCGAAATGGGCATCGATGGCCCGCCGCATCTGGTAGAGGTTTTCCAGCAGCACCGCCTCCCGGGCCTTGATCAGACTGCGCTGATAGCTGGGGACGGCGATGGCCGCCAAAATGCCGATGATCGACATGATGATCAGCAGTTCGATCAATGTGAAACCGGCCGTGGAATTGCGCCGCAGGCTGCAGAGATTCATTCCGATCCTACCAGGTGTTGTAGGGAGTACCATCCAGACCGATACCGTCGCTCTGGGAATAGACGTCATAGACATCCCCGCCACCGTAAACGGTGGAGTCGGCATCATCGGCATAGGCGCGCAATCCCCAGCCCTCGTCGAAGACATCGAAGGGGTCCCGGGGGATGCGGCGCAGATATTTGCGCTTGAAGGCATAGAGACCGCCGAAATCGTCCCCCTCCAACAACGCCTCGAGGCTTTCGGGATACCCGGTTTCATTGATGGCGGCGGTGATTTTCTGTTCTTTCACGGCCTGATCGTAATCGGCCTTGTAATCGTCGATGGCGGTCCGGATGATGCGCAGGTTGCGCCGCAGTTCCAGTTCCTTGGTCCGGCGCACCGTCACCTCGGCCAGCGGCAGAACCGCCGAAGCCAGGATCGCCAGCAGAGCCATGGCGATGATCAGTTCGATCAGGGTCAGGCCCCGCTCACCCGGACGCCTTTGTGCCAGCCGCGCAAGCAACTCAGCGCACCTCCACTGTCAGGCCGGCACGGTCGATGGAAAGGCGGTTGCCGCCGGGGTCGCGGAAATTGATCTTGTTCAGATCCAACTGCGCCTTGCCAGGGGCCTTGGCCCGGAACACCAGGCGGAACAGGGTGCCGGCACCGTTCGCCCCCTTGCCGCCAACCCCCTGCTTGTAACCGACGATCAGCTGATTGCGCTCGGCATCGTCGCTGGTGGTGAAAATGGTGGTCTGCCCTCCCTGGCGCAGGAAACTGCCTTCCTCCGCCCGCACCAAACTCAGACTGGTGGCATCGTACCCGACGAAGAGCGGAGCGCTGTAGAGGTTTTCCACCTCGTCCACCTGCACCTCCAGGCTGAACTGCTCCCCCACTTTGACCAGGCTGGGGCCCTGGAAGAAGACCCGTCCCCCTTTGCGCACACCGACGATTTCATTGCTGGGGATCTGCACCTGCGCCAGTCCCTCGCCCGGCTGGGGAGGCGGGGGAGTCGGCAAGCCAGGCATCGGCGTCGGCACCGGCACCACGGGAGCCACCACCGCGGGGACGGGCGGCGCCGGCGCAGGAGGTACCACCGCCTGGGGCGCAACGGTCGCCGATGGACCGGGGGCAGGCACCGGACCGGACGGAGCCGGAAGGGCCGCAGGTGCGGGGCCTGTGGCCGGCGCCGGAGCGACGGGAGCCGGAGCCGTGGCGGGTTCGGGCACCTGGACGGGCTGGGGTGGACCCTGCAGTCCCTGTTGCAGCACCGGGAAGCCTTCCGGGGCCTGCTGGGCAGGGCTCGGCGCCACCGGCGCCTGCTCGGTGACCGGCAGGAACGTGTCGGCAAAGGCACCGAAAGAAGGGCCGGCCTTGAGGTCGTCCTCGCCACCGGACCAGATGCTGGCCACATCGGCCCGCGGCATCTCGACGCTGCGCACCACCCGCGGCGTGATGGAGAGCAGGATCTCCCGCTTGGTCTTGGTGTTGTTGTGGCTGGTGAAGAGATTGCCGATCAGCGGCAGTTCGCCGAGAAAGGCGACGGTGTTCTTCCCCTTGCTCACATCGTCCCGCACCAGGCCGCCGATGACGGTGCGCTCGCCGTTCTTCAGTGTCAGGCTGGTCTGCGCGTTGGTGGTGGTGATGGTGAGCACCTGGGTACCGCTGGAGGTGGTCTGCCGCCCGGAGACGTTGCTCACCTCGAGGTTGAGCTTGGTGACGATGGTGTCGTCGAGTTGGATGTTCGGTTCGATGTCGAGCTTGACGCCGACGTCCACGTACTGGACGTTGTCGGAGCGGTTGTCGCCGTTGATGGTGACGGTGACCACCGGCTCCCGGCTGCCGATATGGACCTTGGATTTCTCCCGATTTTTTACCCGGATGCGGGGATTGGCCAGCACTTCGGCATCGGTCTTGGTCTTGAGGAAATCGAATTGGGCTGTCGGCAACGAGTAGAAGGTTTCCAGGCTGCTGAGCCCTCTGGTCAAGTTGGTGAAAGTCGGGGCTGTGGTGGTATTGGTCCCGGTTGTGGAGGTCGTCAACTGGCCCATACCGAGGGCTACCGAATAACTGCTGAGTTTGGGGCCGAACTGCAGGGTATCGGCATGGTTGACCTCGATCAGTTCAAGGTCGAAAACCACCTCGGAATCGGCCCGGTCAGCGCTTTCGATGATCTGCTGGGCCAGCTTGATGGTGTCGGGGGTGTCGCGAATCACCAGGGCGTTAAGCTCCTCGTGAACGTAGATCTTGCGCAGCTGCAGCATGGTGCGCAGCATGTTGACGGCCTTCTTGGCGTCGATGTTGGAGAGGTAGAAGGTCTGAATGACCTGGTCGTCGTATTTCTTGTCCTTATCCTTGGTGCGGGGATAGATGATGATGTTCTTGCTGTTGAGTACCTTTTTGCCCAGGTTGTTCATCTTCAACAGCAGTTCCAGGGCCTGGGGAAAAGTCCCCTCCTCCAGGAACACCGAGACATTCTGAGTGCGCATGTCCTCGTCGAAGATGAAATTGACGCCGGAGAGCTTGCTCAGAATATTGAACACGTCCCGAATATTGGCGTCCTTGAACTTCAGGGTGATCGGTTTCTCCGAAGTGATCTCCAGTTCGAAGCCATCCATCATCACCACCGGCTGTTGCCGTACCTTGGCCAGCAGGTCCGTAGCCCGCGGATCGTTGGGGCGCACCTGCAGCGCCTTCTGCAAATTGGCCTTGGCCTGCTGGAACTTGCGGGCCCGGTAGAATCCTTCTGCCTCCTCGATGAGTTTCTGTCCCTCGAGAAGCTGCTCCACCTTGGTCAGTTCGGCCTGGGCCGCCTGCAGCGAAGGAGCCAGCTCCAGAGCCAACCGCAGGGCCGTCGCGGCTTCCGGCAACTGGTCCTGGGCGGCATATTTCCGCCCCCGCTCCAGGTGCGCCTGGGAAGCCCGGTCCCGGGCCGACTGCAAGCGCAGCTGATATTCGTAGCTGTCGGGATTTCTGGCCAGCGCCAGGGTATATTCCTTGACGGCCTCGTCATAGCGTCCCTGGCGATACAAATCCTCCCCGGCCAGAAAAGCCGGGCTGGCGCTGCATCCCCCCAGAACGATCAGAAGCAGGAGGCTGAGAAGATTCTTCGGTGGTGTCAATCGGGCCATGGAATGTCCTCTGTTAGCGGTCTGCGACGACTCAGTCCGAATCAGTTCATGCCGGGAAATTGCACTCCCTGGGGGGAAGGAGCCCCCGCGGGAATGCTCGAGCCCGGGTTTTCCTGGGGCGGCTCCGGGCGCGCAGGCCCGAATTGGAACGGCTGCGGGAAACCGGTCGTATCCTCTTCCGCCTCCTCCGGTGCCCCTCCTTCCGCCGGCAGGGGGATGCCTCCCTCGAGGGCCTGCCGATGCAGATCTTCAGGCAACGGCTGAATGGTCATGGGGGGCAACCCCGGGCGGGGCGCTGCAACCGGTTGCGGCCGGCTGGTCACCGGGGCCAATGGCCGCTGCTCCACCAGCGACACAGTGATCACTCCGGGACCGCTCTCCTGGCGGATGGTGAGCGTCTCCGTCCCGACCTCGGCGATGACGAATTCTTTCTGCTTGCCGAAGGCATCCCCTTTTTTGGCAACGAAAATTTCCCCCTGGTTGCCCAGGAACAGGGTCTTGGTTCCGTCTTTCTGCAAAAACCCGAGGAACACGAACTGTCCCAGAGCCCGAGCCACCGAACCGGCCTCCTGGTCCACGGGAGCGGCCACCGGCATTGGCTTGAAGGGGGACGGCGCAGCCACGGGAGGAGTCGCCGGAGCCGGCGGCTTGGGCTTCTTCAGATCGAACAGGTCACGGCTGAAACCGGGGAAATCTGCTTCCTCCCGCTCCAGCAGATCAAGCCGCAGCGTCCCCTTGGGCACTTCCGCAGTGCTCGTGCTCCGGGGGGCCGCCGTGCCGGCAGGTTTTGCCGGGCCGCCGGCCACCCGCTGCTGGCGGGGCGTGGCCCAGTAGGCATACCCCAAGGCCAACCCCAGCAGCCCGAGCATCAGCAACAAAAACAGACGCTGCCGGCTCATGAGGGATCCGCCTTGAAATAGGTTGCCAACCGCAGCCGCAACAGGACGCTGGAGCGCCCCTCAGCACTCTCAGCGGTGGTCAAAGCGATCTCCTCGATCACGATCAGGCGGGGAGACTGTTCCAGGTCATGCACGAATTTTTTCAATTGCCCATAATCCCCAGCCACGGAAAAGACCAGACCCTGGCGCAGCAGGTCGGCCTCCGATTCCAGTTTCGGGTCATAATTGATGCGGTCGATTTCCAGCCCGGATTGGCGGGCCAGCAGATACAAATCACTCATGAGGGCCGGAAAATCGCTGCGCGGTGCCACCTGCTCGCGAAAGCTCTCCAGGTCGACCTGCCCCCTGCGGAAAATGCTTTGCGGCGTCGCCAGGGCGGCCAGCCCCTGCTGGGCCTGTCGCACCTGGGCCTGCTGCTCGATATAGCGCCGCTCCAGCCCTCCAACCCAAGGCGTTACCACCTGGGCCATCAACAGATAGACCATCAGGTTCAAACCCAGCAGTCCGAGAATGGTCAGAGGATATTTACGATTGAACCGCCAGGCGGCAACCAGAAGGGATTCCCGGACCATGCTATAGCCCTCCCTTGACCACGATGGAAAAAGCGATCAGGGTCGCTTCGCCCCCAGCAGGCTCCTTGACCTGCACCTTGGCCTGCTGCAACAGATTGACCTCCCCCAGCCGTTCGTCGGCCACCAGTTGATCGAGCAACTGCCGCAGTTTGGGAACATCCTCCGCCACCCCCTGCAACGCCAGGGTCCCGTTCTTGAAGTCCGGTTGAATGCTGCGCAGCGCCACCCCTTGCGGCACCAGGTCTTCCAGATGGCTCAGCAATTCGGACCAGCGGAAGCTGTCTTTGCTGATGATGCCGTTGACGGATTCAATCTGGGTCAACAGGGTCTCATAGGCCTGCTGGTTGAAGGTCTGCACTTCCCCCTGCCCCTTGACCAGATCCCGCTCGAGTTCCTCCAGGTGGGACATGATCTGCCGCGCCTGGGTCTGGCTGCGCAGGAAAAAGATCAGATTGAAGACGAGCAGCGCCACCAGCGCCAGAATCACCAGCCAATAAAAGGTGACCAGCGCCCTGCGGTTGAGGTAGGTGCGAGAAGCGAGATTCAGTGCCAGTTTCACTTCCCCCTCCTCACAACAGTCGTTCCGCGGCGCCGATGGCTGCCACCAAAGCCCGTTCCTGCCCAGCCTTGAAAACCAGGGGAACCGGCATCATACGCTCCAGATGGGGCTCGAGCAAGGCAACCTCCCGTTCGAACAGAGCCCGCAGGACCTCCCGCACCTCGCTGCAGGTCTGCGCACAGCAATGGAGATATACCGGGGAACGGACCAGGCCGGGGAATGCCTCGCGGCTGCCGGCCAAAGTACGGTTGACCTCCTGGAGCACTGCCTCCGGCCGGTTTTCTATGTCTCGGCTGCGAAAAAAGACCGGCAGCCGGTTCTGCACATAGTGCAGGCTGAAACTGCCCCCGTCAAATCCCACCAGCACATAATCCTCGCCGAGTTCCTGGTGCCCCTGGTAGTAGTTGGCCATGTTCAGGGTGTGAAAATCGATGAGCGCAGGATTGAACCCGGCCGCCGAGAAAACCTCTTCCAACTGGACCAGCACAGTGCGGGCGACAAATGCTACGATCAGGCGCAAACGGCCGTTCTCCCTGCGTTCGAGGACCTGGTAATCCAGTTGCAGATCCTTCGGGTCGACAGGCAAGCTCCCCTTGAGCTGCCACTTGAGCACCTCGACCCCTTCCTCCCGCGACTTGAAAGGCGTTTCCACCTCCGTCAACAGCACCCGCCCAACTCCGTCGGGCAATGACAGGGCAATGCGATCCTCTCCTTTGGCCAGGGGCCCAAGAACCGCCTGCAATCCCGCGGTGAGTGCCCGTGGATCGCGAACCATAGGCTCACGCACCGACGGAACGATCACCCCGGCATCCAGCGCCTGGATCCGCTGGCCGGTCAACACGGCCCGTTTACCCCGACGGCGCAGCACCACCGCCGAGAGTTGATTGGGGCGCAGATCCAATCCCAGGTAGTTTCGTACTAGCACTCTGCCTCCACCTGTTCGACGAAGGTCACGCGGTTGATCTCCTTGAGGGTGGTCAGGCCGAGGAACACCTTTTCCAGAGCCGCTTCCCGCAAAAAGGCGGTGCCCGAGGACCGGGCGGCCTGTTTGAGGCGGCTGACGGGGACCTTGGTGACGATCAACTCCCGCAGTTCATCATTCAAGGCCAGCAACTCCACGATGGCGCTGCGGCCATGATAGCCGACCCCGTGGCAGTCATCGCATCCCGTCCCTTCGTAGAAGGTGAAATCCCGGTATTTTTTGTAATCCAGCCCCGATTCTTCAAGGGTCTCCCGGTCATAGCGCACCGGCTGCTTGCATTTGGGGCAGATCTTGCGCACCAGGCGCTGGGCGGCGACGCAGTTCAGGCAGGAGACGAAGTTGTAGGGATCGATGCCCATGTGCAGAAAGCGGCCAAGTACGTCGAAGACGTTGTTGGCATGCACGGTGGTGAAGACCAGGTGACCGGTCAGAGCCGACTGCACGGCAATCTGCGCCGTTTCCGGGTCGCGGATTTCGCCGACCATGATCTTGTCCGGGTCGTGGCGCAGTATCGAGCGCAGGCCGCGGGCGAAGGTCAGACCCTTTTTCTCGTTGACCGGAATCTGCACCACCCCCTTGAGCTGGTACTCAACCGGATCTTCGATGGTAATGATCTTTTCTTCTTCGTTGTTGATCTCGGAGAGAGCGGCATAAAGGGTGGTCGTCTTGCCGCTGCCGGTGGGACCGGTCACCAGAATCATGCCGTAGGGCTCGCGGATCAGGCGACGGAACCGCCCCAACTCCCGGCCGCTGATCCCCAGGGCCTCCAGGGTCAGCCCCTTGAGGTCGGAAGCGATGGTCTCCTTGTCGAGGATACGGATGACCGCGTCCTCGCCGAAGATGCTCGGCATGATGGAGACGCGGAAGTCGATGGACTTGCCGCCGATGCGCACCTTGAAACGGCCGTCCTGGGGGATGCGGCGTTCGGAGATATCGAGCTCGCTCATGACCTTGATACGGGAGATGATCGGCCCCTGGAAGCGAGTCCCCAGCGGTTCGGTGGCCCGATAGAGCACCCCGTCGACCCGGTACTTGATCACTACCCCTTCCTGGTTGCTCTCGATGTGGATGTCGCTGGCCCGTTTGTTCAGGGCGTCGAAAAGGGTCGAGTCGATGAGGCGGATGATCGGGCTGGTGTCCGCCGTCATCTTCTCGATGGAGAGGACCTCCTCCCCCTTGTCCGTCTCCTTGACCAGTTGCAGCTTGAAATCCTCGGAGACCTCCTTCAGGACCCGCTGGGACCCCTCCCCGCGGTCGAGCAGGCGCAGGATCTTGCTTTTGGCCGCCAAGCGGAAGGTCAGCGGCGTTGCCAACAGCAGTTCCAGATCGTCGAGGCGCGCGACGTCGGTAGGATCGGCGATGGCCACCACCAGTCCGGAGCCGGTTTGTTCGATGGGAATGAACTGGTAGCGGTGGGTCAGACCGGCCGGCAGGGAGGAGACCAACTGCAGGTCGGGGAGAAATCCATCGAGATCGATGTAGGAGAGCTGGAACTGCCGGGCGAGGGCCTGGGCCAGGATGTCGTCATTGAAAAAGCCCTCGGCCACGCCGGTGGCACCGAACTTCAACCCCTGCGGTTGCATGCGCTGCAGAATCAGGTTGACCTCGGCAGGTGCGATGGCACCCATTTCAACCAGGATTTCGCCGATTTTTTTCCGCTGGAATGAAAGAGTCATCAAGCCCCGGTTCGCGGTGAGGACCTAGCGCACAGTCCCGGCCAACTGAAAAATGGGTATGTACATTGCGACTACGATGCCGCCGATCAACAGTCCCATGGCCATCATCATCATCGGTTCGATCAGGGTGGTCAGGCGGTCGAGCCGGCGCTCCACTTCCTCTTCGTAGTACTCGGCCACATCCCCCAGCATGTCGGCCAGGGCGCCGCTGGATTCACCGACCCCGATCATGCGCAGGGCAATGACGGGGAAATACCCCGTCTGCTCGATGGCGCCGGAGATGGTCACCCCCTCCTCAACCCGCTGAACCGCCCGCACCATGGCCTGCTCCAGCACCCGGTTGTTCAAGGTGCCGCGAGACATCTGCATCGCCTGCACCGCCGGAATCCCGCTGGCCAGGGTGGTGGCGAAGGTACGGCAGAATCCGGACAGGGCATAGTCCAGAAACAGTGGGCCGAAAAAGGGAACCCGCAATTTGAACCGGTCGAGGAGCACCCCCCCGGGACCGGACGCGACATAGAGCCGGAGCCCGGCAAAGGCCACCAGCAAAGCAGGCAGCAGCAGCGGCAACCAATGGATCAGCCCGCTGGAGACCGCGATCAACATCCGGGTCAACAGCGGCAACTCGGCGTTGGCGTCAGCGTAGATCTGGGTGAAACTGGGCACCACGTAAAACAGCATGAAGGCCAGCACCACCAGGACCGCCACCGTCAGCAGAGCCGGATAAAACGAGGCACTGCGGACTTTGCCCCGCAAAGCCTCCTGCCGCTTCTGGTAGGCCAGGTAGCGGGCCAGAGTCACCGGCAGGTCCCCGGTCTTTTCCCCCGCCCGAATCGAGGCGACGTACAACTGGGGGAAGATCCGCGGGTATTTGGCGAAGGCGTCGGAGAGTTGGCTCCCCCCCTTGACTTCGGTCCGGATATCCCGCAGCACCTCCAGCAGCGTCCCCGATTCGAGGCGTTCGGTAATGGTGTCGAGCACTTGCAGAATCGGCAGTCCTGAGCGGATCAGCACCAGGAATTCCTGGTTGAAGGAGAGAAATCGCCGTCCGCTCAGGCGACCGCGACCAGCTTCGCGACTGAGCAGGAAGGCCAGCGGCCGCCGCCGAATCTGAAAAACGAAAAAGCCTTGCCCCTCGAGATTCTCCCGCAGAATCTCGGCATTGGCAGCGTCGAACTCCTTCTCCACTACCCGGCCATCCGAGGTGCCGACTTTGCATGAGAACGTAGGCATAGTCGCTATAGATACCACATCAGCCAGCGAATTTGAATGAAAAACACCAAACAGGGGCGGGGCCGGACGGCATTCCCGCCCGGCCCCGCCGGTCTTTCAGGCTATTGAGAACTCAATAGGATTTCGGATTGTGTTCGACGCCGTGGCAGTTCAGCAGGCAGGAGCCATGACGGCTGGCCACCCCCTGTGGCTTGAACTCCAGTTTGCCGTTGGCGTTGGGGCGCACCACCTGCTCGTTGAAGCGGATCAAGGCCGGATAGTGGGTGCTGCCATGGGCATCGTGACAGGTGAAGCAGGAGGTGCCAGGCTGGTTGCCGGCGCGGCTCCCCTCGATGTGCAGGGCGTGCCAGGCAAAGCTCTCGTTCCCCAGGATGCTGCTGCGGCTGTGACACCGGTAGCACAGGGCGTAGGCCGTTTCGCTCTCCGGCAGGCCGTCCCCCATGTCGTAGTTGTCCTTGAGCAACCCCCGGTAGTTGGAGCCATGGGGGCCCTTGGGGGCATTGGGATTGTCGCTGCCGTGGCAGTCGCTGCAGGAGATCCGGGAGATATCCTCGGGGCGCTCCTTGCGGGCGGCATAAGGGGCCTTCAGGCTGACCACGAAGGTGCTGCGCCCCTCGGCCTCCACCGGATGGAAGGAGGGGTTGGTGGTCCGGAACTCCGCCTTCTTGCTGGTGCTGTTGGCCGGCAGGTTGGCGCTGTCCCCATGGCACTTGTAGCAGAGTTCGTATTCGTTCTGGATATCGGCAATAAAATTACCGACCCGCTTCCCCTTCAGCCCCCGGAAGGGCTTGCCTTTTTCCACCAGGTGCGGGTGATGGCAGTCGACGCACTCGGCATGGCGGGCGGCGTTGACCAGTTCCTCAGGCAGCGCTTCGCCGTTGCGATGCACCCCGGCCACGCTCAGCACCGGATGATTGTATGGCTTGCGCAGTTCGTTGAATATATCGCCCAAGGGCGCCAAGGTGGCATCCTTGAGGTAGCCAGCCTGCGTCATCTTCTCCCGCTCCGAGCGGGGGCCATGGCAATTCAGGCAGACCCCTTCCTCGCCATCGATGGCCATGGCCATCCCCCGGTGGCAAGCCCGGCAGGATTTGGGCATGACCGAAAGGTCCCCGTGAGCGCCGCCAAGCACCCCCCCCTTGGCGACGGCTGCACCGGCCGCAGTCGGCCACGCCAGCAGCCCCACCACCAGCAGCGCCAGGGCCCAGGCCGCCCCCGCCCTAATGGATGGCAGTGCCGGGAACCGTGCCATGGCACTGTTTGCAGGTATTGTCATAATCATTGTTTCCGCCATTGCCAGAGTCGATTCCAAGGTCCTTGTTGGCCCAGAACGGCAGGGTGTAAGCCCCTTTGCGGGTGTGCCGGTGCGGGTCGTGACAGGTGGTGCATTGCATGCGCCCCTGGCCGTCGAGTTGGACGTCGGGGTCGGTCGGAGCGAGGTAACCGGACTTGCCGCCGGGGCCGTTGATATAGGCGATGACCGCCCCGGAATAGACGAAGGAGACGGGATGGGTCTTGTTGAAGGTGCCGGGATCCAGGATCGTTGAGGCCAGGGCAGGATTGGCCGCAGCCCAGTCCCCCATCGTGTCGTAATTCATGGTGATGCCGGGCCCGACGGAAAGCAGGCCAACCGCCGTCGCCCCGTCATGGCAGGAAAGACAAAGCTTGGTGGAACCGTTGGGATATTCGTCCCCCGCGCCCTGGTCCGCATCGAGTTTGTATTTGCTGGTGCCACTGATTGCGGCGTTGCCGATGACGATACCGGTCTGGTTGTAGAGGGGAAAACTGCCCATATGGGCCGGCGGGCGGCGGTTCCACAGGGTCGACTGGGCGGTGGCGCCATGGGGGATATGGCAGAAGATGCAAAGCTGGGTCGACTCGACGGAGCCGTCGTCCACCGCCTTGATCTTGGAGTGGGTGGCATTTTTTGAAAGGTTGTGGGGATTGTCGTTCGCCCCGCCATTGTGTCCCAGCAGTTCGGTGGGGTCGTTGATCGCCCCCCACACGGAACCACCGCAAAGTCCCAGCAGCAGGAGCAATCCCAAAAACAGGCCGGCAGGTTTCATCGCGGATCCTCGTTGTTCTTTTGCGCCGTCATTGTGACGGAAACGCTGATCGGGCCATTTTTATGCAAGATCAGTACCGGGGAAAATCACTGAGCGCCCCTGGGGACTGCCAGGTATTGAAAGACCTGCACCCTTTGATTGAAGGCGTCGACCACGTAGAGTCGATCCTGGCCGTCAATAAACAGCCCCGCCGGCAGGGAAAACTGGCCCGCCTGCTTGCCAGATTCCCCCAGCACCAGCAGGAGTTGTCCGGAGCGATCGAAAACCTGGATATTGTCGAAGGTGGCATCGGCCACGTAGATATGCCCGACAGAATCGACGGCAATCCCCCGAGGCCGCGCGAAGTGCCCCTGGCTATCCCCCAGAGCCCCGATGGTGCCACCCTTGCCACCCTCAGCCGTCAGGATCTCGACCCGAAAGTTCATGGAATCGACCACATAGACCCGCCCCCCGGCATCCACCCAGAGATTAGCCGGGCGGTTGAATCCTTCTGGCTCCACCTGGCTGCGCAGGCCTCCCAGATGGGCTCCCTCCAAACTGAACAGCTCAATTCTCGAGTTGAGCACATCGGCAACATAAAGGCGCCCCTGGGGATCCAGCGCCAATCCTGCCGGGCGGCCGAATCCATCGGGGGGCGCCCATTGCCCGAGCAACCGACCCCGCTCCAGATCGAGCACGAACACCTTCTTCAGCACCCCGTCAGCCACCAGCAAGCGGTTGCGGGGGCCGTCAAAGGCGACCCCCAGGGGAGCGCGGAATTTCAAATTGTCTGCCCCTTGCAGATAATCGACCCGTCCGCGCCGCAGGTCGAAAGCATGCACCAGGCCCGCTTCTGTATCGGAAACCCAGACGCGACCTTCCCCGTCGGCGGTGACGCCGTAAGGGGTTGCCAGAGAAATCTCCTGCGCCACTTCACCGGTGAGCCAGCGAAATAACTGACTCCGTTTGGTATCTTCGCGAAAATCCTTGGCTCCACTCAAGGTGCGCAGATAACGGATCCTGGGTGCATCCGGCGGCTGGGGCCAGACCAGGTTCTGGGCCGGGTCCTGCCAGACCACCGGAGCACCGACCCCGGCGCAACCCCCGAGCAGCAGGAGAAGCAAAACACCAAGGAATCTCTGCCAACCGGTCACTGGTCGAACCGCTCCACCTTGTAGGTAGCCTTCAGTTGCTTGAGCCACTCTGCCTCAAGCGCCTCCTTGGCCTTCTCCACCTGTTCGGACTGGATACGCTCCTTGACCTCCTCAAAAGTCAGCTGCCTTGGAGGATTGACCTCATCCAGCTTGATGATGTGCCAGCCGAACATGGTTTTCACCGGGCTGGAAATCTCGCCGGGCTTCATGGCCAGCAAAGCCTGCTCGAACTCCTTCACAGTCTGTCCCTCATGGAAGGTACCGAGGCTCCCCCCCACGAATTTGCTGCGGTCGTCCGAATTGTAGTAAGCGAGGTTGTAAAAATCCTCCCCCTGCTTGGCCTTGGCAGCCAGTTCCTTGGCTCTGGCTTCCAGTTTGGTCCGCTCCTCGGCATTGGCGGCCGGATCGACCTTGACCAGGATGTGACTTGCCTTGAACTGCTTGGGTCGCTTGAAGATGGCCACATGCTGATCGTAATAGGCCCGCACCACCTGGTCGGTCACCCTGGCCTTGGCCGGCTCATTGACCGCCTGGTCCTGAACCTTCTTGGCCAACAGTTCCCGGTAAATGGAAGCTCGGAAATCGGCTTCGGCCTCGCCGGCCAGGGCCGCCTGGAATTCTTTCGCGGTCTTGTAACGACTGCGAATGGTCTTGAAGTCCTCTTCCACCTTCTTGGAGTCCACGGTGATTTTCTGCTCCTGGGCATAGCGCAGTTTCAGTGCCCGCTCAATAAGGCTATCCATGGCCTGCTGGCGGATGGAGGCGATTTTTTCCTGGCTGACTCCACCATGAAAACTGACCTGCAGGGGCAGAACCTTCTGCACCTCCCGCTGCAGTTCATAACGAGTCACGGGAATGGCCCCGACCTTGGCCAACACCAAAGGGGGCTGGGAGGCGGCGCTTGCAGCCGAGGCCAGGCACCCAAGGTACAGGCCGGCCAGAATCATGAGGCGAAGAGACAGACGCATGGGAAACTCCCTAAGGGAAAAAGGATTGAGACGAAGTGGCAGCCAAACCATCAGCCATGATAGGGAATCGGCTTTCAAACTGTCAAGCATGGGCCTGAACGCGAAAGAGGCGATCCTGCGAAAGGACCGCCTCCTGGCGTTGAACGATGGCGGGGCTGACGGGACTCGAACCCGCGACCTCCGGCGTGACAGGCCGGCGTTGTGACCGACTCTACTACAGCCCCTGATGGATCGTTTCTTTGGTTTTGGTGGGCGAAACAGGGATCGAACCTGTGACCCTCGGCTTGTAAGGCCGATGCTCTCCCGGCTGAGCTATTCGCCCAAAGTGGAGAATGGCGGGGCTGACGGGACTCGAACCCGCGACCTCCGGCGTGACAGGCCGGCGTTGTGACCGACTCTACTACAGCCCCGTTTGGTCCATACTGAAACCATCTGCAGACCAGACCCGCTTGAGGGCTGCTATCTATCAGACTTTCAGGTCTTGCCTCCCCGGGGGGAGTGGTACTTAGTTGACGGCGTCTTTGAGGGCTTTGCCGACTTTGAAGCGGGGGCTCTTGGCGGCTGCGATCTGGATCTTGGCGCCGGTCTGCGGATTCTGACCGGTGCGGGCGGCGCGCTCACCAACGCTGAAGGTGCCGAAACCGACCAGGGACACTTTCTCACCAGCCTTGAGTGCCTCGGTGACGGCGTCGGTAAATGCCTTGAGAGCCTTTTCGGCGTCAGCCTTGGTCAGGCCGGCCTTCTCTGCCATAGCGTTGACAAGATCCGCTTTAGTCACAACATACCTCCACGCAAAAGTAATAAAAGGTGCTCCTGCCGAAAACGCGATACATATATCAGACGGGTGAAAAGAGTGTCAAGAGAAAGTTCGCAATATTTTGCTCAATGACGCACCGTTTCATCCGAACCCAGGGGAAGTTCCTCGGGGGCGTGCAAAACCGGAGCCAGGGCGGCCCCCAGCAGGGCCTCCTCAAGCACCTGGTCCATATGCGCCACCGGGATGACCTCCAGGGATTTGAGGATGGCCGCAGGCACATCCTCGAGGTTTTTCTCGTTTTCCCTGGGAATCAGCACCTTGGTGATCCCGGCCCGCTTGGCGGCGAGGAGTTTTTCCTTCAGGCCACCGATGGGCAGCACCCGCCCACGCAGGGTAATCTCCCCGGTCATGGCCAGGTTGCGGTCCACAGGCCGGCGGGTGACGGCCGAAGCGAGAGCGGTGGCCATGGTGATGCCGGCCGAGGGGCCGTCCTTGGGAATAGCCCCTTCCGGAACATGGATGTGGATGTCCAGCTTGTGATAGAAATCCTTTTCCAGCCCCAGGGTATCCCAGCGGGAGCGGACATAGCTCAGGGCCGCCTGGGCCGATTCCCGCATCACCTCCCCCAGTTTGCCGGTAACGGTCATCTTGCCGTTGCCGGGCAGCACGGTGGTCTCGATGGTGAGCAGTTCCCCCCCCACCTCTGTCCAGGCCAGGCCGGTACACAGGCCGATGCTGTCGGCCTCCTCCTTGACCCCGTAGCTGTAGCGGGGCACGCCGAGAAACTTCCGCACCTGGGGCGCCCCGACCTGGAAGCGTTTGCGCTTGTCCTTGGACTTGACCAGTTCCCTGGCGATCTTGCGGCAGATGTTGGCGATCTCCCGCTCCAGGCTGCGCACGCCGGCTTCCCGGGTATAGAGGCGGATGATCTCGAGAAAGGCGGTGTCGGCGAAGTGTACTTCCTCAGCGCTCAAACCGTGGGCCTCGAGCTGCTTGACCAGCAGGTAGCGCCGGGCGATGTGCAGCTTCTCCTCCTCGGTATACCCCTCGATGCGGATCACCTCCATGCGGTCCTGCAGCGGCCGCGGAATGGAGTAGAGGGTGTTGGCGGTCGCCACGAACAACACGGAGGAAAGATCGTAGTCCACATCCAGAAAATGATCGCCGAAGGTGCTGTTCTGCTCCGGGTCAAGTACCTCGAGGAGCGCCGATGAAGGATCGCCGCGGAAATCGGTGCTCATCTTGTCGATTTCGTCGAGGAGGAAAACCGGATTGCGCACCCCGCTCTTGCGCAGCCCCTGGATGATCTTGCCGGGCATGGCGCCGATATAGGTGCGGCGATGGCCGCGGATCTCCGCCTCGTCCCGCACCCCGCCGAGGGACATGCGGACGAACTTGCGCCCCATGGACTTGGCGATGGAACGGCCGAGCGAGGTCTTGCCGACCCCGGGTGGACCAACGAGGCAGAGAATCGGCCCCTTGATCCGCTTGACCAGTGCCTGCACCGCCAGGTACTCGAGAATCCGCTCCTTGACCTTCTCCAGACCGTAATGGTCAGCCTCGAGGATGACCTCGGCCCGCTCCAGGTCGATATGATCCTTGGTCCCCTTCTTCCAGGGGAGGGAGACCAGCCATTCGATGTAATTACGCACCACCGTGGCTTCGGCGGACATGGGGGACATCATCTTGAGCTTGCGCAGCTCGCCGGCGGCTTTGTCGGTGGCCTCCTTGGACATCTTGCGGTTGCGGATCTTCTCCTCGAGCTCGCGGATCTCCTGCTTGAACTCGTCCTTCTCGCCGAGTTCCTTCTGGATCGCCCGCATCTGCTCGTTGAGGTAGTACTCCTTCTGGGAGCGTTCCATCTGGCTCTTGACCCGGCTGCGGATCTTCTTCTCGATCTGCAGGATCTCCACCTCCCGCTCGATGAGGCCGAGCAGGGCTTCGAGCCGCTCCCGGGGGGAGACCAGGGAAAGAATCTCCTGCTTGTCGGAGATGCGTACATTGAGCTGGGCGGCGACCATGTCGGCCAACTTGCCAGGCTCGTTGACCCCGGCCAGGGAAGCGACCATCTCCGGCGGAATCTTCTTGCTGAGGTTGACGTAGGTCTCGAACAGCTCGTTGACGCTGCGCATCAGCGCCTCCAACTCGGGGGTCGCACCGGCGGAGTCCTCGAGCAGTTCCACCTCGACGAAGAAGCAGTCGTCACGATTGACGAAAGCGGCTATGCGCCCCCGCTGGCGCCCCTCCACCAGCACCTTGACGGTGCCGTCGGGGAGCTTGAGCATCTGGATCACCTGGCCAAGGGTTCCGACCTCGAAAATGTCGCCGGCTTCCGGCTCGTCGACCTTGGGGTCGCGCTGGGTGGCGAGGAAAACGGTCTTGTCCTTTTCCATCGCCGCCTCGAGGGCCTGGATGGAGCGGGCCCGGCCGACGAACAGCGGGGTGACCATGGCGGGGAAGATGACGATGTCCCGAAGCGGCAAGAGCGGAAAAAGTTCCGCTCTTGCTTCCTCCGGCACCGGGGTGGGAGTCGATTCGCTCATATCAGGATTCCCGCTGGGGCCGCGGGGCGGCCCCTCTAGGCAGATTCTGCACAGTCGTAGAGGACGATGGGCCGGGCCTTGTTGAGGATGACATCTTCGTTGATGACCACCTCCTTGACCCGGTCCTGAGACGGGATGTCGTACATGACATCCAGCATGGCATTTTCCAGAATGGAGCGCAGACCGCGGGCCCCCGTGGTCCGCTTGAGGGCTTCCCGGGCGATGGCCACCAGGGCGCCGTCGGTGAACTTGAGGTTGACCTTTTCCATGTCGAACAGCCGCTGGTACTGCTTGATCAGGGCGTTCTTGGGCTCCTTGAGGATCTGGATCAGGGACTCCTCGTCCAGTTCGTTGAGGGTGGCCACCACCGGCAGGCGCCCGACGAACTCGGGGATCAGGCCGAATTTGAGCAGGTCCACCGGCTCCACCTGGGCGAGGGCCTCCCCCAGTTTCTGCTCCCTGCGCTGCTTGACCTCGGCGCCGAAGCCGAGATTTTTCTTGCCGATGCGCTGATTGATGATGCTTTCCAGGCCGGCGAAGGCGCCACCGCAGATGAACAGGATGTTGGTGGTGTCGACCTTGAGAAACTCCT
>CAZYXS010000018.1:0-31350 GCA_964650955.1 uncultured Desulfuromonadales bacterium | reverse complement strand
TCCACGCACTGCTCGTGGAACTCGTTGTGCTGGCGGAAGGAGATCAGGTAGCGCAGCAGCGCTTCCCGGTCGATGCGCCCGCCCCGGTAGCGGATCAGTACGCTGGCCCAGTCGGGCTGGCTGGTCACCAGGCAGTTGCTCTTGAGCAGGTGGCTGTGGAGTTCCTCTTCCACCACCCGCGCCGGGTCGGCGGCGCCGGCGAGCAGCCCGGGATCGAGCTGGTAGCGGTCGATCTCCAGCTCGAGGTCGTCGATGCACTCCCCGGGCAGGATGCCGAGCTGGTCACCGGCGAACTCGCTAGCGCTCCGCAATTGGACCTCCACTTCCCCCTCGGCGGCGGCCGAAAGGTCCTGCCGCATCAACGTTTCCGCGTCGGGCAGGCTGGCGCAGCGGGTCTGGTTGAAGGAATTCAGATAGAGCTTGAAGGACTTGGACTCGATGAGGTTGGCCGTGGTGCAGGGGAAGCGGAATTCCCCCATGGCCACCACCGGTTTGCCTTTGGGGGTGAGCCAGGAGAGTTCGAATCCGTTCCAGATGTCGACCCCGCTGAAGGGGAGACGGGCGTTCAGGCCGAGTTCTTCCCGCTTGAGGCGGCGGGGGACCCGACAGAGCAGGCCGGGGTCGTATTCGGAGACGTAGACGGTGGTCTTGCCCAGGGGCAGGTTGAGTTCGATGTCGTTCATGGGGGGCATTCTCGGGCAGAAGGGGGCAAAATGTCAATCCGGCGCCGGGTGCCAGAAAAAAAATGGGGCCGGCGGGATGCCGACCCCCAAGGGAAGAGAGGTTGGAGCATGGTGCTTGGTGTTGCGGGTGGGACCTGGTGCTAACTGTTTTTCTTGCCGCCCAGCAGGTGAACCAGCCAGGCGCCGGCAAAGATGGTGAGGTAGCCAAGCAGCGGCATCAGCACATAGTCCGCCGGCCCCTGGGTGAGGCGGGGGGCGGCCAGGGCGGGGGTGGCCAGCAGGCTCAGCGAGATCAGTAGCGTAGCAATCCGGAACATGGGGTACCTTCCTTTCTCGGGGTAAGACCCGAGTCAAATGGTCTGACCATGCTTATGCAGGCCTTGTGCCAATCCTGGCGATTCTCCAAGTTCACAGGATTACACGCTTGTTTGGCGTGGCGTAAACAGTATTCGGCGCCATTGGACGATTCCGGCATCGCAAAATGGCGGTATCTGGTCGGTGGTCTGACCAGATGCCGCGATCCTCGGGTTGGGTCTTCTGTGTTTCCTGGGGATCGCCCACTGTCCAAGTCGACCAGGAGGGGGGGGAGAACTGACCGCTGACCGGGGCGATCCCTTGTGAACCAGGGTCTTTCAGAATTGGCGCATCTTTCGGAAAGATTCCCCATTTAGGGAATCTTTCCTCATTTGGGGATAGGTTGAAAAGCGTAATAATCTGAAAATAAACAAGTTTTTCGTTGGTACGGGGTTTGCTGTAATGAGCCCTATCGTCCCGCCGACGGGGCGCAACCCTAACCAATCGATGATCGGAGGCAACACAATGAAAAAGTTCCTGGTACTGGCTCTGGCCCTGACTCTGACCGCTGGCGTGACTGCTTGCTCCAAGCCCCCCACAGAGGAAATCGCCGCTGTGAAGACCGCCGTCGACGCCGTGATCGCCGAAGGTGCCGAGAAGTACGCTCCGGAAGATTTCAAAGCCCTGCAGGACACCATGACCGCCGCCATGGACGAAGTTAAGGCCCAGGAAGGCAAGATGTTCGGCGGCAAATACGACAAGGCCAAGGAACTGCTGGCCCAGGTGCAGACCAACGCCACTGCGGTGAAAGAAAAGGCCGTCGCCGCCCGTGAAGCCATGGCTACCGAAGTGGTCGTCGTCAAGGACGCCGCCACCGCCGCTCTGGCCGAACTGCAGGCCCTGATCGCCAATGCCCCGGTGGGCAAGGGCTCCGAGGCTGACCTCGAGGCGATCCGCGCCGACGTGGCCGGCCTCGAGACCACCCTGGCCGAAGTGCAGCCCCTGATCGATGGCGGCGACTTCGCCGGCGCCAAGGAGAAGGCTGAGGCGATTTCCGCCAAGGTTGCTGAAATCACTGCCGAGATCCAGGCTGCCCAGGCCAAAGTGACCCAGGCTCCTGCCAAGAAGTAAGGATTCCGCCCGTTGCTGCTTCGCATGCTGAAAACGGGCGTATTGATCGTGGCTGTGTCGGTGTTGGCCGCATGCAGCGAGGCGCCGGCCCCAGCGGAAATCCAGCAGGCTTTTAGCCAGCGGGAGGAACTCCGGGGGGCCGGCGCCGATCTTTACGCGCCGGAATCCTTTCAACGTTACCAGCAGGCCATTGCGGCCGGCGAGGAGCGCTTCCGCCTCGAGCAGGAGCGCTTCGCCTGGTTTCGCGATTACGCGCCGGTGCAGCAGCAGTTCCAGGCCGTCCTCAGCCAGGGGGAGGGGGTGCGGCAGGAACTGCTGGTCGAGCAGGAGCGGGAGCGCAATGACCTGCAGGGGCGCATCGATCATCTCGGTCGACGGCTCAAGACTCTGCGCCAGCTTTCCGCCAACCTCAAGGATGCCCGCCTGGCCCGGCGGCGCCTGGTGGAAACGGAGATGATCCTGGCCGAGGCCCAGTCCCGCTTCCGCAAGGGGGACGCCAAGGGGACCCTGGCCGGCCTGGAGCGGGCCACCGACCATCTGGAGCCGCTGCTGAAGCTCGTCAAGCCCCTGATCGGGCGCTACGCCGACCCTGACCAGGTGCGCCAGTGGCGCAATCTGGTAGCGACCGCCCTGGCCGAATCGGAAAAGCACAAGGGCTTTCTGATCGTCGTCAGCAAACTCGACCGGGAACTGCTGCTCTACAAGGGGGGGCGTCTGCAGCACCGCTACGCTGCAGGGCTCGGCTTCAATTTCCTCAGCGACAAGACCCAGGCCGGCGACCGGGCCACTCCGGAAGGGCGCTACCAGGTCATCAAGAAGGTTCCCAACAGCAGCTTCTACAAGGCGCTGCTGATCAACTATCCCAACGAGGAAGACCGCGTCCGCTTCGCCAAGGCCAAGCAGCAGGGGCGGATTCCGAAAAACGCCCAGATCGGCAGTCTGATCGAGATCCACGGCGGCGGCAAGAACGGCATGACCAACGGCTGCGTGGCGCTGGAAAACGACCAGATGCTATCGCTGTTCAATACCGTCGGGGTCGGCACGCCGGTGGTCATCATCGGCACCTTGGACATGGACAATATCGCTTCGACCTCCCTCAAGGCTCTGCAATGAAGACCTTTGTTTCCCGGATCGCGGCCGGTTGCTCGCGGCTGCAGCAGCTGACCGCTCACCTGGCTCCCCTGACGGCACCGCTGGGGCGGGCCTGGCAGGCGGTTGCCGGTCGCTGGCTGCGGGTGCGCCTGCCGGGGACGGCGCGGCAACGCAAAGGGGTGATGATGGTCAGCCTGGTGCTGCTGGTGGCGCTGGAACTCAGCGGGGCGCTGCTGGCGGCCTATGGCCCGCTCGCGCCCGAGGGGAAAAAGCCGGCCAAGGCGGCGAAGAAAAAAAGTGCTGCGGCCCTGCAGAGCGACAACGAGCAGCTGCGGCGCAAGATCCAGGGCCAGGCCCCCGGCGGTCTGTTCGTGGTGGTGGATACCGCCGGCAATCGTGTCTATCTCAGGCGTGGCGACGAGACGATCCGGGAGATGCTCGCCTCCTGCGGCAGCGGCAACGTGCTGGAAGATCCGGTGGGGGGGCGCACCTGGGTGTTCGACACCCCGCAGGGGGATTTCCGCATTCAGAAAAAGGTCACCAAGCCGGTCTGGATCAAACCCGACTGGGCCTTTCTGGAAGAGGGGGAGCCGATCCCCGAGCGCAGCTCCGACCGCAACATGCCTGGTATGATGGGGGATTACGCTCTCGGCATCGGCGACGGCTACTACATCCACGGCACGCTTTATACCCGCCTGCTCGGGCGCAACGTCTCCCATGGTTGCGTACGCCTGGGGGACAAGGACCTGGAAGAACTCTATCGCAGTGCCGATATCGGCACCCGGGTGTTGATCTACTGATGCGAATCCTGCTGCTCCTGCTGCTCCTGTTTCTGCTGTTGCTCCCCGGTCCGGCGCCGGCCGCCGACCCGGCTCCTTTCGCCCTCGAACACCTCAACCGCACCCTGCGGGCGGAATACGAGCTGGCCCGCAAGCAGAAGATCTATTTCGTGCTCGATCTCGACCGCAAGACCACCCAGATCAAGGCCAGCGGGGTGGTGCTGCGGGAGCTGCCGATCGAATCCTTCAGCCGCTGGGGGCGGCCCAGCCCCAAGGCCAGCCGGGCTTTGGTGGAAAAGCACTCCCTGTTCGAACCGAAGCGGATCACTATCGACCCGGAGGCGAAAAAGAACAAGGAGGAGGGGAGCAAGTTCGAGCTCAAGACCCTGGAACTGGACGACGTTCCCAGCAGCTTCTCCCTGAGTTTCGACGATGGTACTCGCATCACCGTCCGTGGCCGGGCCAAGACTCTGGTCGGGAGAATCGGGCAACTGCTCGAAAATGGCTTCTGGCAGCTGAGCCGACCCCTGATTTTCAACTGGAAATTCCTCCGCGGGCAGCCCTATACTGAGCTCCGGCTGACCTTGCCGCGCAATGAGGCTCGCCGGCTGTACTGGTCGCTCAACGAGGGGGCACCCTGCCTCATCGTCTGGCCGCAGGAGGAGACCTAAACCCCGCTCTCGCAGGTGCCCGGGTTGAAAAAAACCACCTTCCCGCCCATCCGTTTCCCATTCCGTTCCTCTCTCAGGGCCCGCCTGGTGGCCCTGATGCTCTGTACCAGTCTCAGCCTCATCGTCATCCTGGTCCTGTTCTACTACCGCTCGGAGCAGGAGCTGTTCAACGAGTTCCGCCGCCAGACCGCCAAGCTCTCCGAAGCGGTGCGCATCGGCCTGGAGGGGGCCGGCGCCAGCCATCTTTCCGACCCGGAGAAGCTGCAGGCCTACCTCAACCAACTTACCCCCGAAGGGGTCAAGGAGATTTCGGTGATCAGCAGCTCCGACCGGGTGCTGGCCAGCACCCGTGAGGAGAGCGTCGGCAAGTGGGTGAGCAAACCCCGCAAGGAGCTGATCTTCCAGGCGGAACTGGGGGATGGCGCAGCCGGGGACGGACCCTTCTACAATCTGGTGATCCCGGTGACCTCCGGCGACAGCACCACCGGCTATATTCACCTGACCCTCAATGCCGAGGATTTCTCCGCCTTCCTGCGCATCGGCATGCAGCGGCGCATCCTCGCCGCCCTGGCCATCTTCGGCATCGGCACCCTGATCGCGGTGGTGCTGGCCGGCCGCTATACCCGGCCCATCGCCGAGGTCGCCGAGGCCGCGGAAAAGGTCGCCGCCGGCAACCTCGAACCGCAGCTGCCGGTCAACCGGGGGGACGAGATCGGCCTGCTCTCCCAGAGCTTCAACCAGATGGTGGCCACCCTGCGGGAGGACCGGGAGCTGCGGGTGCGGCTGCGCACCGCGGAACACCTGGCCGGGATGGGGCAGTTCGCCCAGAGCATCGCCCACGAAATCAAGAATCCCCTCAACTTCATCAGCCTCTCCATCGACCACATGGGGGATCTCTATCGCCCCGCCGAGGCGGCGGCGGCGGCCCGGTTCGAATCCCTGATCGGCAATATCAAGGGGGAAATCCAGCGCATCAGCCATTTCGCCGAGAGTTTCCTGCAGTACGGCCGTCCCTTCGAGCTGCATTGCCAGCCGGTGCTCATCACCCGGCTGGTCGAGGAGAGCCTGGAACTGAGCGAGGCCCGGGCTGCGCGCCAGGGGATCCGCATCGAGCGGGAGTTTACCGACCTGCCCCCCCTGTCTCTCGACCCCGAGTTCATCAAGACCTGCCTGACCAATATTCTGTCCAACGCTTTCGATGCCATGCCGGGCGGGGGGGAGCTGCGCATCACGACACGGCAGGAAGGGGGCTGGGTCGCCGTTGCCTTTTGTGATACCGGCATCGGCATTCCCCCCGAGCGGCTCGACAAGGTGTTCGATCCCTATGTCACCAGCAAGTCCGGCGGACTCGGCCTGGGGCTGCCGCTGACCCGGCGCATCATCGAGGAACATGGCGGGCGGGTGGAGCTGAACAGCCGGCCCGGGGCCGGCACCACCGTGACCCTGCAGCTCCCCCTGCATAAGGAGGTCCTTCCATGAAGCCGCTGGTCCTGATCGTCGACGACGAGCGTTTGCAGCGGGAGATCATGCAGGCCATCCTCGAGGCGCATGGCTACGAGACCATCCTCGCCGCTTCCGGCCGGGAGGCGTTGGAGACGTTGCAGACTCGCGACCCCGACGTCATCCTCAGCGACCTGCGCATGGCGGAACTCGATGGCATGGAACTGCTTGCTCGGCTGCCGGAGAAAGCGGTGCCGCCGGCGGTGATCCTGGTCACCGCCCACGGCACCATCGCTTCGGCAGTGGAGGCGGTCAAGCAAGGAGCCTTCGACTATCTGACCAAGCCCCTGGACAAGGAACGCATCCTGCTGGCGGTGCGCAAGGCTTGTCAGCACAGCGCCATTCGTCGGGAAAACCTGCGTCTGCGCAAGGAGCTGTTCGGCCGCTTCAGCCTGGAGGGGATCATTGCCCATTCGCCGGCCATGCAGCAGGTGGTGGGGTTGCTGAAGAAAGTTGCCGGCGCCTCCACCACGGTGATGCTGCGGGGGGAAAGCGGCACCGGCAAGGAACTGGTGGCCCGGGCCATTCACTACAACAGCCCCCGCAAGAACAAGCCCTTCACCGCCCTCAACTGTGCCGCCATCCCGGAAAACCTCTTCGAAAGCGAGCTGTTCGGCCATGAGAAGGGCGCCTTCACCGGGGCCAACGGTCGCCACCTGGGGCTGATCGAGGTCACCAACGGCGGTACCCTGCTGCTCGACGAAATCGGCGACATGCCGCTGGCCATGCAGGCCAAGCTGCTGCGGGTACTGCAGGAAGGGGAGGTGCGCCGGGTCGGCGCACGGGATGCGCTCAAGGTCGATGTGCGCATCATCTCGGCCACCAACAAGGATTTGGAGAAAGCGGTGGAGAACGGCACCTTTCGCGAAGACCTCTACTACCGCCTCAACGTGGTTTTCGTCGACCTGCCCCCCCTGCGCCAGCGCCCCGAGGATATTCCCCCGCTGATCGAGCATTTCCTGCACCGCTTCAGCACCCAGTTCGGCAAACAGGTGCGGGAGGTGCGCCCAGAGACGCTGAAGGCCTTGCTCGCCTATCCCTGGCCCGGCAACGTAAGGCAACTGCAGGGGGTGCTCGAACGGGCGGTGCTGTTCAACGACAGCGGCGCCCTCGGCCCCACAGACATCGGCCCGCTGCTCAAGGCGCCGCCGGCTCCGGGCAGTCTCGGTCTTGAACTGCCCAAGGAGGGGCTCGATTTCGAAGCCCTGGAGAAGGAGCTGATCCAGCAGGCCCTGGCCCGCTCCCGCGGTGTCGCCACCCGCGCCGCCCGGCTGCTGCGGATGAACTACAAGGCTTTTCTCTACCGGATGGAAAAGTTCGATCTCAAGGTTCATGAGGATTGAGCAGTCTCCTGGTGGGCAATACAACGAAGGCCCCGCCGGCTGTTGCCGGCGGGGCCTTCGTTGTAGAACTCCCAAAAGGTGTCAATCGGGCACGGCCCGACCGAGCAGTTCCATCAGGTGCAGCACTTCCTGCTTCATGCCGGCCTCGCGAAGGCCCCAGGCGAGCTGCAGCTGGCAGCCGGGGTTGGCGGTGACCAGGTAGTCGGCGCCGGTGGCCTTGACGTTGGCGAGCTTGCGGTCGAGGACCTGCTGGCTTTCCCCCTGGAACTTGAGTCCCCAGGTGGCGGCGGAGCCGCAGCACCAGCTGGCCTCGGCCAGTTCCCGCAGTTCCACGCCGGGGATGGCCTTGATCAGCTTGCGGGGCTGGGCGCTGATCCCCTGGGCGTGGCAGAGGTGGCAGGGCTCGTGGTAGGTGACGCTGGTCTTGACCTCCTGCAGGCCGTCGCTGCGCAGGCCCACCTCCACCAGGAACTCGGAGATGTCCCGCACCTTGGCGCGGAAGGCCTCGAGGCGGCCGTGGTCCGCGCGACCCTCGAGAATTTCCTCGTATTCCTTGAGGGCCGAGCCGCAGCCGGCGCAGTCGGTGACGATGTAGTCCACACCAAGGTCCATGAACAGGTCGAGATTCTCGCTGGCCAGGCGCCGGGCGGTGTCCCGATCCCCCTCGGTCATGTGGGGGGCGCCGCAGCATTTCTGGTTTTTCGGCGTCAGCACGTCGAAGCCCTGGTGGGCCAGTACCCGCACCGTCTGCCGGGAGACCTGGGGATACATCAGGGTCATGACGCAGCCGAGGAAGAAGCCGACCTTGCCGCGTTTCTGCCCCCGGGCGGGGACCAGGTCGGGCAGTTGCGGTCGCAGCGGTTTGTCGAGGGGGGGGAGCATTCCCTCGGCTTTTTCCATCCACTTGGGGCCGAGCTTCAAAACATGGGAGTGGCGCACCAACCACTGGATGCCAAGCTTCTGGTAGAGGCGGGCCGGCAGCATGGAGGTTTCGAGCAGGTCGGGGCTGGGGACCATTTTTTCGAGGATGAAGCTGCGCAGCCCTTTCTGGATCCCGGAGACCGGGAACTGGGCGTTGGCCTGGGTGCGGCAGACCTCCATCACCTCGCCGGCGCGCACCCCGGAGGGGCAGGCAGTGGTGCAGGCCCGGCAGTCGAGGCAGAAGAAGGCCTCTTCCTTGACCACGTCGCTGAATTCCAGTTTGCGTTCCGCCACCGCCCGCGCCAGAGCGACCCGGCCGCGGGGGCTGGAGCGCTCCCGGTTGGTCAGGGCGTAGGTGGGGCAGGTCGGCAGGCAGAAGCCGCAGCGCATGCACTGCAGCACCGCCTCGTAATCGGGGGCGTCCTTGGGCAGGAAGTTGCCGAGCAGGTTCTCTTTGGCGTCAGTGCGAGACACGGAATCCCTCCTCGATGTTCTGGGCCGGGGCCTTCGGCTCGGCGAAGATCTTGCCGGGGTTGAGGCGCCCCTCGGGGTCGAAGGCCTGCTTGATGCGGCGCATCACCGCCACGCCGCCGTCGCCGATCTGCCGCTGCAGATATTCGATCTTGGCCAGGCCGATGCCGTGCTCGCCGGAGACGGTGCCGCCGATGGAGAGCACCATTTCGTAGAGTTCGTTGTAGAAGGCATGGGCGCGGTGCATTTCGTCGGCGTCCCGCTCGTCGCACAGCACCGTCGGGTGGAGGTTGCCGTCGCCGGCGTGGCCGAAGGTGCCGACCTTGAGCTGATATTTCTCCGTCAGACGCTCGATCTCGGCGAAGGTGTCGGCCAGGCGCGAGCGGGGGACGGTGGCGTCCTCCAGCAGGGTGGTGGGGGAGACCCGGGCCAGGGCCGAGAGGGCGGTGCGACGGGCGGCGGCCAGGCTGGCGGCTTCGGCAGCGTCCTTGGCCAGGTGCACCTCGGCGGCCCCGACCTCCTTGAGGATGCGCTGGACCCCCTCCGCCTCCTCGGCGACCACCGCCGGGTGACCGTCCACCTCGATCAGCAGCAGCGCCGCCATCTGCCGTGGCAGGCCGATCTTGACGTAGTCCTCCACGCAGTTGATGGTGTTCTTGTCCATGATCTCGAGGGTCGCGGGGATGATCTTGGCGGCGATGATCTTCGAAACCGCATTCCCGGCGCTACGCATGTCGGTGAAATAGGCGAGCATGGTGCGCTTGTCCTGGGGGGGGGGGATCAGCTTGACCACCACCTCGGTGATGATCCCCAGGGTCCCTTCGCTCCCCACCAGCAGGTCGCGGTAGGAATAGCCGGCTACGTCCTTGACGCTCTTGCCGCCGGTCTGCACGATGCTGCCGTCTCCGAGCACGCAGGTCAGACCCATGACGTAGTCGCGGGTGACGCCGTACTTGAGGCCGCGCAGGCCGCCGGCGTTTTCCGCCACGTTGCCGCCGATGGTGGAGGTCTTCTGCGACCCCGGGTCGGGAGGATAGAAGAGCCCCTTGGCGGCGACGGCGTTGAACAGGTCAAGGGTGATCACCCCCGCCTCCACGGTGGCGGTCAGGTTCTCCTCATCGATTTCGAGGATGCGGTTCATGCGGGTCAGGCAGATCACCATTCCCCCCTGCACCGGCACGCTGCCGCCGGAGAGGCCCGTGGCGCTGCCTCGGGGAACGATGGGCATCCCCTCGCGGCGGGCGATCTCCATGGCTGCCTGCACCTGGGCGGTGGTGGTGGGGAACACGGCCACGTCGGGCAGATGATGCACCCCCGGGGTGGAGTCGTAACCGTAGAGCAGCAGATCCTCTTTTTCGTGATAGACGTTCACTTTACCCAGGCGGTCGATCAGGTGCTGCAAGGCGGTGTTCGAAATCATGGTTTCCCTCGTGCGGAAAGTGGCGCCGCCGGCCCCGGCAACGTCGGGGTTACGGCAGGGTCGATGGTAAACACTGTTATTGAAAGTGGTATGACCAGTTTCTCCAGTTTATCGCCTTGACCCGGCGAGGTCAACAAGGAATCTTTGATTTGATAAAAACCAGCAGAAAAACAGTTGGTTGGTGTTTCTGTGCGGAATTTGAAACCTGCTCAACAGGCGTTTGGGGCGACAGGGTGGGTTGGTAAGACCAGTTCTTTGTAGAGAAAAAACGACGGCCATCGCAGGAGTGCGGCAGCCGTCGATGGAAAGGTGGGTCAGTAGCCTTCTTCGCTGTAACCGTCGGGAATGCGGGTCAGCAACACGGGGATGCCAGCGCCATGCAGCACCTTGCGGGCGGTGGAACCGAGCAGGGCTTCGCCTATGGCGGTGTGGCGGTGGGTGCCGATGACGATGGCGTCGGCGCCCAGTTTTTTCGCCTGGGCGAGGATGGTGGGGGCGGGGTAGCCCTCGAGCACCTCGACGCTGTTGATGAGGGCTCGACCTTCGGGCATGCTGGAGGTTTCCCCGGCAATAAGGCGGTCGATGCGCTCGTTGAGACGGGTGCGGGCCTTGTTGCGGGCTGCTTTGTGCAGTTCTTCGGACTGGGCGTGGGAGATATGCAGTTCCACCAAACTCTGGCCGAAGGTGCTGAGGGGCTCCATGGCGTGGAGCACGTCGATTTTCCCCTGGTACTGGTGGGCCAGGCTCAGGGCGTGACGGAACACGTAGGGGGCGCCGGGGCCGATATCGGTGGCGTAGAGGATCTTTTTGAAAACCGGTAGCATGACGGACCTCCTGTGGATAAGGGCGGGGCCGACTTTCCGTCGGCCCCACGGTACTCAGGCTGTCTGAAGCGACCTAGTTGCTGCCGAAGAAGACTCCCGGCAGCCAGGTAATCAGTTCGGGGAAGGTGATCATCGCCGCAAGGCCGATTAGCTGCAGTATAACAAAAGGAACGATCCCCTTGTAGATGTCCCCCATGGTGTATTCGGGCGGGGCCACCCCCTTGAAGTAGAACAGGGAGTAGCCGAAGGGGGGGGTAAGGAAGGAGGTCTGCAGGTTGACGCAGACCAGCATGGCGAACCACAGGGGATCGAAATTCAGATCCATGGCGATGGGGGTGAAGATCGGCACCACCACCAGCAGGATCGCTGCCCAGTCGATGAACATCCCCATGAAGAAGACCACCGCCATCATGATGGCGAGGACCACGTAGGGGCTTACGTCCATGCCCAGCAGCACGTCGGCGACCACGTCGCCGCCCCCCATGCTCAAAAATACCACCGAGAAGAGTTTGCCGCCGATGAACAGCGCCATGATCATGGCGCTGGTGCGGGCGGTGGAGACGCAGGATTTGGTGATGACGTCCCAGTTGAGTTTGCCGGTGACCAGGGCCAGCACCATGGCGCCCACGCCGCCCAGGGCTGCCGCTTCGGTCGGGGTGGCGACGCCGGCCAGGATGGTCCCCATGACCACCAGGATCAAACTGAAGGGGGGGACGAAGTTTTTGCAGGTCATGGCGATTTTTTCGCCGATGGTGGCGGTGCGCTCCGTGGCCGGAATCGGCGGGCCGAGTTTGGGGTTGAGACCGCAGCGCACGCCGACGTAGATCAGGTAGAGCAGGGAGAGCAGCAGGCCCGGCAGGATGGCGGCGGCAAACAGGTTGCCGACGGAGGTTTCCTTCTGCCCGGTCAGACCGCCGTAGACCACCAGCATGATCGAGGGAGGAATCAAAATGCCGAGGGTACCCGAGGAGCAGATGATGCCGGCGGAGAGCCCCTTGTCGTAGCCGCGGCGCAGCAGTGCCGGCCCGGCCATCAGGCCCATGGCGACGACGGAAGCGCCGACGATGCCGGTGGTGGCGGCGAAGACGGTGGAGACCACGATGACCGCCATGCCGAGGCCGCCGCGCAGGCCGCCCATGACGATGTAGAGGGCATCGAAGAGGCCTTCGGAGACCTTGGAGCGGTCGAGGATCTGCGCCATGAAGATGAACAGGGGTATGGCGACCAGCGTATAGTTGAGAAAAATCCCCCAGGCGTTGTTGGCGAACAGGCCCATCAGCGCGGGGATGTTGAAGCCATTGTCAATGAGGCCGAAAACGGTGGCCACGGCGGCCAAGGTGACGGCCAAGGGATACCCCATGGTGATGCAGGCCATCAGGGTCAGGAACATCAGGACTGTGAGAATCTCTGGACTCATGGCAGGTTGTCTCCGAAATCAGGCGTGGCTAGCTGAGGTTCTTCAGGGAACGGATGTCATACACCAGTTTGGCAATTCCCTGCAGAAAGAACAAAACGAAGCCGATGGCCATGAGCGTTTTGTAGGGATAGAGGGCCGGCGCCCAGGAACTCGAGGCCCGCTCCCACTCATTCCAGGAGGTCGCGGCCAGATCGCAGCTGTACCAGGCGAGCAGGCCGATGGCCGGAATAAACAGGACCAGGTTGGCGACGATGCGCAGGATGGTGCGAGGCCGGGGCGCCAGGCGGGACTCGAAGACGTCGATGCAGACGTGAATGTCGTGCTTGTGGGCGTAGCCCAGGGTCAGGCTGTAGTGGACCCCGTAGATGAACACGGTCAGCTCGAAGGCCCAGGAGGTCGGCGCATTGAACAGGTAGCGCATCAGGACTTCCCAGCCGACGACGCCGAGCAGTGGCAGAACCAGGTAGGAGCTGTAGAAACCGACCTTTTCATTGAGGGCGTCGATGGCCCCGGTGAAGCTGGACATAGGTACCTCGTCGTGGGTGGTGACTTGCCTTGCGCCGGTGAACGCAACAAAGGCGGGGGCCTTGCGGCCCCCGCCGGGCGGAAGGGATTACAGCTTACTGGGTACGCTTGCCTTTGATGAAGTCGTCCAGCGGCCAGGGAGCGAGACCGCTGCGGATTTCACGCCAATCGGCGAACTCCTTCTTGAACTGCTCCTGGGAGTCGAGGGTCTTCTTGACCTCGGGATGCTTGGCCTTGAGCGCCTCCAGATACTCCTTGGTCTGCTTGGCGAAGGCGGTGATGGCGTCGTCGTCCATGTGGACGAATTCGACTTTCTTCTTGAACAGCTTGATTGCTTCGATGTTCAGGTTTTCCTGCCAGGCGGCGGACCAGAGCTGGGTCTCCTTGGCGGCGATGTCGACGATCCACTTCAGGTCGGCGGGCAGCTTGTTCCAGGCATCCTTGTTGATGAAGATGGCGCATTGGACGGAAGGCTGGTGTACGCCGGGGGTGATGACGTATTTGGTGATTTCGTCGAAGCCCATGGGGTAGTTGATGGCGGGGGAGCTGAATTCGGCGGCGTCGATCACGCCACGCTCGAGGGCCAGATAGACTTCGCCGCCGGGCAGCGGGGAGACGCTGGCGCCGAGCTGGGTCATGATGTCCATGTACCAGCCGGGGGTGCGGACGCGCATCCCCTTGAAGTCGGCCATTTTGGTGGCCTTCTTGTTGGAGAAGAAGCCCATCTCCTGGCCGCCGTTGCCGCCGGGCAGAGCGTGGAGATTGTACTTGCCGTAGAGTTCCTGCATCTGCTCCAGGCCGCCGCGCTCATAGAGCCAGATGTTGTACCCTTCGGTGTCGAGGCCGAAGGGGACGGAGCCGAAGGAAACGAAATTTTCGTTCTTGCCTTTCCAGTACCCCGGCCAGTCGTGACCCATCTCGGCCTGACCCTTGCTGACGGCGTCGAAGCTCTCCATGGCGCCGACCAGTTCGCCGGCGGAGAAGAGTTTGATCTCCAGGCGGCCGCCGGAGGCCAGGGCGACGCTGTCGGCAAAATGCTGAGCCATGTCGTAGAAGAGCAGGCCTTTGGTCCAGGGCATGACCATCTTCCAGCGGAACTTCTCGGTGGAGGGCTTGATGGTGCGAAGTTCTTTCTGGATTTCGGCGTTGCGCTTGTCTGCACCGAATTTTTCGCGCTTGGATTGCGCGAAGGCGCTCGGGGCCGACAGCAACATCACTGCCGCCATCAAGCCGGCCATGACTTTCATTTTTCTCATCATCTTCCTCCTGTGTCCTGCGGGTTGAGGGGAGCGGCCGGAACCGACCGGCCAGCGGGAATCACGAATTGTTCAAAAGATTCTGCCATTCCAGAAAGAAAACCAATTAATGGTATTACCAGTTATAGTACACTACTCGAACCGCTCGGGGTCGTCAAGGAAAAACAAACAATGTTTTTTCTATCGTGTAAACAGTAGGTTGTCCCTCCTGCTCAAGTTCCGTCGGCGGTGTTGCGCCGCAGTTCCTGCAATTTTCGGGACGCGGTGGCTTGACTGATCCCCAAGGCTGCGGCCACCTTGCGGGTGGTGCGGTGCTGTTGCAGGGCCTGCCGCAAAATTTGCCGTTCCTGGGCTTCCAGCCGTTGCGCCAGGGTGCCGCTGATCGCGGTGGGTCCTTCCGGCGGCAGCAAGGCCGCCTCGCCGCCGGTAATGAGGTCGGTGGCGCTGGTGACGATCAGCCGCTCCACCAGGTTTTCCAGCTCCCGCACGTTGCCCCGCCAGGGGCGTTGTTGGAGTTCCTCCACCAGTTGCGGGGCGAATTCCTTGTACGTCTGGTATTTGCGGTTGTAACGGTCGGCGAAGTACCGGATCAGCAGGGGGATGTCATCCCGTCGTTCCCGCAGGGCAGGGAGATGGATCGGCACCACGTTGAGGCGGTAGTAGAGGTCCTCGCGAAATGTGCCGGCAGCTGCGAGGTCCGCCAGATTTTTATTGCTGGCGGCGATCAGGCGCACATCCACCCGGGTGGGGGCGCGGCCGCCGACGCGCAGGAATTCTTTCTCCTGCAGTACCCCGAGGAGCTTGGACTGCAGGTGCAGCGGCAGTTCCGAGACCTCGTCGAGGAAGATGGTTCCCCCGTCGGCACTTTCGAACAGGCCGATCTTTCCCCGTCGGTCGGCCCCGGTGAAGGAGCCGGCCTCGTAGCCGAACAGTTCCGCTTCGATCAGCGCCTCGGGGATGGCCCCGCAATTGACCTGCAAAAAGGGTTTGTCCTTGCGGTCGCTGGTGCGGTGGATGAGGCGGGCGAACAGGCTTTTGCCCACTCCCGATTCACCGCCGAGCAGAATGCTGGAAGTGGTCCCGGCCACCCGCAGGGCCAGATCGATGGCGCGGGTCATGGGCCGGCTGCAGGTGATGATGTCCTCATCCTGCAGCAGCTGGTCGCGGGCCGTATCGGCGTCGATGGCCTGCTGATAGTGCACCACCGTCAGATCCCAGATGGTGTTGATGACATAGCGGATCTCTCCCCGCTCGTCGAAAATGGGCCGCCCCTTGACCAGCAGCTTGCGATGGGTGGCGGTGGAATAGGTGGCGGTGGCCGGTGTCTTGCGCTCCAGCACGATCAGGCTGGCCGAACCGCTGAACTTGTTGCCCGGGCCGACCATGTCGTAAAGGCTGCGGCCGACCAGTTCGGCGTTGCTGAAGCCGGACATCCGCTCGAAGGTCTGGTTGACCCCGACAGTCACCCCCTGCCCGTCGACAATGTAAATGCCGTTCTCGACGTTGTCGAACACCAGTTCCAGCAGTTCGCGGTCGAGGGTCTTGGCTGCCGGTTGCTCCACCTATAGCACTCCTTCGTGCAGTTGCAAGATCGTCAGATCCATCTTTAACGCCGAGGCGCAGAGAAGGGCAGAATCCCAAAGGTTCTCTCTGCGACTCTCCCTTCTCCGCGTCTCAGCGTTGGTGTTGTTGGCTTAAGTTGCCGTCCAGCCGCAATCGATGGTCAGGCTGCTGCCTGTGAAGCAGGCAGCCTTGTCGCTGCAAAGGTAGAGGACCAGTTCGCCGATTTCGCTCGGCTCGATCATCCGTTTCACGGCGGCGTTTTTCAGCATGATCTCCTCCACCACCTTTTCCGGCGGCAGATTGTGCACCTTGGACTGGTCGGCGATCTGGTTGTCCACCAGCGGCGTGCGCACGTAGGCCGGGCAGATGGAGTTGACGGTGATGCCGAACTTTCCCCCCTCCAGGGCGGCGGTCTTGGTCAGCCCCGAGAGGCCGTGCTTGGCGGAGATGTAGGCGGATTTGAAGGGGGAGGCGATCAGACCGTGCACCGAGTTGATGTTGACGATGCGCCCCCAGTTGTTCTCCTTCATCCCCGGCCAGACATATTTCATCAGCCGGAAGGGAGCGGTGAGCATCAGGGCGATCATGAATTCCCACTTTTCCTCGGGGAATTCCTCGATGGGGGAGACATGCTGGATGCCGGCGTTGTTGACCAGGATGTCGACCCGGCCGTACCTGGCCAGGGCCGCATCGACCAGGGCGCGGCAGTCGGCGGCCTGGCTCAGGTCGGCCTTGACGAAGAGGGCGCCGATTTTTTCCGCTTCGGCCTGGCCGACGGCCTGGTTGAGATCGGCCATGACGACATTGTCGCCGTTGGCGGCCAGGGCCTGGGCGACGGCCAGGCCGATGCCGCTGGCGGCGCCGGTGACGAGGGCGGTGCGTTTGGACATGGGAATCCTCTAGTTGGTTTTAAGGTTGGTGGCGATTTTCACCGGGCAGCCGGTCTGGGCGACGACCTGTTCCACGCTGGCGCCGGGGGCGAGTTCGATCAGGGTGATCCCCTGCTTGGGGTCGACGTTAAACACCCCGAGCTCGGTGACGATCATGCTGACCACGTTTTTGCCGGTCAGCGGCAGGGTGCACTCCTTCATGATCTTGGAGCTGCCGTCCTTGGCCACGTGGTCCATCATGATGATGATCTTTTTCACCCCGGAGACAAGGTCCATGGCGCCGCCGGGCCCCTTGACCATGCTGCCGGGGATCATCCAGTTGGCCAGGTCGCCGAACTCGGAGACCTGCATGGCCCCCAGCACCGAGAGGTCGATGTGCCCGCCGCGCACCATGGCGAAGGATTCGGCCGAATCGAAGAAGCTCGAGCCGGGCAGGGCGGTGACCGTCTGCTTGCCGGCGTTGATCAGATCGGCGTCCTCCTGCCCTTCGACGGGGAAGGGGCCGACCCCCATCAGGCCGTTTTCGGCGTGCAGGGTCACGGTGATGTTGTCGGGGATGTAGTTGGCCACCAGGGTCGGCATGCCGATGCCGAGATTGGCGTACATGCCGTCCTTGAACTCCTGGCTGATGCGCTTGGCCTGCCACTCGCGGATGGGAGAGAAGCCCTTGACTGTCACCTTGCCGGCCAGGGTGCGCTGCTCGATCGGTTTTTCGTACTTGCCGCCGACCAGGATGCGGTCGACGTAGGCGCCGCTGAGGTGGATCTGGTCGGGCTCGAAGGTGCCGGTTTCCACCAGTTCCTCCACCTCGACCACGCAGACCCGCGCCGCCTTGGCGCACAGGGGGTTGAAGTTGCGGGCGGTCTTGCGGAAGATCAGGTTCCCCGATTTGTCGGCCTTCCAGGCCTTGACCAGCCCGAGATCGGCGACGATGCTGCGCTCCAGCACGTACTCGCGGCCGTCGAAGGTCGCCAGCGGCTTACCCTCGGACATCACCGTGCCGTAGGCGGTGCGGGTGTAGAAGGCCGGGATGCCGGCGCCGCCGGCCCGCAGCTTTTCGGCCAGGGTCCCCTGGGGGGTGAGTTCCAGTTCCAGTTCGCCGGAGAGGAACTGTTTTTCGAAGATGGCGTTTTCCCCCACGTAGGAAGAGATCATTTTTTTGATCTGGCGGGTCTGCAGTAGCAGCCCCAGGCCGAAGTTGTCGACCCCGGCGTTGTTGCTTACCACGGTCAGCCCCTTCGCGCCGCTGTCCCGCAGGGCGACGATGAGGTTCTCGGGGATACCGCAGAGGCCGAAGCCGCCGGCGGCGATGGTCATGCCGTCAGCCACGGCCCCTTTTAGGGCGTCGGCGGCGTTGTGGAAAATCGGTTTCATCGGGTGGTCTCCTGTGGTTGTTGGGTGTTGTCCCATGGGACCCATAAGTCCAATAGGTCTCATGGGACTCGATTGATCGCTTAAACCCGCTCGAAAATCACCGCCACTGCTTCGCCGCCGCCGATGCAGAGGGTGGCCAGGCCGTAGCGCTCCTTGCGCACCCGCATTTCCCGCAGCAGGGTGGTGGCCAGGCGGGCGCCGCTGGCGCCGATGGGGTGGCCGATGGCGACGGCGCCGCCGTTGGGGTTGACCCGCTCGGGGTCGAGCTTGAGGTCGCGGATGGCGACAAAGGCGACAGCGGAGAAGGCCTCGTTGATTTCGAACAGGCCGATTTCGGAGAGCTGGAGGTTGGCACGCTCCAGCACCTTGCGGATGGCACCGATGGGGGCCTCGGCGAACAGTTCGGGGGCGATGCTGTGGGTCGCCCAGCTGTGGATGCGGGCCACCGGCTTGAGGTTGTGGGCCTTGAGGGCCCGCTCGTTGGCCAGCAGGGCGGCCGCCGCGCCGTCGTTGATGGTGGAGGCGTTGGCGGCGGTGATGCTGCCATCCTTGCGGAACACCGGCTTGAGGCTGGTGATGCGCTCGAAATCGACCTTCAGCGGTTCCTCGTCCTCGCCGATGATCATCTCCCCCTTCTTGCCGCTTTTCACCACCGGTACCAGCTCATCGGCGAAAGTACCATTCTTCAGCGCTGCCTGGGCGCGGCGGTAGGAGCGCTCGGCGAAGGCGTCCTGATCGGCGCGGGAGACGCCGCACTTCTCGATCCAGCCTTCGGTGATTTCCCCCATGTGGCGGCCGGAGTAGGGGTCCTTCAGGCCGTCATGGATCATCAGGTCGAAGATTTCGCCGTTGCCCATGCGCTGGCCATAGCGGGCCGAGGGGAGGGCGTAGGGGGCCATGGACATGCTCTCCATGCCGCCGGCCAGCACCACCTCCGAGTCGCCGGTGAGGATCGACTGGGCCCCCAGCATCAGTGCTTTCAGGCCGCTGCCGCAGACCTTGTTGATGGTCATCGCTCCGGCGCTGTCGGGGATGCCCGCGGCGCGCATGGCCTGGCGGGCCGGGGCCTGGCCGCAGCCTCCCTGCAGGACCTGGCCGAGGATTACCTCATTGACCGCCGCAGCAGGCAGGTTATGCTTGGTCAACAGTCGGGCCAGGACCGGTGCGGCCAGGCGCGGAGCAGGAACGTCGGACAACTGGCCGCCGAAGGAGCCGAAGGGGGTCCGCAGGGCGTCTATTACGAAAACGTCTTTCATGTTTTTATTCTCCTGGCAGAGGTTAAAGTTCCAGCTACAGTATACAGCAAACCCTGGGCCAAACAAAAAAGCTGTTAAAAAACATGTTGTTATAAAAAACGACCGGGAACGGAGGCAGCCAAGTGATTCAATTGTGAATCGTTCGACATGCCAGGAAATTCCCCTAGAATGGTCAGGGTACGGGTTGTCGAGATTGATTCAAAAAAGAGTCAATGACCTGAATATGAATCAAAAAAACGAAATTGCAAGAAAATGGGGAGAGCGGTGGGGGTTTTTCATAACGATGTTTATTTGTCGCCTTGACAGAGGAGGGGGGGTTGGCTAGGATAGGTCAGGAGTTAAAGTGGTAAGACCAGTGTTTGAGGAGTGGATGCCATGACTGATGCCCAGCGCCTGGAGCGGTTTGCCGAAACGGCCCGCAAAGTGGGGGCCGAAGTGACCCCTGTCGCCTCGGTGGAGGAGGCGGTTGCCGCCATAGCCGCCCTGGTCAAGGGACCGGTGGTGCTGCCCGCCTTTGCCAGTGCCGCCCGCTTGGAGTTGGCCCGCAGGTTGCGCGCGGCCGGCTGCGAGGTGCAGGAGGAGAACCTGCGGGGGGCTGCAGCCAAGGCGGATACCGGGGTGACGGGCGCCAATTTCGCCATTGCCGACACCGGATCGGTGGTGCTCGAGAGCACCCCGGAGGACATCCGCCTCGCCACCACCCTGCCCGAGCGCCACGTGGTGCTGCTCGACCCGCGCAAGATCGTGGCCGACGGCCTGGAGGCGGTGCCGATCCTGCGCCGATTTCACCAGCGCGATCCCCGCAACTACCTGGCCTACATCACCGGACCGAGCCGCACCGCCGACATCGAGCGGGTGCTGACCATCGGCGTTCACGGTCCGCGGCAGCTGCATGTTTTGCTGCTGGAGGGGTTCTCCGACGATTTTCTGGAGATGTAGGTTTTCCCATCTGTCCCATGAGTCTCATAGGTCCCATAGGGCGCAAGCCGGCAGACCTGCGAGAGGAGCATAGGCAATGAACAAACAACGCACCCGCGAATATAAAGCCCGCATTGACCAGGCCCTGGCCACCCCCAAACTGCAGGAGGCGCTGCACCGGTTCGCCGACGCCTTCCAGGTGTCGCGGGCCAATGCCTTCGCCGGCCTCGATTTCGAAGCCCTGCGTCAGGAGATCGGCCGCATGAAGGACGACGTGCGGGAGCGCAGCGGCGCCTACATCGAGGAGTTCACCCGCAATGCCGAGGCGGCGGGCACCAAGGTCTTTCTGGCCAAGAGCGCCGAGGAGGCCAACGGCTACATCGCCGAACTGGCCAAGGCCCGGGGGGTGAAGCTGGTGGTCAAGAGCAAGAGCATGGCCAGCGAGGAGACCCACCTCAACCATGCCCTGGAAAAAGAGGGCATCAAGGCGCTGGAGACCGACCTGGGGGAGTGGATCATCCAACTCGCCGGCCAGCGCCCCAGCCACATGGTCATGCCGGCCATCCACATGTTCAAGGAAGAGGTGGCCGAACTCTTCAGCAAGGCCACCGGCAAGACCGAGGCCCCCGAGATCGCCCACCTGGTGCAGGTGGCGCGGGAGCAACTGCGCCAGGGGTATTTCGATGCTCAGATGGGGATTACCGGCGCCAATATCGCCGTGGCCGAGACTGGCGGTATCGCCCTGGTCACCAACGAGGGGAACGCCCGCCTGGTCAGCACTCTGCCGAAGATCCACGTCGCCCTGGTCGGGGTCGAGAAGCTGGTGCCGACCCTGGAGGACGCCGCCAAGGTCATCCGGGTGCTGCCGAAAAACGCCACCGGCCAGCTGCTCACCTCCTACGTCACCTGGATCCGCGGCGCGGTTCCCTGTGACGGCGCGGAGAAGGAGCTGCACATCGTGCTGCTCGACAACGGCCGCACCGCCCTGGCCGAATCGGCCCACTGCAAGGATGCGCTGCGCTGCATCCGCTGCGGCGCCTGCGCCAACGTCTGCCCCGTCTACCAGACCGTCGGCGGCCACGTCTTCGGCCACATCTACATCGGCGCCATCGGCATCATCCTCACCGCCTTTTTCCACGGCCTCGACAAGGCCGCCGAGATCGTCCGCGCCTGCATCGGCTGCCGCGCCTGCGTGGCCGTCTGCCCCGCCGACATCGACCTGGAGGGGATCATCCTGCACCTGCGCTCGGTGGTCGGCAAGGAAGAGGGGATCGGTCTGGGCAAGTCCATCGTCTTCAAGCAGGTGATGCGCAACCGCAAGCTCTTTCACAGCCTGATCCGCGCCGGCAGCCTGCTGCAGAAGCCGGTCTCCAAGGGGGAGCGCTCCATCCGCCACCTGCCCATGTACTTCTCCTCACTCACCGAGTGGCGCACCCTGCCGACCATTGCCGAAAAGCCGCTGCGGGACCAGATCGACCAGTACGCCCGCAAGCTCGACAAGCCCCGCTACCGGGTCGCCTTCTTCGGCGGCTGCGGCAACGACTTCATCTACCCCGAAATGGGGATATCCCTGGTCCAGGTGCTCAACCGTCTGGGAGTCGAGGTCTACTACCCGCAGGAGCAGAACTGCTGCGGCATCCCCGCCCTCTACTCGGGGGATCGGGAGACGGCCGTCGACCTGGCCGAGCAGAACGTCAAGGCCCTGCTGGCGGAGAACCCCGACTACGTCGTCACCACCTGCCCGACCTGCACCATGGCCCTCAAGCGCGATTTCGTCGAGCATCTGGCCGACAACCCGGTCTGGGCGCAGAAGGCTTTGGAGCTGTCGGAGAAGACCATCGACATCGCCGCCTTCATCGCCAACGTGCTCAAGGCCGCCGGCGAGTTCCGCCTCTGCGGAGAGGGGCCGGCCGTCACCTACCACGATTCCTGCCACCTCAAGCGGGGCGCCGGGGTCTGGAAAGAACCGCGGGCGCTGCTCGCCGCCGCTGGCCACGAGGTGGTGGAGATGGCCCACGCCGACCGCTGCTGCGGCTTCGGCGGCTCCTACTCCTTCACCAGCCACCCCCACATCGCCCGGGAGATCAACAAGGACAAGGTCAACGACATCGTCGCCAGCGGCGCCCCCATCGTCGCCATGGACTGCCCCGGCTGCCTGATCAACATTCGCGGAGGTCTCGAGAAACGGGGCCACCAGGTCCGCGCCGCCCATACCATCGAACTTCTGGCCGAACGGCTGAAGTAGGTCCAACCACGTTCCACCCTCTCTCCTTGAATTGCCCCGGTGTGTGCCGGGGCTTTTTTTTTAGAAAAAAAAGCGGACCCATGACGGGCCCGCCGGATGGGTTTCCTGCCGGCTGCGAGGCTATTGCTTGCGAATGTACTTGTTCACCGCGGCATTGTGCTCGGAGAGGGTTCGGGAGAACTCGTGGGTACCGTCTCCCTTGGCGGCGAAGTAGTAGAAATCGGTCTCCGCCGGATTGGCGGCGGCATGCAGGGCGTCCGCTCCCGGGCAGGCGATGGGGCCGACGGGCAGGCCGTAGATGCGGTAAGTGTTGTAGCGGGTCTCGGTGGCCAGATGCTTCTTGGTGATTTTGCCGCTGAACTCGGTCAGCCCGTAAGTGACCGTCGGGTCGGCCTGCAATCGCATCCCCTTCTTCAGGCGGTTGTGGAACACCGAGGAGATGATCGGCATCTCCGCCCGGTTGCCGGCCTCCTTCTGGATGATGGAGGCGAGGGTGAGCAGTTCGTGCGGATTGAGGTTCACTGCCCCGGCCTGTTCCAGCAGTTCGGGGCTCAGGCGCTTCTTGGCCTGGCGCACCATGGTGCGAATCAGCCGCTCCTGGGTGCTTTCGGGGCCGAAGGCGTAAGTTTCGGGGAACAGGTAGCCCTCCAGGCTTTCCACCTCCAGGCCGAGGGACCTGATGAATTCGGGGTCGACGGTCAGGGCGAGGAAGTCGGAAGCGGGGCCGCAGCCTTCTGCTTCGAGTTTCTCGGCGATCTGACTCAGGGAAAAACCCTCGGGAATGGTGAAGGACTTTTGCAGGATGTCGCCGGAGGTCAGTCGCGTCAGGACCTCGCCTGGGGTGGCCGGACTGACGAACTCGTAGGAGCCGGCCTTGATCTGGCTGCCGGCCTTGCGCCAGCGGGCCAGGAGCTTGAAGTTGAGGGTATTGCTGATCACGCCCCGGTCCTGCAGCCGCTCGGCGACACTGCCCAGGGAAGCGCCCGCTTCGACCACCACCACCCGTTGTCCCGGCGGGGTGACGGGGCGCAGCAGGAACCAGAGGTACTGCCCCCCAACCACCAGGGCCAGCAGGCCGATGGCCAGCAACAATCCGAGTAAAACGGACTTGAGGGTCGGTTTCACAGGTGCTCCGCGGAATTTAATCTGGGCTGTAGGCAAAGTGTAAGAGGTCGCCGGGGTGGCGTCAAGTGGGGGGCTATGCTTTGAATTTGCTTTCGGTGCCGGCGCGCAACCGCTCGATGTTGGCGCGGTGGCGGACAATGACCATGGCGCTGATGAACAGCGTGGCCAGCACCAGTGGCCAGGAGCGTTCGATGGCCGCCACCAGCAGGGGGATGGCCGCGGCGGCGCTGACCGAGGCGAGGGAGACATAGCGCCAGCGCCAGAGGATGCCGGCGAACAGCAGCAACGCGCCGAGGACGCCCAGAGGAGAGAGCACCAGGTAGATGCCGAGGGCCGTGGCGACCCCCTTGCCCCCTTTGAAGCCGAGGTAGACCGGGTAGCAGTGGCCGAGGAAGGCGGCAGCGGCGACCATGGCCACCTCGGCGGTGGTGAAATCGAGCAGGCTGCTGGCCGCCAGCACCGGCAGCAGCCCCTTGAGGGCGTCGCAGACCAGGGTCAGCAGGCCGAGGCGGCGGCCGAAGGTGCGGTAGACGTTGGTGGCGCCGATGTTGCCGCTGCCGCTGGCGCGCACATCCCCGACCCCGGCGAGGCGGGTCAGGACCACCCCGAAGGGAATGGCGCCGATCAGGTAGGCGGCCACCAGGGCCAGGAGCAGCGACAGCATGCAACCTCGTCGAAAAAGGCGATCAATTGTTCGCCGGTCCGTGCCAAATCCCCTGAACCGGCGCTCGCTTGTACCATGAAGGAGGGACAAAAGCAAGCAAGCCGGGGGTCTGGCGTGCCGGAGAGGCCCAGGCAGGGAGGAGATTTGCACTCTCGGACTGAGCGCCTATACTGGCAGGCAGAGTGAGCACCCCTTCTCTTCGGGAGGTACGATCATGATCAACGCCTATGCAGCTTCCGCGGCCGGCGGCCGTCTTGAGCCTTTCACCTATGACCCCGGCCCCCTGGGCCGGCACGAAGTGGAAATCGCCGTGGAGTCCTGCGGCATCTGCCACAGCGACCTGAGCATGCTTGACAACGAATGGGGGATGACCCAGTATCCCCTGGTCCCCGGCCACGAGGTGGTCGGCACCCTGGTCAAGACGGGGGAGCTGGTGACCCATCTGCAGGTCGGGCAGCGGGTCGGCCTTGGCTGGCACGCGGGCTATTGTATGCATTGCCATAGCTGCCTGGCCGGCGACCACAACCTCTGCGGCTCGGCCCAGGGGAGCATCGTCGGCCGTCACGGCGGCTTCGCCGACCGGGTGCGGGCCCAGGCCGCCAGCGTGGTCCCCCTGCCCGGGCAACTCGAGCCCAGCAGCGCCGGGCCGCTGTTCTGCGGCGGGATCACGGTGTTCAATCCCCTGGTGCAGTTTGCCGTCCCCCCCACGGCCAGGGTGGGGATCATCGGCATCGGCGGTCTCGGCCACCTGGCCCTGCAGTTCTGTCGCGCCTGGGGCTGCGAGGTGACCGCCTTCACCTCCAGCGAGGCCAAGCGGCAGGAGGCTCTGGAGTTGGGAGCCCACCAGACCCTCGACAGCCGCGACAAGGGGGCGGTCAAGGCGGTCGCGGGCAGTTTCGACCTGATCCTTTCCACCGTCAACGTCAAGCTCAACTGGAACGCCTATGTCTCCGCTCTCAAGCCCAGGGGGCGGCTGCACTTCGTCGGCGCCACCCTGGAACCCCTCGATCTCGGCGCCTTTTCGTTGATCGGAGGCCAGCGCTCCGTCTCCGGCTCGCCGGTGGGGAGCCCGGCGACCATCGCCCGCATGCTCGAGTTCGCTGTCCGCCACCAGATCCGGCCGGTGGTGGAGGAGTTCCCCTTCGAACAGGTCAACGAAGCCCTCGACCGCCTGCGCAGCGGCCAGGCCCGGTACCGCATTGTCCTCACCCGAAAAGGGAAGTGAACCGTCTACCTATTCGCCGCAAGGAGTGATTCATGGAAGCCCTGTTTTCCCCCCTGACCATCAACGGCATGACCCTGAACAACCGCCTGGTGCGTTCGGCCACCTGGGAGGGGATGTGCACCCCCGACGGCCGGCCGGGGGCGCGCCTGGTCGACTGCTACCGCGATCTGGCCGCGGGAGGGATCGGGCTGATCATCAGCGGCTATACCTTCGTCAGCCCCGAGGGGAAGCAATTGCCGGGCAAGATGGGGATCCACACCGATGATTTCGCTCCGGAGATGCGCGCCCTGGTCCAGGCGGTGCATCAGCAGGGGGGCAAGCTCTGCCTGCAGCTGGTGCACGCCGGCGGCCAGGCCGACAGCAAGAACGCCGGCCGTCAGCCCCTGGCCCCTTCGGCGGTGAAGGTCGACCAGTTCCCCGAACTGCCGGAGGAACTGGACGGCGCCGAGATCGCCCGCATCGTCTCCGCCTTTGGTGCCGCTGCCCGCCGGGCCCAGGCCTGGGGCATCGATGCCGTGCAACTCCACGGCGCCCATGGATACCTGATCAACCAGTTCCTCTCTCCCCTGACCAACCGCCGCAGCGACGGCTATGGTGGCTCCATCGATAACCGCTGCCGCTTCCTGCTCGAGGTCTACGGCGCGGTGCGTGCGGCGGTGGGGCCCGATTTCCCGGTGCTCATCAAGCTCAACGGCTGCGACTTCCTCGACGGCGGCCTCAGCGTGGAGGACGCCCTGCACGCCGCCCGCGTATTGGACGCCGCCGGCATCGACGCCATCGAGGTCAGCGGCGGCACCGCCGCCTCCGGCAGTCGCACCCCGGTGCGGACCAAGATCGAAACCCCGGAGCAGGAAGGCTACAACCTGGCTTTGGCCAAGGGGATCAAGGGGGTCGTCACCTGTCCGGTCATCAGCGTCGGCGGATTTCGCAGCCTCGCGGTGGCCCGGCAGGTCCTGGCTGCCGGGGTGGACGGCATCGCCCTCTCCCGTCCCCTGATCTGGGAGCCCGACCTGCCCAACCGCTGGCAGCGGGGGGAGTCCGCCCGCGCCCGCTGCATCTCCTGCAACGGATGTTTCCGCCCGGGGCTCAAGGAGGGGGGGATCCGCTGTGTAGTGGCCGAGAGTTAACAACGGCATCCAGCGTCAACGTCCCGGGGACTGTTTTGCGGACCCCGGGACATCCATTTCCCGCGCCACTGTCGGGGCGTGCCGGCTGGGGCGCGGCTGGGGCGGCAGACCGAGCAGGTGCCGAGCGCGGTCGAGGGCTTCGTCGATGTTGGCGAAGACGTGCTCCTCTCCTAAGGTCCGCAGAAACCCCGAACGTTCCATCACCACCAGCGGCTGGGCGTGGACCCCGGAAAGGAGCAGGACGGTGCCCTGCTTGCGCGCCCGTTTCTGCACGCTCTCCAGTGCCTGCAGGGCCGTGGCGTCCAAAGTGAGAGCGTGGCGCATGCGCAGGATCAACACCTGCGGCGGGTCGCTGATCTGCGCCAGGGCGTTCTTGAACTTGTCGGCGGCGCCGAAAAAGAAGGGCCCCTGGATCTCGAACACCTCCACCCCGGCCGGTACGCTGCGGTAACGCAGGCTGTTCGGGTCGTCCACCTCCTCTTCATCCTCCCCCTGTAGTTCCCGGGTAATGAAGCCGACCCGCGTGGCGGTGGCCATCCGCTCCATGAACAGGAAGGCGGCCAGCACCATGCCGAACTGGATGGCCACCACCAGGTCGATGAAGACCGTCAGCAGGAAGGTCACCAGCAGCACCAGCACGTCCCCCCGCGGCCCCCGCAGCAGCTTGGCGAAGAGATGAGCCTCGCTCATGTTCCACGCCACCACCACCAGGATGCCGGCCAGGGTCGGCATCGGGATCAACTCCGCCCAGCGCCCGAAAAACAGCAGGATCAGCAGCAGCGTGACGGCGTGCACCATGCCGGCCACGGGGGTGCGGCCGCCGTTCTTGACGTTGGTGGCGGTGCGGGCGATGGCCCCGGTGGCCGGGATGCCGCCGAACAGGGGGGAGGCGAGGTTGGCCACCCCCTGGGCGACCAGCTCCATGTTGCTGCGGTGGCGCCCCCCGGTCATGCCGTCGGCCACCACCGCCGAGAGCAGCGATTCGATGCCGGCGAGCAGCGCGATGGTCAGGGCCGGCGAAAACAGGCGGGAGATCTCCTCCCAGCCTGGGAGAGTCGGCAGGGTCGGCACCGGCAGGGTCGCGGGGACGGCGCCGAAGCGGCTGCCCACCGTGGCCACCGGCAGGTCGAACAGGGCCACCGCGGCGGTGGTGACGAGGATGGCGACCAGCGAGCCGGGCACCTTGTGGGTGAGCCGCGGCCAGAACAGGATGATCGCCACGGTTGCTGCGCCGATGGCGGTGGTGGCGGGAGAGATCGACGCGGCATGGAGGGCGAGGGCCTCCAGCTTGTGCAGGAACTCCGCCGGCAGCGTCTCCAGCTGCAGGCCGAAGAAGTCCCGCAACTGGCCGGTGAAGATGAGCAGGGCGATGCCGGCGGTGAAGCCGACGGTCACCGGGTAGGGGATGAACTTGATTACCGTCCCCAGTTTGGCCAGACCCATCAGGATCAGCAGCACCCCGGCGATCAGGGTGGCGATGGCCAGGCCATCGTAGCCGTAGCGCTGGATGATGTCGTAGACGATGACGATGAAGGCGCCGGTCGGCCCGCCGATCTGCACTTTGCTGCCGCTCAGGGCCGAAATCAGGAAACCGGCGACGATGGCGGTGTAGATCCCCTGTTCGGGTTTGACCCCGGAGGCGATGCCGAAGGCGATGGCCAGCGGCAGGGCGACAATGCCGACGATCAGGCCCCCCAGCAGATCGGCGGTGAACTGCTGGCGGCTATACCCCTCCCGCAGGGTGCTCCAGAGTTTGGGGACGAAAACGGTATGGGGCATGGACCAACTCCGACAGCGAAGGGAAGGTGGTCCGTCGGCAGCGAGGGCGGGTTTGTCCTGGTGTCGGCGGAGGATGCCGGGCTGGGCCTTGGGGAGGGCGAAGCCAACGACGGAGATGATATTACGCCGCTGGTCAATCGATTCAAGAGAAGATAATTTCCTGAAATATCATAGGGTTTTTCGGGAGATCAAGCTCGGCCAAGGCGCCTGGCGCAGGCAGCACCCGAATGAGGGTGCTCTCGGGGCCCGTCTTGCGGTCCCGGAGCATGGACAGGAAATCCCTTGGGAGGATTACCGGATCACCAGGTCAACTTTCAACGGTTCCGTTTCCCAGGTCACCTGGGGATAAAGGGCTTTATCGAGTTTCAGGTAGGTGCCGTCGATGCCCCCCGACTCGGCCCACCAGCACTCGTTGCCACGGCGGGGGAGTTCGGCGAACAGGTAGAGGTCGTGGTTTTTGTCTCGGGCAAGGAACATGGTCGTCTCCTGGTCGGGGGTTGAGGCCTTCGCTATCCGGGAAGAGGCTGCCAGTATAGCAGAATGTTCCCGTCTTTCGAGCGCGGCCTCCCGGCTGAGTTCAGGCAGCTTGTTTCAACTCACCTTCGGCTGAGGCCCCAACCCGGCCAACCCTGTCCCATGGTCTTTCGATGCGCAGCGCCCCCTTGGGGCAGACGTTGGCGCAGGTGGAGCACTGCAGGCAGTCGCGGTGGTTCATGGCCCCCAAGTCCTTGAAATCGGCAATGCCGTGCCCCATGGGGCAGGCCTTTTCGCAGAGTCGGCAGCTGCGGCAGCTCTCCGCGATGGTCAGCTGACGTTTGGCCCCGCCGCCGGCATGGCCAACGGTCCCCACCGGGCAGATGGCGCACCAGGCCCGTGGGCGGAAAAGAACGCCGAGCACCAGGGCCACAGCGGTGGTGATCAGGCACATCTGCCAGAAAACCAGGCCCCAGTGGTCCAGACTGCCCGGGTTCTGGGCCAGGCGAAAGACCATGAAGCCCATCAGCCCGGCCATGAGCAGCCAGCGCAGCGGCATGGCGAAGAGTTTTTCCGGGATTTCCCTCCGGGGGCCGAATTTGGCGAAAAAGGTATCGAAAAAGCTCCCGCGGGGGCAAAGATTGCCGCATACGTAGCGGCCGCGCAAGAGCCCGCCCCCCATCCCGGCAAGCATCGCCAGGGGGACCACAAAGCCGAGCAGGGGGAATTTCCAGCCAAGGGCCAGAACCGTCAGCATCAACCCGGCCAGCAGCCAACGATGGGCGGCTTGAGTGGGGAGGGAGGTATTGCGGGGAAGAACGTTCTGCATATGGATAATTCCTCTTGGGCGATGTTGGAAATTATATATATTGAAATAAGAGTGTAAATCAAGCTGTTTTTCCCGTATGGATATCGTTTGACTTCTTTTTCGGGGAGATCTATCGTTTGAAAGTGAAGATTAGCTTGAAAAATAAGCTACTTATGGAAATGCTTTGCGGGTTTGAGAAGGTCGCCATTTCGCTGACCTGGTATTCTTTGCTCACCTGGCTGCTTTCGGGCCGACGCTTCGCATCGGCCAACACGCTCAGCCGCCGCTGGGTCGACAGTTGCGCCGGGGTCATCGTCATCGCCTGCGGCGTGCGCCTGGCGGCAAGCGCTGGAGCAAAAGGCTGGCCTGGGCGTAAGAACCCGGATTTTCGCCACACTGCTGCCGGAGCAGTACGCTAGCAATAGTCCTCTTCCCGTTGGTGGCGAATCGCCAGAATGGTGACGGTCGCCTTGTCCTCGATCTCAAACAAAGCGACATATCCTCCTGAACCGAAGGGGATGAGCATTTCCCGCAAAAATGGGTTGTCGGCTGTGGCCTTACGGCAGGTAAAAGGAAAGTCCTGCAAAAATTCGATGCTCTTGGCGATGGCCTCCCTGGCGCGGCGGGCAGCCCCAATATCCCGTTCCAGTAAATACAGGTAGAGCCGGTGCAAGTCCTCCTTGGCTGCCCGGGTATAGCGGACCTGGAAACTCACTTGGGCTGGACTCCTTCAGCCCGGGTGAGGAGGTCGTCTATCTCGCGCAAAACCTCATCGGCATCGTAGTATTCACCGGTGCTTTGCGCCTCGGTCCGGGATGCAAGGCCTCGCGAAATAAACTCCTGCTGCATCTTCCGATGTTCAATCTTGGCGCGCAGAGATTTTTCCACGAAACTCGACAGGGTTTCACCGGCATGCAAAACACTCTCGGCGGCCTGGCGTAGTTCAGGGTCGACGCGAAGAGATGGAATAGACGCGGTTTTCATTGGCTGCCTCCTTGCGTTGCATTTGCAATACATCGTAGCAGGTTCCCCGTTTTTCGACAATCAGGGAATAACAAGAATCACATGGTTCAGCACCCGGATATCCAACAGCTCCCCCGACAGCTGTTAAGTTCCCGATCCTCCTGACTGGGGCTTGGATCGCCCGAAGGATGGTTGTGCAAAAAGATCAACGCCGCCGACGAGAGCAGCGCCGCTTTAACGACCTCCCGGGGATGCACCAGCGCCGCGGTCATGCTGCCGACCGAAACCACCTCCAGGCACAGCGGCCGGTTTTTGCTGTTGAGATGCAGCGCCAGAAAATGCTCCTTGGTTTCACGAGTCAGAAATTCGAACAATTCGCTGACCTGGGCCGAGGATGAGAAAGAGCCCCGGTGCAGATAATCGGCAGCGACCTCCGCTGTCCCGCCCGCCCCGGAGCGTCGCAGAGATCCCAATTGCCGTAAGGAATCTCGTCCACGGACCGGAAGCGGACCGGAGAACGAAACGAAAAAGCCCCCCCTTCCGTCCGGAGGGTGGGGCTAATTTCTTGATTTCTATCAGAAAATTTTGGTCGGGGCGAGAGGATTTGAACCT
>CAZYXS010000017.1:0-33114 GCA_964650955.1 uncultured Desulfuromonadales bacterium | reverse complement strand
AAATCGGGAAACATAGGGATTACAGGAGAAATTCTTCCGCCAGGCTGCGCATGCTGCCGCTTTGCTGGTCGACGGCTTGACGGCGTTCTTCGAGGGGCATGAAATGGGCAAGGTGTTGCCTGGCTTTTTTCCTGCTGCCGGCAATGGTTTCGGACATTTTGCAGAGAATGCCGACGGATACGCCGTTGCGGAAGCCGGCGACGAGTTTGCCGATCTCCTCGCGCTGCTGTTCCTCTGTCCAGGTTTTGAACAGGGAGGCGCCGAGATCGTGATGGGAACCTGAAAACATGAGCTCTCTCCTTGGCAGATGAGCCCCGACCAACACATATCTTCCAAGATAGAGTGCAGGGGGGGCTTCGTCCAGAACTTTCTACGCTGGCTTGGTTTGTAACAGGTTCTTCTGGCCGATGATCAAGGGGTCGGAGGCAGGCTGCGGGCTTGCAGCCAGGCCTGGAATTCGGCCAGGGGCAGGGGTTTGGCGAACAGGTAGCCCTGCGCCTCGCGGCAGCCTGAGGCTCTCAGGAAGTCGATCTGCTCCTTGGTTTCGACCCCTTCGGCGATCGGTTCGATGCCGAGGGTTTTGGCCATGTTGATGATGGTGCGGGCCAGGGTTTCGCCGTCCTCGTCCTTGCCGATCTCCTTGACGAAGCTGCGGTCGATCTTGATTTTTCCAAAGGGCAGCCGCTTCAGATAACTCAAAGAGGAGTAGCCGGTACCGAAGTCGTCGAGAGAGAGATTGATACCGAAATCGCCGAGGGTTTCGAGCAGGTCGAGGGCCTCCTGGCTTTCGAGCAGCACCGATTCGGTCAGTTCAAGCTCCAGCACGTGCGGCGGCAGACCGGCGCCGGCCATGGTTTCGGTGATCCGGGGGAGGAAGTCCTTGCGTTGCAGCTGCTTGACCGAAAGGTTGACGCCGATGCGCGGCAGCCGGAGCCCTTGCGCAGCCAACAGTGCCCAGACCCGGCAGCTCTCGGCAATGACCCAGTGGCCGAGGGGGAATATCAAGCCGGTCTCCTCGGCCATGCCGATAAATTCCAGGGGGGGAATCAACCCCTTGTCCGGATGGCGCAGGCGCACCAGGGCCTCTGCTCCCACCACGCTGCCATCCACCAGGTTGACCTGGGGCTGGAAGTGCAGTTCCAACCAGGACCGTTCAAGTCCCTGCCGCAGGTAGCCCTCCAGCTCCATCCGGCGCAGGGCGGTGCGGGTCATTTCCGCAGAATAAAAGTGATAGGTGTTGCGCCCCTGGGCCTTGGCCTGGTACATGGCGGCATCGGCGTTGCGGATCAGGGTTTTTGCATCCTGACCGTCATCGGGAAAGAGGCTGATGCCGATGCTGCCGGTCACGAACAACTGGCGCTCGCCGATCTGGATCGGGGCGGCAAAGACTTCCGCCAATTTTCCGGCAATATGCACCAGGCAGGATGCGTCGGTGATCCCCTCGATCAGAATGATGAACTCGTCCCCGCCCATGCGCGCCAAAGTGTCGGCGCTGCGCAGTTGCCCCGCCAGGCGTTGGGCCATGGTACACAGCAACTGGTCGCCAACCTGATGGCCGAGGGTGTCATTGACCACCTTGAAATGGTCGAGGTCGATGAACAGCAGGGCCACCTGGTCGTTTTCACGCCGAGCCCGGGAGATGGCGTGCTCCAGGCGGTCATTGAGCAGGTGACGGTTGGCCAGGCCGGTCAGGGGGTCGTGATGGCCGAGGTAATGGAGGCGTTCCTCGGCGGCTTTTTGCTCGGACAGGTCGGCCAGAATCCAGACACTGCCGGCCTCGGGGGCCTGGGGATCGAGGGGCCGGCCGCTGATGTGGGCCCAGATCTGCTTCCCGCTGGGCTGGCGTAACCAATTCTCATCGACAAAGGCTTCCCCCCGGCTGAAGGTTTCGGCGATCCTCTGCCCCATGGAAAGGTAGGTGTCGTGATCGAGGTAGAAGGTTTCCGTTGCCTGTCTGGCCAGGTCTTTGCCTGGACAGCCGAGGATTTCGGCTAAGCGACGGTTGTGTTGGATGATGCGACGATCCTTGATCAGGGCAATGCCGACCAGGGCGTTATCGAGGATGGCATTTTTCTCCTCCAGGGCCAGTCGCAGGGAGTCGGCGTGGGCCTCGGCGGCCTGCCTGAAATCCTGCAGCATGACACGCATGCGGTTCTGCGCCTGGAACAGGCGGTGATACTCCTTGTAGCGGGGCGGAGGCTGGGGGCCGGAGCTGAAGTCGAGTTGGGCGATGCGTTCGCTGTCGTTCACCAGTTGCTCCAGCGGGGCACTGAAGCGGCGGGCCTGGATGCGGGCGGACAGCAGGGTCAGGCCGAGGATCAGCACCAGGATGCCCCCCAGCGCCTGGCCCAGCTGCTGCCAGGGGGGAAGAAAATCGGCTTCGGGGGCGAAAAGGGCGATCCAGTAGGTTTGCTGGCCCAGGGGAAAGGGTTTGAAGGTCGACAGCCAGCGCTGCCCGGCTACCTCGAAGTACAGAATCCGCCCGGCAGGCTGCTCATGCTCTTGCCAATTGTCCAGGGCGGTCTGCAGGGCCGGGATCGCCAACTGCCGGGCTGGTTGCAGCAGCAGTTCGGTTTTTCCGGCCAAGGTCTTGGGCAGGCCCAGGACCAGGCCCTCCGCGGTCATGACCATGACCTGGCCGTGCTGACCGAGAAGGAGTGCGCTGGTGGTGTGGGAAATGTCGAGCAGCTTGATGTCCAGGCCGATGGCCAGGCGGCGGCCGTCGGGTAGGGTGCGACGGGTGGCGACTGTCATACCCGGTTCCTGCGTGGTGAAGAAGGTGTAGGGCGCGGTCCACTGGGGTTGCCCGTCCTCCTGGGCAGACATGGCGGCCAGATACCAGGGGCGGCGGCGGGGGTCGTAATCGATTTCTTCCCGTTTTGTCTGCCCGGGTTCGTCATCGAACCACTCCACAAAGCGTTGTTCCTTGCCCCAGCGGGGGATGTCGGTGAAACGATTGCGCCAGCGACCGTCGGGTAGTTGCAGCAGCAGCCAGCCCTGACCGGTGTCGCTGCCTGCCACCACCGAGGTCAAGTGGGGAAATTGCTGGAGAAGTGGTCGAAACAGCTGGTTGAAGGTGGCTGGTTGGTCAACCGAGATCCCGGGCGTCTGCAACCACTGGCTGGCGATGGTGACCAGGATTTCCGGAGGGCGGAAGGTGCGGGCCAGGGTCATTTCCACCTGGGAACAGGCAATATTGAACTGGCTGTCGGCCTTTTGCAGAATCACCGGGCGCAGGCCGAACTGCAGGTAGCCCAGGGCCAGAAGGCCGACCGCGACCAGCACCAGCAGCCCGAAGCGGGTGGTGAGGCTGCGGCGGAAGGAACGCAACCCTTTGGGGGGAGAATCCTTACCTGGCATGGACCCTGCGGTGGTCACTGGCGGTTGCGTCACGGGCGCATCCTGGGGCCGTCAGCGGGTGGGAGCAGGGGGAACCGACGGAGATTATTAAAGAAAGTGATAGGTATCCGGTCATTCTTCCCGGATTGGCCGGATTCGGTCAAGGGAAAAATGTTTCCGAAGAAGAAAAACCATGGCCACGCTCAGAAATAGCTGCGCGCCCCCCGATAGGTTCGCTGGTAAAACGCTTCGGTCAGGTTGGTGGTGCGGACCGACTGGCCGGTGCGCGGAGCGTGAACGAATTGCCCGGAGCCGATGTACATGCCGACGTGGGAGATCCGGTCACCTCCCCGGGTAGCGAAGAAAACCAGGTCTCCCGGTTGCAGTTGCTGGGGTTCGATGGGCTCGCCTGAATCGAACTGTTGAACCGAAGAGCGGGGCAGGTCCAGGCCGTTGAGGCGATAGCTGACCATGGTCAGGCCGCTGCAGTCAAAGCCATCGGCATCGTCGGTGCCCCCCCAGCGATAGGGAACCCCGATAAATCCCAGAGCGGTCTTCACCAGTTCGGCGCGCAGGTCGGGAAGATTTTCCTGGAGTTTGACGGCCGCGGAGAGCTCAGGCGGCACCAGGTAGTAGGCCTCGATGAACCCCTGCTCCTGCAGAGCGCGGGCCTCCTGCCGGGCAGCCTCTTTGCTGCGGTGGTTGCCGAAGCGCACCTTGTACAGTCCCGATTCATGCCGGAAATAGTAGGCATCGATGCCGCGGGACTGCAGCAGGCGCTCCAGGCGCACGGCGTTGTCGAGTTGGGCGAAGGCGCCGACCTGAATGGTGTAACCCAGGCGGGCCAGGGACTCCCCCCGCGGGGCGGTGGGCCGAGGGACTGGGGGAGGGAGCGTGGGAAGCTCCGCAGCCGGTGTGGTCGGCCTGATCGGTGGTTTGGCCACCGCCGGAGGGCGGGACGGCGGCTGGGGGGGCCAATAGTCCGGTGGTTCCGGGGCCAAGCTGCAGCCCGTTGCAAACAGCAGTGGAAGAATGGGCAGGCACCGTAGCGGGCGCAGACAGGAGGCCATGGCAGTTCGCTCTCCAGGTCGATGGGATGATTGGATGAACCGGGTCGGCTACAGGGGCAAGGCCAGCAACAGGATCTTAACAGCCAGAATTTTTCCGATCAAGGCCACCGGGTAGACCGTGGCGTAGGCGGCCGGAGCATAGGGGGTGGCGGAGAGACTGGCGGCGGCCGCCAATCCAGAGGCGCTGGTCATGCCCCCCACCAGGACTCCCTGCAGGCGCAGGAAGCGGATCTGCAGCCAGCGGCGGCCCACCAGGACGCCCACCAGCAACGGCAGCAGGGTGACCAGCAGGCCGGACGCCAGCAGGGGGAGGCCACGTTCCTGCAGGGTGGCAACGAAGGACACCCCGGCCGATGTCCCCACCGCCGCCATGAACAGGGCCAGGCCCAGGTCGCGGATCAGGCGGTTGCCCGATTCGGGCAGATCCCAGATCAGCGGCCCGGTCTGGTAGCGGGCCCCCAGGACGAGGCCGGCGATCAACGCCCCTCCCGTCGTGCCCAGGGTCAGCGGGCCGACCAGGGGGAGCGGGATGGAGATGCGGCCCAACAGCAGGCCGAACAGCAATCCGAGCAGGATCGGCAGCAGGCTGATGGTATAGGTGGCTTTCAGGTCGTTTCCGAGAATGCGGGTGATATTGCGCAGGGAGCGCTCGTCCCCCACGGCATGCAGCACATCCCCCAGGTGCAGGCGGGTGTTGGCGTCGGCCGGCAGGTCGATGCCACTGCGGGTGATGCGGGCGATCTGGACGTTGAAGGCTTCGCGGAAATTGAAGTAACCCAGGGTCGTGCCGGCGAACTCCCGCTTGGAAACTACGATGCTTTTTTTCACCAGCACCCGGTCGAAGGCAATTTCCCCGGCTACCGGCCGGCCGAGAAACAGTTGCACCTTGTCCAGGTCGGAAGAACGCCCCACGACCCGTAGCCGGTCGCCCTCCTGCAGGACCGTATCCGCCCCCACCAGCACCGGTTCCGAAGCTCCCCGGCGTAGCAGCCGGGTGATGGTGACAGGTGCGATACTCTTGAGGAATATGTCCGCTACCCGCTTGCCGAACAGGTTGGGGTTGGTGACTTCCAGGTGAATGAAGGTGATGGGCGGATGGATTTCCGCCAACTCCCGGGCCAGTTGCGCTTCCTCCGCCGGCAGGTCGATGCGCAGCAGTCGCGGCAGCAGCTTGATGACCAGGGCGACACCGATGACGCCGAAGCCGTAGGTGACCCCGTAGGCGGCGGGCGCCTGGCCATGACCGACCACCTCGACGGCCGCTGCCAGGGAGGGGGTGCTGGTCATGGCACCGGCCAGCAGTCCGGCTGCGGTGCCGGCATCGAAGCCAAAGAGGCGTCCGCACAGGTAGCTGACCAGGGTGCCGGTCAGGGCCATGGCCAGCACCACCAGCGCCATGGCCAGGCCGTGGCTGCGGAAGGAGCTCAGGAAGCCGGGGCCGGCCTCGAGGCCGACGGCGTAGATGAACATGGCCAGGCCGATGGTCTGGATTCCCTCGGGCAGGGTCAGACCGAAATGGCCGAAGGCGAGGGCGACGAAAATGATGGCCGAGGGGCCGAGGGCCAGGTTGGCGAGGCGCACCCGGCCGAGCAACTCGCCAAGAATGACGATCAACAGCAGCAGGATGATCTGGTTGTGCAGCAGGTCCATGAAAACTCCGCGGAGCTGGGCCACCCTTCCGGATAGCCAGGCGCGCCCCAAGATTGGCCAAACCTTTATACCAAGCCGGGGAGAATGTCCAGCACAAAGCCGCCCCGGTTTGCGTGGCGGAGGGCTTTTTTACTGGCATTTGCCCGGTTTTTTGCCTACAACAGGCGAGGGAGCCGGCGCGGTTGCGATGGCCCGCCTCCCTTGAATGCCAAGGAGCGGCTGGTATGGAATGCAGAACGCTGCCCACCCTCGGGTTGATCGTTTGGGGACTGGTCCTGTGGCTGGTTGCTTCGCCGGCGGGCGTCCGTGCCGCGACCGAAGTCGAACTCGGGCTCCAGGGGGGGTATCGGCAGGATGTCCTCGATTGGAACATCGCCGGGAATGTGGATGTTCTCTCCGATCTCCAGTGGCGCCGCCTGGAGATTGCCCAGGTGCAGGCCACTGCCTCCCTGCGCGGATCTCAGGTTCCTTGGGGCGGTCGCTGGGCAGCCCGGGGACTGGTCGGCATCGGTGCCATTCTCGATGGCAGGAACCAGGACTCGGACTATGCCGGCGATCAGCGCACCCTGGAATTCTCTCGCTCCAACAATGATGCCGGCGACGGTCGGGTGCTCGATTTCTCTGTCGCCGGGGGGTGGGAATGGAGCCACGGCCCGGGGCTTCGCATCACCCCATTGCTGGGGTATTCGCGGCATGAGCAACGACTGGTCGTCCGGGATGGCCGGCAGACCCTCAGCCGCCCCGAACTGCTTCCCCATGCCCAGTTGGCCCCCCCCGGGCTGGGCCCGATCCTTGGGCTGGACAGCGATTACGAGGCCCGTTGGGAGGGACCTTGGGTCGGTTGCGCGCTGGATCTTCCCCTGTCTCCCGATTGGCAACTCACTTCCCTGGGCGAACTGCACTGGGGGGACTTCGAGGCCACTGCCGACTGGAATTTGCGCACGGACTTCGCCCATCCTGTCAGTTTTCGGCAGACCGCCGACAGCCTTGGTGTGGTCCTGGAGTTCGCCGGCCACTATCGTCTGAACTCGCGCTGGACGCTGCACCTGGCGGGGAACTATGCGGCCTGGAGCACTTATCCGGGGCTCCATAGGATCTATTTCGCCGACGGCAGGGTAGGTCATACCCGCCTGAATGAAGTCAACTGGACGTCCTACGCCCTCCAGGCAGGACTCCAGGTCCGCTTTCCCTGACCCTGCCCCGCACCCGTTCCCCTCAAGGAGGCCGACCCGTGCTCGCTGAACCCATGACCGTTGCCACCGACTGGCTGCTGGCCCTGGCGGTGGGGTACTGGGCCCGCCGGCTTTGGCGTTGCCCCCAGCACAGTTGCCGCTGGTGGGCAGCGGCTTTTTCCGCTTCGGCACTGGCGGCGCTGCTGGGAGGGGCCGCCCATGGCTTTGCCCCCTACCTCTCCCCCCTGGGCAAAACACTGCTGTGGAAAAGCACGGTTCTGAGCGTCGGCCTGGCCAGCTTCTGCATGCTGCTGGGGGCCGGGCGGGTCAGCCTGGGCCCCCGCCTCTGGCGCTGGCTGCGCCTGGCGGCCCTGGTCAAATTCGGCCTCTATTCCGTGTGGATGCTGGGACACGATGCCTTCATCTACGTCATCTACGATTACGGCTCGGCCATGCTGCTGGTGCTGGGGTTGCAACTGGAGCGTTGGCTGCGTCGTGGCCACCCGGCTGCGTGTTGGGTCGTCGCAGGCATCGGCGTCTCCATTGTCGGTGCCCTGGTCCAGGCCGGCCGGGTGCAGTTGCATCCCCAGTTCAACCACAACGACCTCTATCACCTGATCCAGTTGGGGGCTTTTTACCTGCTGTGGCGCGGCGGCATGCGCTTCACCGACCATCCCTGAGCCTCCCAGAGGAAAGCCATGCTGAGCAACCGCCAGATCGTCCTGCGGGTCACCATCCCTTTTGCCCTGGGGTATTTCCTCTCCTATGTCTTTCGCACGGTCAATGCGGTCATCGCTCCCCACCTGCTTGCGGAACTGCCCCTCAATCCAGCCAGCCTTGGCCTGCTGACCTCAGCCTATTTCCTGACCTTCGCCTTTTTTCAGCTCCCCCTGGGCGTTCTGCTCGACCGTTTCGGCCCCCGCCGCGTGGAAGCCGGTCTGCTGGTGATCGCCGCCGCCGGAGCGCTGGTTTTTTCCCAGGCCCAATCACTTGCCGGTTTGGTCGGCGGCCGTGCGCTGATCGGCCTGGGGGTGAGCGCCTGCCTGATGGCGGCCTTCAAGGCCTTCGTGCTCTGGTATCCCGCCGCCCGCCTCCCCCTGGTCAATGGCGTGCAGATGGCCGCGGGGGGCCTCGGCGCCCTGTGCGCGACCATGCCGGTGCAGTTTGCCCTGGAATATGTCGACTGGCGCAGTCTCTTCATCCTGTTGGCGTTGGCCACGCTGGCCGTGGCGGCGTTGTTGTTCAACCTGGTCCCCGAAGCTCCCCAGGAGGGAGCAGGGGTGCCCCTCAGGCAGCCGTTGCGCGGCCTGGCAGAGATTTTCCGCGACCGGACATTTTGGCGCATCGCCCCCTGGACGATTGCCTCCCAAGCCGCCTTCCTGTCCATCCAGGGGCTCTGGTCGGGCCCCTGGCTGCGGGATGTCGGCGGTTTCGGCGACCATGCTGCCGCTAGGCTGCTGCTCTTTATCGCGGCCGCCATGGTGGCGGGGTTTTTACTCAGCGGCTGGATCGCCGAGCGACTCTCCCGTCTGGGCATTGCCACCATGACCGTAGCGGCCGCCGGCATGACCGGGTTCATGGTGGTACAGTTGCTGGTCATTTGTCTGGGAACTCGCTGGCCGCTGACGCTCTGGGTGTTGTGGGGTTTTTTCGGCACCGCCGGCATCCTGCCCTACGCCGCCCTGTCCCAAAGCTTCGCCCGCCACCTGGCCGGGCGGGTCAACACCGGTTTGAACCTGATGGTGTTTCTCTCTGCCTTCGCCGCCCAGTGGGGCATCGGAGCAGTCATCAACCTCTGGCCGGTCAGTCCCGACGGGCGGTATGCAGAAGCCGGGTACCAGGCCGGGTTCGGCCTGATGATTGTGTTGCAAATGGCCGGTTTGATCTGGTATCTAACGACCGGCCGCGTGGGGCGGCGACAGGTGTGGGGCTGATTTCGCATATCTTGGGCAAACCGGGTGGGATAGTACCTAAATTCGGGACCGAGTCTTGCGGACAACTCAAACAAATGCAGTTCACAAAAGGAGTGCAGCGATGAAGTGTCACGAGGTGGATTACACCATTGTCGGCGATGACATGCAGATGGTGATGGTGGAACTGGACCCGGGGGAGACGGTGATCGCCGAGGCCGGGGCAATGAATTTCATGGAGGACGGCATCCAGTTCGAAACCCGCATGGGGGACGGTTCGACGGCTGAGCAAGGGGTGATGGGGAAGCTGTTCGCCGTCGGCAAGCGCGCCCTGACGGGCGAATCGATCTTCATGACCCATTTCAGCAATCGCCATGCAACTGCCAAGCGCCAGGTGGCTTTTGCCGCTCCCTATCCGGGCAAGATCATTCCCATGAACCTGGGCAAGATGGGTGGGGAGATCCTGTGCGAAAAGGAGGCCTTTCTCTGCGCCGCCTACGGCACCAGCGTCGGCATCGCCTTCCAGCGCAAGCTGGGCACCGGGTTCTTCGGCGGTGAAGGGTTTATCCTGCAGCGGTTGCGGGGGGACGGCATGGTGTTCATTCATGCCTGCGGGACCATCGTCGAGCGGGAACTCAAGGGGGAGACGCTCCGGGTCGACACCGGCTGCCTGGTCGCCTTCGAACCGACGGTGGAATACACCATCGAGCGGGCCGGCAACCTGAAAAGCATGTTCTTCGGTGGGGAAGGGCTGTTTCTGACGACCCTGCGCGGCCACGGCCGGGTCTGGCTGCAGAGCCTCCCCTTCAGCCGCCTGGCCGACCGTATCCTCGCCCACGCCCCCAGCGCCGGTGGGGAGGCCAAGGGGGAGGGGTCGGTACTCGGTGGCATCGGTCGCATGCTCAGCGGCGACTGAGCCGAACTCTGCAACGGCTGCTACAGTCCAAACGGGCCCCCCTTGGAGGGCCCGTTTCGACTGTTGGTTCTCGTTCCGCTGGCCGCCTCAGCCTTCGTCGCGGCCGAAATTATGAAATTCGTCCAGGTTGCTGAATTCGCCCCAGGCAAGGAACTCGTTGGGGGCGTTGGCGAAATCGAACAGCCGTTGCAGACTCTCGACTTCCCGTTCTTCTTCTTTGGCAATCCGCAGCAGCAGTCTGCGGGCCTTTTCGTTGTCCTCGCTTTTTGCCGCGTTCTGATAGAGCTGTTGCAGGCGGCGCTGGGCCTCGATGGCGAAGCGATAGGCCTCGAGGTCATCAGCCAACTGGCAACCCTTTTCCACATTGCGGCCGCTCTGGAAAATATTGCGTAGCCGCGTCAGGGCGCCTGATTCGATCCCTTCCGGGTCTTTGGTGCTGGCCCGCAGTTTGCGCAATTTCTCGATGATCCGTTGCTCATCCTCGGCCACCCGCCGGAAGATGTTGCGCACACCCTCCTGTTCGGCGGATCGGGCCAACTGCTGGTAGAAGTCGCGACCACTGCGTTCCATCTCGATGGCAAGGTCGAGTACGTTCATGACCGACTCCTTCTGGTTGTCGCATCTTTCTCCCCCCGAATCCCGTCGAGGAGGGGAAAAACCACGAATTTTCAGAACCTTCTGCTTATAAGTTCATCCTATCCCGTTCCTGCCGGCTGTCAAGTCCGGCAGCCCGGCGGCGGATACTGTACACTGTTGGAAACCCCTGCCCAGGAGCCGGTCATGTTACTGGAAATGCATTGCCATACTCGGGAACACTCCCGTTGCAGCAAGGTTTCGGCGGTGGAACTGGTGCAGCGGGTCCATGCCAAAGGTCTGCAGGGAATCATTCTGACCGATCACCACTATCTATGGCCGGAGGAGGAGCTGCAGGGGTTGCGTCGGGCGGCCAAGGTGCCGGAGCAGTTCCTGATCTTTTCCGGGCAGGAGGTCCAGACCGCCGAATTGGGGGATGTGCTGGTCTACGGCAGCGATTTGCTCTTTGTTCGGGGCAGTTCCCTGGAGGAAATCCGCGCTGCGGCCCCGGAGGCGGCCCTGGTCTGGGCCCATCCCTACCGGCGCGGCCATCGGCCCGCACCCGCCGAACTCAACCATCCGTTGCTCGACGGCATCGAGATTTTCAACTCCAACCACAGCGTCCGGGACAATAGCCGAGCCTTGCAGGACTGGCACCGGGAGCGGTTCACCGCCATCGCCGGCACCGATACGCACGGCGCCAACTACGTGGGGCTTTACCCCACTCTGTTCGATCACCCTGTGACAACTATCGGGGACTTGGCCGGAGAACTGCGCCGGGGGCGCTGTCGGCCGTTGCTCAAGGAGATACCCAAGTCGGGCGCCAAAAGCCTGGTGACCGAAGTGACCATCGGTGCCAAGGGTCCCGACGAAATTCGGGAGCGGATCATTATCCGTACCCTTGAGACGCCAACCCGGTGGCGCAGCGCCATTCGGGCCCATGGGATCCTGGCTGAGCTCTGCCGGCAGGGGTTCGACGGCGGAACCTATCGGGTGCCGCGGCCCATCGACCAGGACCCTCGCAGTCACACCCTGATTCAGCAGGGGCTGCGGGGCAAGCCCCTGTTCGACAAACTGCTGGGGGCCACGGCCAGCGACGGACGCCAGTTCCTGCAACTGGCCGCCCGTTGGCTGGCGCGGTTGCACCGGTGCCGGCTGGGGGTCACAGCGGCGGAGGAATTCTGGGCACGGGAACCGGCACGGGTGGCGCGATATGTGGAGCGGTTCCAGGTCATCGATCATCCCCATACCCGGCGGGCCGAAGCCTTGGGGGAGATGCTGATTGAATTGGAGCAACAGGTGGTGGCCGCCGAAGGGGGCGGTTTCGTGCAGGGGCACGGGGATTTTCACCCAAAAAACATTCTCATCGGGCAGGACAATCTGGATAATCGGGACACTCTGTTCGTGGCTGCCATCGATTTCGAAAGTTCCCTGTGCCTGCCGCCGGCTTTCGATGTGGGCTGTTTCCTGGCCCAGTACCGCAACCAGTTCTACGCCTACCCCGAGGTGCGGGAGCGTTATCCCGAAGAACTGTTCCTGGCGGCCTACGAAGAGGCGGCAGGACCGCCGCCCCCGCAGTTCCCGGCGCAGGTGGCCCTGTTCAGGGCGCGCACCAACCTCGGCATTGCCGCCTATCTGATCAAGTTGGGTCTGGGAGACAGCGAGGATCTCTGGCGGGTGCTTTTGGAGGCGGAGCAGGAGCTGAGCCAGATGCTCGCAGCCTGGCCGCTGGCAGCCGCCGCCCATGGCTAAACGAACCCGCCCCTAAGGAGTGGTCGGTTGGTCGGGCTTGTCCACGGGCTCGGCGGTCTCCTCCCAACCGGTCCACATGGGTACGAAATGGGCGAAGGGAGTGTGGCCGAGAGTGGCCAGGTAGACGTGGGTGAAGAGGAAGGCCACCATGCAGCAGGCCAGCAGGAAATGGAGCTCGGCCAGGTACTTCAACCCGCCGATCATCAGCACCAGTTCCCTCAGGGGACCGATGTTGAGTAGCAGCAGGCCGCTGAGAATAACCAATGGCATCAGCACCATCATGATCACCAGGTAGGCCGATTTCTGCATCGGGTTGAACTTGTCCTCCGGGGTGGGATGGTGCGGGTTGGGGCGACCGCGAAAATAGTTGCAGAAATAGTAGAAGGCTTGCCGCATAACTCCGTGTTGCAGATCCTCTTTGTTGGGCACGTAGAGCCGCGAGAGAGTGCCGGCAACCAGCAGGTAGTAGCCGAGCCAGAGCAGGAAACTGACGCTGACCACCAGTCCCGCAGCGTCGTGCAGGGCGATGGCGGCCTTGTAGGTACCGAACAGGTTGATGAACTCTGGAAAGCGGATCTGCGCTCCGGTGGCGGTCAGGGTTACAATGCCGAAGGCGTTAAGCCAATGCCAGATCCGGACCGGGGTCGGGGTCAGGTAGATGCGGGAGATCGGGTGCATGGGAACGGCTCCTTTCCTAAGAACAGGGCAGGGTCTGACCATGCATGGGAGCAGGAACCGTACCAGCCACCCCCAGCGTCTTTCCTTCTGTTCCAACCAAGCGGAATTGCAGCAAAGTTTTTCGGGGCGTGCAGGGCTGGTGGCGGCCCCTGGACAGCCGGCTGCCTGAAAAAAATATACGCCTGAGAGCTCCACTGTCTGCCGCAACCCCCGGAACAGCCCTCCAATGGTTGGCAAAGCTGCGAAAAAACAGATGGTTGGTCAGGTGTATATGGCCAATGTGCACCTGCATGTTTCCGCTATACCTTTGCCCCTGCAAAACCCGGGAGGTGCAGCGAAACTCTTTGAAAGGATATGGGAAACGGGTAGAATTGAGAAAACTGGGACCAGTGTCCGGAGATCTGGGGCCATGGCGGCGTCGCGCCGCGGAGGCCGCCAGGAAGTCAGGTGCAACGACGGGGCAGTTCTGCTATAGTACGCCCCCAACCCCGGGCCGGAGCGAGTGATGGACGAGGATTTTGACGATTACCTCGACGACGAGGATGAAACTGAGGAGCTGGAACTGGCCCAACTGGCCCTGAACCGGGGGGACAACCAGGAGGCGCTGGATCGGGCCGAGGATTTCCTGGAGGAGCACCCTCTGGATGTCGAAGCCCTCAATCTGTGCGCGGTGGCCGCCGCCAACCTGGGGGACGACGCCAAGGCGCTCGCTCTTTATCGCAAGGCCCTGCGGCTCGATCCGCGCAACGGTGCCCTGCATCACAACTATGGCGTGTTGCTCGAGCGCCTGGGAGAACTGGAGGAGGCGCTGAACCATTTCCAACGGTCTCTCAGCCTCCAGCCCGACTTTCCCGAAGCTTACATCAACCTGGGCAACACCCTGGACGAGCTCGGCCGTACCGAAGAGGCGGTGCCGATGTACGATCAGGCTCTGCGCCGCCTCCCCGATACCCCCGATGCCCACTACAACAAGGGCTATGCCCTCAATCGTCTGGGGCGCTACGACGAGGCCGTGGCCAGTTTCGACCAGGCTCTGGCAGGAAATCCGGGGGATGCCTCGAGCCTCAATGGCAAAGGGTATGCCCTCTCTGCTCTGGGGCGCGACGACGACGCCTTGGCCTGCTACCATCGGGCCATCGCCCGTGATCCCCAGGTGCCGACCTACTACTACAACCGCGGGTTGTCCCTGTTTCGCCAGGGGAACCTGACCGAGGCCCTGGTCGATTTTGATCGGGCTTTGGAACTGGCCCCGGATTTTTTCGAAGCCTGCATCGAGAAAATCAGTGTGCTGATCGAACTTGAACGTCATCCGGAGGCCCTTGAGGGGGCCGACCTTGCGGCCCGGCTGGCTCCCGACAGCCCCGAGCCCGCTTTCTACCGCGGGGTGGTGCTGGAGCGGCTGGGGGATCTGCCCGGCGCCCTGGCGGCCCTGGAGGAAAGCCTGGCCCGGGACCCGGAATCGATCTATGCCCTCAACAACCGCGGCAACGTCCTTATGGACCTGGGGCGGCTGGATGATGCCCTGGCCTGTTTCGACGATATCCTCGCCCGCACCACCAGCTATCCGCTGGCCTACTACAACCGGGCCTGCGTCTTCGCCCTCAAGGGGAATGTCCGCGAGGCGGTGAGCGCCCTGACCCGGGCCGCCGACCAGGACGGGCATTTTCTCGAAGATGCAAAACATGACCCGGATTTCGACCGGATTCGCGAGACTGCGTCCTTCCGCAAACTGCTGCGTCGCTGAGAGATCCCCACGATGCCCCAGCTGACCCTCTTCATCCTCGGCATGAAATGTCAGAAATGCGTAGCCAGGGTGCAGGCGTTGCTGCTCGCCCAACCGGGGGTGACAGGGGCGGAGGTGTCGCTGGAACAGCGCCAGGCCAAGGTGGATGGGGAAGCCTCCCTCCAACGCGAGGTTCTGGTTGCCGCCCTCGCCGGTGCCGGTTTTCAGGTCCCCGACCGCCTGCCCGAGGCCGATTCTCCTCCTCAGTCGGCCGCAACCCCCGCGGATGCGGTGGCCCCTGTCCCTGCTCCGACCGCCAACCGGGAATTGACCGTGCTGCTGCAGGGGATGACCTGCGCCAACTGCGCCAACACCATTGAAAAGGGGGTGGGCAGTTTGCCGGGGGTGGAACAGGCGTTGGTGAATTTCGCCGCCGAGCGGTTGAGGGTGCAATTTGACCCGGCCAGGGTGGATGCCGAGAAGGTGCTTGGCAAGATTGCCGCCCTTGGATACCGGGGGCATTTGGCCGATGATGCCGACTCTGAGGCGCAGGAATCCGTGGATGCGGCCCAGGCTCGGGAGGCCCGTCGGCAGCTCCATTGGCTGATTTTTTCCGCCGTCTGTTCCCTGCCCATCATGCTCTTCATGTTGGTGCCGGTCTCCCATGATCTCGCCTTGTACGGCAGCGGCCTGCTGGCGACCCTGGTGCAGTTCAGTGCCGGGCTGATTTTCTACCGCGGCGCCTGGACCGCCCTGCGCAACCGTACCGCCAACATGGATGTGCTGGTCGCCCTGGGGATCACCGCCGCCTATGGGTACTCTCTGCTCGCTGCCGTCGGCCTGTTCGGCGGCGAGGGGGAGGTCTTCTTCGAAACCAGCGCCATGCTGATCACCTTCATCCGCTTTGGCAAATGGCTCGAAGCCCGGGCCAAAGGGAAAGCCAGCGCCGCTCTCAAGGCGCTGCTGCAGTTGCAGCCGGCCCAGGCACGGCTGCTGGTGGACGGTGCCGAGCGGGAGGTGCCGAGCCGTCAACTGCGGGCCGGCGATCTGGTGGTGGTGCGTCCGGGCGAGCGGATACCGGTGGACGGACGAGTGCGCGAAGGGCGCTCGGCGGTGGATGAATCCATGGTCACCGGCGAGTCACTGCCGGTGGACAAGGCCCCGGGGGATAGGGTGACCGGTGCCACCATCAACCAGAGCGGCCGCCTGGTGGTGGAAGCCACGGCCGTCGGGGCCGCTACGGTGTTGGCCCAGATCGTGCGCATGGTGCAGGAGGCGCAGGGGGACAAGGCACCGATTCAACGCCTGGCCGACGCCGTTTCGGCAGTCTTCGTCCCCATCGTCTGCGTCATCGCCCTGCTGACTTTCGGGGTCTGGACCCTGCTGGGCCAGGCCGAATTCCTGTTCGCCTTCAAGCTCGCCATCGCCGTGCTGGTCATCGCCTGCCCCTGTGCCCTGGGGCTGGCCACTCCCACGGCCATCATGGTCGGTTCCGCCGTTGGTCTTTCCGCCGGCATTCTGTTCAAAAAGGCCTCGGTGCTGGAGCAGGTCTCCCGGTTGCAGGTGCTGCTGCTGGATAAAACCGGCACCCTGACCGAAGGGCGTTTCGAAGTCACCGACCTGTGCCCTGCAGCCGGGGTGACCGAAGCGGAACTGCTCGCTCTGGCGGCGGCCGTCGAGGCCGGCAGCAACCATCCCCTGGCCCGGGCCGTGGTGAAGCGGGCCCAGGCTGACCATTTGTCCCTTCCGCCAAGCGAAGAGTTCGAGGAACTGCCCGGGTTCGGTCTGCGCTGCCGGGTGCAGGGGCACCGGGCGTTGGCCGGGAACCCCCGGCTGCTGGAAGGGGAAGGGATCGCACTGGGTCCCATGGCGCAGCCCCTGGAACAACTCAGCCGCATGGGCAAGTCGGTCATTCTGGTGGCCCGGGACCAGCGGTTGCTGGGAATCGTCGGCCTGGCCGATGCGGTCAAGCCGGCTGCCCGGGAGACTGTGCGGCGCCTGAAAGAGCTGGGGTTGACCACGGTGATGGTCACCGGCGACCGCCGGGTGGCGGCGCAGGCGGTGGCGGCGCAACTGGGCATCGACCAGGTGGAGGCCGAGGTGCTGCCCGGGGACAAGCGGTCCCTGGTGCAGCGCTACCAGGCGGCGGGGCAGGTGGTCGGCATGGTCGGCGACGGCATCAACGACGCCCCGGCCCTGGCCCAGGCCGATATCGGCATCGCCATCGGCAGCGGCACCGATGTGGCCAAGGAGACCGGGGATATCGTCCTGGTCAAAGGGGATATTCGCGACGTGGAGCGCGCCATCCGCCTCGGCCGCAAAACCCTGAGCAAGATCAAGCAAAACCTGTTCTGGGCCTTCTGCTACAATGTTGTCGGCATTCCCATTGCCGCCGGGCTGTTCTACCCTTCGCTGGGGCTGATCCTGCGGCCTGAATTCGCCGGCCTGGCCATGGCTCTCTCCAGCGTGTCGGTGGTGACCAGCAGTCTGCTGCTGCGGGGCTATGCCCGCCAGTTGCGGCCCGAGCGGGAAGGGGGGGCGGATGCCTGAACCGCGTCGTCATCGGCTGGTGGGTGTCATCGGGGCCGGCAACCCTTCGGCCCAGGGGCTGGCCTGGGCCCGGGAACTCGGCCGGCTGTTGGCCGCTGGTGGAGCAACGCTGGTCTGCGGTGGCCTCGGCGGGGTGATGGAGGCGGCCTGCCAGGGGGCCCGGGAGGGGGGCGGAGAGACCATCGGTCTGCTGCCCGGGCCTGATGCGGTTGCCGGCAACCCTTACCTGTCCATCGTCTTGCCGACCAATCTCGGGCATGCCCGCAACATTCTCATCGCCCATGGGGCCGAGGTGCTGGTGGCGGTGGAGGGGGAGTACGGCACCCTGTCGGAAATCGCCATTGCCCTCAAACTCGGCAAACCGGTGGTCAGCCTCGGCAGCTGGCCCCAGGTGCCGGGGCTGCAGGCGGCGACCACTCCCGCAGAGGCGGCCGCCCGGGCCTTGACTCTGCTTGCCGCCAAGGAGTCCTGATGGCTACCGACCTGACCCGTTCCCGGGAGTTTACCGAACAATTTCTCAACTGGGCCCGGGGGCGCGGCCGGATTCTGATCGTGGCCCACGACAACCCCGACCCCGACTCTCTGGCCGCCGCCATGGCGTTGCAGCACCTGTTTCTGAAAAAACTCGGTCAAACCGCCACCATCGGCTATGGCGGCATGATCGGCCGGGGGGAAAACAAGGTGATGGCGGCCAAGTTGGATATCGACGCCGTTCCCCTGGATCAACTCGACCTGGACGACTACCAGGTGGTCTGCATGGTGGATACCCAGCCGGGGACCGGCAATAATTCCTATCCCAACGACCGGCCGGTGCATCTGGTGATCGACCATCACCCGGCCAAGGATATCTGCACCACCTGCCGCTGGGTCGACATTCGGGCCAACTACGGTGCCGCCGCGACCATTCTCTTCGAATACCTGCAGGCCCAGGAGGTGACCTTCGGCACCCGCCTGGCCACCATCCTGTTCTACGCCATCAAGTCGGAAACCCAGGACCTGGGCCGGGAATGGTGCCAGGCCGATCGCGAGGCCTACCTGCAGTTGCTGCCCCGGGCCAACAACCGGATCCTCTTCGATATCCTTCATCCCCAGGTGCCCCGGGCCTACTTCGCCAGCATCAGCAAAGCGATCCACGCCGCCCGGGTCTACGGCGACGTCCTGGTGTTCAATCTGCTGGAAATCGACAACCCGGACATCGTGGCGGAATTCGCCGACCTGTTTCTGCGCACCGAGGGGGTCGTGGTGGTGCTTGGCATGGGCTGCTACCCGCCACGGGAAATCCTCTCCTTCCGTACCCGCCTGCACAATCTGCATGCGGGAGACATCATGCGCAGCGTGGTGGCCGACCTGGGCACCGCTGGCGGGCACGGCCTGATGGCCGGCGGTCAGATCGACGGCATGACCGGAGACTGGGTAGCCCAGCGGGAGTTGGAGCAGATCCTGGTCAAGCGCCTGCTTACCTCCCTCGGTCGGCCGCTGCAGAAGGGCAAGCGGCTGGTTCCTGCCAGCTAGCCCCTCTGATTGACAGACACTTGCGGCACAGAGTATAAACGGCCAATTCTGCCAAGCCGAGGTGTGGATGAAGCAACTGCTGACAATGATTTGGTTCCTGCTCCTGCTTGCAGGTCCGGCCGCCGCCGCGGTGGAGATCGGCTTGCCGGGACAGCCGCCGGTGACCGTCCAGGAGGTTTACCAGCAGGGAGGGGTTCCCTACCTGGCGCTCGATGATATTCTGCCCCCTTTGGGCCTGGCCGGGGAGTGGAGCTCGGTGGCCCACACCTACCGTTTCCGCCTTCCCCAGGGAGAGGCGCAACTGGTGCCGGGGCGGCGATCGCTGAAAGTGGCAGGGAGCCTGCTCACCCTCTCCCACCCCCCCCTTTACCTTGGAGGGAGGCTGCGGGTCTCGGAGGATTTCCTGCGGGTGACCCTGCCGGGTCTGCTTCCCGCGGGGGTCTATTATCGCAACCTGTCCCCCGCCACGGCGACGACTCCCACCAACCAGGCTTCCCTCGACAATCTGTTCGACGCCTTGTTGCGTAAACAGGACCCCAAGGTGGGCACGCTGCTCAACGGTATCGCCATCGATCCCGGTCATGGCGGGCAGGATGCCGGTGTGGTCACCGAGGCCGGCGGCAAGGAGAAAACCGTTACCCTCGAGGTGGCCCGGCGGCTGGAAAAGAAGCTGAAAATGCAGCTTGGCGTGGCGGTCCGGCTGAGCCGTGACGGCGACTATTCCCTGAGCACCGAAAAACGGTTCGAGGTCGCGGCCCAAGCCGATGTCGACGCCCTGCTGCTGCTCCATGCCCAGGGGGCTTTCACCCCCGATGCGCGGGGGGTGGTGCTGGTGGTGCGCCCGGTGGAGGAGTACGGAGGGGAGGTCATCCCCGCCGAAGAGGGGGCGAGCATGCGCCTCGCCCGCCAGCTCAAGCAGGCCTTCCAGCAGGCCGGCCTGGCGGTGGCCGAAATCCGCAAAATTCCCCTGGCCCCTCTGGGCCGCGGCAATCTGCCGACGGTGCTGGTGGAACTCGGCTACCTGACCAACCCGATCGATGCCATTTTGCTGCATAACCCCGATGGCCAGGAAAAACTGGCCGCCGCCCTGTTTGCCGGCCTCAAGGCCTTTGCTGACGATGAAAAGGAGACCCATCCGTGACTGAATCCACCAACCTGCGCGGCGACGGCCGCCACCCCCGCGACCTGCGTCCAATCAGCTTTCAGCGCGGCTTCACCCGGTATGCCGAAGGCTCGGTGCTGGTCAGTTTCGGGGAGACCCGGGTGCTCTGCACCGCGACGGTGGAAGAGGGGGTGCCTCCCTTCATGCGCGGCCAGGGGCGGGGCTGGGTCACAGCCGAATACGCCATGCTCCCCCGGGCCACGCACAGCCGTTCGGCGCGGGAGGCGACCCGGGGCAAGATCGGTGGCCGCACCCATGAAATCCAACGCTTGATCGGCCGTTCCCTGCGCGCGGTGGTGAACCTGGACCAGCTCGGCGAGCGCACCATTCTGCTCGACTGCGACGTGCTGCAGGCCGACGGCGGTACCCGCACCGCTGCCATCACCGGGGCTTACGTAGCGCTCGCCGACGCCGTGGCCGGGCTGCTGCGTCAAGGCAAACTCGCTGCCTCGCCGATCAAGGAAGGGGTGTCGGCGGTCAGCGTCGGCATCGTGGCCGGGCGCCCGGTGCTCGATCTCAACTATGCCGAGGACTCTCAGGCCTCCGTCGACATGAACTTCGTGGTGACCGCCTCGGGTCGCTTCGTTGAGGTGCAGGGAACCGCGGAGGATGAGCCCTTCACTCAGGCCGAACTCGATGCCCTGCGGGACCTGGCCCTGGCCGGGTGCCGGCGCCTCGACGAAATGCAGCGCCAGACCCTGGCAGGATGACCATGGACCTCGTCATCGCCACCCGCAATCAGGGAAAATTGAAAGAAATCAGGCGCCTGCTGGAAGGGACCGGCATCGTTGTCCGCGGGCTGGAGAGTTTCGATAACCTGCCCGAAGTGGAAGAGGATGGCGCCACCTTCGCCGACAATGCCCGCAAGAAGGCCGAAACCATTGCCGCTCTCACCGGCCTGCCCACTCTGGCCGACGATTCCGGTCTGGAGGTGAAGGCCCTCGCAGGCGCTCCCGGCGTCCATTCCGCCCGCTATGCCGGGCCGGGGGCGAGCGACGCCGACAACAACAGCAAACTGTTGACCGCCCTCGCCGGGGTGCCGGCGGAGGAGCGACAGGGAGCCTTCTGTTGCGCCATGGCCCTGGCCAGGCCCGGTGGGGAAACTCGCCTGTATTTCGGGCGGGTGGAAGGGCGTATTCTCCTTGAACCTCGGGGCCAAGGGGGGTTCGGCTATGATCCGCTGTTTCTGGTCAGGGAGTTCGGCCAGACCATGGCGGAGCTTCCCCTGGAGACCAAGAACCGCATCAGCCACCGGGGCCAGGCCCTGCGCCAGGCCCTGGCGGCTCTCGATGCGGAAGTTTTGAAGCAGGCGTAATTATTCTGGACACTTGAATCTTTGACGCAGCGAAAATGATGGACTCCGGCGGAGGCTTGCGGTAGGGTTTGACATTATCTGCTGCTCGTTTGCTCCCGTTCACATCGACCGCTGGCATTGCCTTCGGTCAGGGAGGTCTGCCCCCTTGCCAAGCGCATCCCGGCTCGCTCGACACCTTGCCCTGAAAATCCCCCTGGCCTACCTGCTGCTTGGTGGTGCCTGGATCTATTTCTCCGACACCCTGCTCACCCTGCTGGTATCCGACCCGGCCCAACTGCAGCGCCTGCAGACCTACAAGGGCTGGTTCTTCATCCTCGCTACCGCCCTGCTGCTGTACCTGATGATCCGTGGGCACCTGCGGTCCCTGGCTCAATCCCAGGCCGGGCTGGAACGGGTCAACCGGGCCCTGCAGGTGCTCTCCCGTTTCAACCACGGCCTGGTGAAGATCGAATCGGAAGGAGATCTGGCTGCGGAATTGTGCCGGACTTTGACCGAGGTCGGTGGCTACCGCCTGGCCTGGATCTGGCTGCAGGAGCCGGGAGGGGGCGGCCGCCTGCGGCCGGTGGCCTGGCATGGTGAGGATGCTGTTACCTTGGCAGCCCGGGCGACCGCGGCGCCTCTCCACGTGGACGATCCCGCCCTGCGGACGCTGGTGGAGGAAGCGCCGGTGGTCGCGCGCATATCCCCCACAGGGGAAGCTGCCGAGTGGCAACGGGTGGCCCGCCTGGTCGGTTCAGCCGCCCTGCTGGCTCTGCCACTGCGGCTGGAACAGTCCAAAGGCGCCTTGCTGATCTATGCCGCCGTTCCCGAGGCCTTCGCCCCGGCAGAGGTGAAACTGCTGCAGGAACTGGCCGCCGACCTCTGTTACGGTCTGGAGGCACTGCGGGCCCACAGCCGCCACCGCCAGGCTGAGAAAACCATCCGCCGCCTGGCCTACTATGACCGTCTGACCGATCTGCCCAACCAGAACTGCCTGCAGGACCTGCTTGCAGAGGCTCTGCCCGCAGCCCAGTTGCAGCGCTCCCCCCTGGCCATCCTGTTTGTCGACATCGACAAATTCAGCAAGATCAATCGCACCCTTGGCCACCACATGGGGGATCGGCTGCTCAAGGGGTTTGCCAACCGCCTCGCCGAGCTTTTGCCGCCGGGAGTGACCCTGACCCGGTGGAGCAGCGATGTCTTCCCCATTCTGCTGCCCCGAGTCGACGGGGATTACGAGGCCCTCGCCTTGGGTCAACGGGTGCTCGACAGCCTGAAGGAGCCGTTCCTGCTGCAATCGCGGGAGATCTTCCTCTCCGCCAGCATCGGCATCGCCATGTTCCCCGCCGACGCCACCGATGCTCCCACGCTGCTGAAAAACGCCGAATCGGCCCTGTTCCGGGCCAAGCGCCAAGGGGGCAACAGCCTGCTGGCGTATGCGCCGATCATGCACCGGCGGGCCCATGAGCGCCTCACTCTCGAGGCGCACCTGCGGCGGGCGTTGGAGCGGGACGAACTGAGTCTGCACTTCCAGCCTCAGATCGACAGCCGCAGCGGTCTCATGGTCGGGGCCGAGGCGTTGCTGCGCTGGCATCATCCGACTCTCGGCCCCATCTCTCCGGGCCAATTCATTCCCCTGGCCGAGGAGACGGGTCTGATCGTACCCATCGGCGCATGGGTGCTGCGGCAGGCTTGCTGCAAAGCCCAGGCCTGGCGCCGGCAGGGCTGGCCGCCCATTCGGCTGGCGGTTAACCTCAGCGCCCGCCAGTTCCAGCAACAGGACCTGCTGACCCTGGTGCGCTCCGAGCTGGAGGAATCGGGGTTCGATCCGGCCTGCCTCGACCTGGAAATCACCGAAACCGCCATCATGGAGGATGTCGATGGGGCCGTCCAATCCCTGCTCGCTCTCAAGGCCCTGGGAATCAACATTTCCATCGACGATTTCGGCACCGGCTATTCCTCTCTCGGTTATCTCAAGCGCTTTCCTCTCGACACGCTGAAAATCGACCGCTCCTTTGTCATGGGGCTGCCCAACGATGCCGACGATGCGGCTATCGTTCAGGCCATTATCGCGCTGGGGCGCAATCTCAAGCTGCAGGTGCTGGCCGAAGGGGTGGAAACAGTCGAACAGCGCCAATTCCTTCACGCCACCGGTTGTCACCTGATTCAGGGTTTTCTTTACAGCAAGCCGCTGGTGGAAGCCGAGTTCCTGGACTTCTGGAGGGACCATGGCGCGGCTTCCCCGGCAGCCCTGGTGCGCAGCTCATGATGGTGGTTGGCTCTGGCGGGAAGAGCTCCGTGGTGCCGCCTCTGTTCGATCCCGCGGCCGAGCCCCCCCCTCTGCCCAACTCCGGCGATCCTCGGCCGATCCTGGTCACCGGGGCCACCGGTTACATCGGCAGCCGGTTAATCCCCCGTCTGCTGGCCGCCGGCTACCGGGTCCGCGCCATGGCCCGCAATCCCGCCAAGCTGCAAGGCCGCACCTGGGCCGCTCATCCGGAGGTGGAGATTGTCGCTGCGGACGTCTTCGATCTTTCCTCTCTGCAGTCTGCGGCCCAAGGCTGCCGGGCGGTTTACTACCTGGTCCATTCCATGGGGCCGGGGGGCGAGGATTTTGCTTCTGCCGACCGGCGGGCTGCCCACAACATGACCGCGGCCGCAGCGGCCGCCGGTCTGGAGCGAATCATCTACCTTGGCGGCCTGGGAGAGGCCTCCCAGGATCTCAGTGAACACCTCCAGTCCCGCGCCGAGGTGGCCCGATTGCTGCGTGCAGGACCGGTGCCGGTCACGGTCCTGCGGGCGGCGATGATCATCGGCTCCGGCAGCGCCTCCTTCGAAATTCTGCGATACCTGGTCGACCGTCTGCCGGTCATGGTCACCCCCCGCTGGGTGGATACCCCCTGCCAGCCCATCGGTATTCGCAACGTCCTGTACTATCTGGTCGGCTGCCTGGCCGTGCCGGAAACATCCGGCGAGACCTTCGACATCGGGTCCCCGGAGGTACTGACCTATCGGCGCCTGATGGCCCTTTACGCCGAGGAGGCCGGTCTGGCCCGGCGGCGAATTCTCCCGGTTCCCCTGCTGACTCCCCGGCTGAGCTCCTACTGGATTCACCTGGTTACCCCGGTACCGGCCCAACTGGCCCGCCCCCTGGCCGAGGGCCTGCGCAACCCGGTGTTGTGTCGGGATACCCGTATTCGCGAGTTGCTTCCCCAGGAGCTCTTCGATTGTCGCACTGCCATCCGCCTGGCTCTGCAGCGCCTGCGGCAACAGGCGGTGGAGAGCAGTTGGATGGATGCCGGGCTGCTGCCACCGGCCGAATGGAGCCTTGGGGACGACCCCGACTGGGCGGGTGGAACCCTTTACTTTGATGGCCGGGTGGTGGAACTGGAGGCAACGCTGGAGGAGACCTGGCAGGCGGTCTTGCGTATCGGTGGCGGCACCGGCTGGTATTACGCCGATTGGCTCTGGCGCCTGCGCGGTGGGGTGGACCGGCTGCTGGGGGGGGTCGGGCTGCGCCGCGGGCGCCGCGACGCCTCCCGGCTGCAACCGGGGGACGCCCTTGATTTCTGGCGGGTGGTGCGGGTCGAGGCCCCCCATCGATTGCTGCTCTACGCGGAGATGAAAGTGCCGGGGGCGGCGACGCTGGAATTCTCCTTGCGGGGGCTTCCCGAGGGTCCTACCGAATTGCGTCAAGTGGCCCGGTTCCTGCCCCGGGGCCTGTGGGGGATTCTCTATTGGTGGGGGGTCACTCCTCTGCATGGGCTGGTTTTTTCGGGCATGTTGAAGGGGCTGGCCGCTTCCCTGAACAAGCCCGTGCTGCGGGGGCCGAGCAAGCTGCCGCCAAAGAAGGCGCCCCGGCCATGAATTCGTCCCCTGTGGAGCTTCCCCCATGCTGATCCGCCGGTTGCGTTCCAGTTGCCTCATTTTGCTGGTGATCCTGGCGGTGCTGATCGTCCAGGCCACGCCAGCACGGGCGGAGGAGCCCGTAGAACTGGTGGTCAAGGGAGTCGAAGGGAGGGTTCTTGACAATGTCCGGGCGGTGCTCAGCCTGCCGCCCCGCATGCTGGTCGAGGAACAGGTGGATCGTGCCTGGCTCGACCGTTTCATCCGCCAGGTGCCGATAAAAATTCGGCCTGCACTGGAGCCCTTCGGCTATTACGAACCCTCCGTACAGACACTGCTGGAAGTCGCCGGGGAAAACCGCTATCTGGTGCATATCACCATCGATCCGGGGGAGCCGGTACGGGTGACCGAGGCGGCTGTGCACATCGCCGGGCCAGGAGCCGACAACCCGGTTCTGCAGGAACTGGCCCGCAAATTTCCCCTGCGCCGGGGGGATATCCTGCGTCACGAAACCTACGAAGAGGGGAAAGGGGCTTTACAGGCCAGGGCTCTCGACCTAGGCTACATCGGCGCCGAGTTCAGCCGCCACGAGGTACGGGTCACCCAGGCAGCCAAATCCGCGGAGATCGATCTGGAACTGGCCACCGGTCCCCGCTACCAGTTTGGCGAGGCTCGCATCAGCGGCGCTCCCAGCTACCCCGCCGACTACTTGCGTCGATTTCTCGCCTTTCGCGATGGCGATGTCTTCACCTATGCCAAACTCGGACAGACCCAGCTCAATTACCTTGATTCCGACCGTTTTCGCGAAATCGTCGTCACCCCCCTGATTGCGGAGGCGGACGGGTCCCTGGTGCCGGTGGATATTCGTCTCACCAGCAAACCTTCCCGCCGCCTGCGTCCGGGGGTCGGCTACGGCACCGACACCGGCTCGCGCTTTTCCCTCCGCTACAAGGACGTCAACATCTTTGATCTCGGCCACGAACTGGGTGGAGATACGCTGCTGGCGGAATTCAAGCAGACCGCCGAGGTCTCCTACACCGTTCCCAGCCTGGCCAATCTCGACAGCCATACTCGTTTTCGTCTGGGTTACGACCGCGATGTCAATGACACCTTCACCAATGCGAGCACCTTTGCCGAGGTGGAGCGGGTGCGGGGCTTCGGACGCGGTCGTATCGGTTCCATCTACCTGCGCCTGATGCAGGAGGATTATACCATCAGCGATCAGGACGAAACCTCCCGCACCATTCTGCCGGGGGTGCGTTTTTCCCGCCGTCGGTTCAGCGATCCGGTGCGCCCCCGCGAGGGCTTTTCCTACAGCCTGGAAGTACGCGGCACCCATCAGGCCCTGGGTTCGGACACCGGCCTGCTGCAGGGGTTGGCCGGTGCCAATGCCCTGCTGCCCCTGCCGGGAAAGATGCTGCTGCTGCTGCGGGCCCAGGGGGGCATGACCCTGCAGAACGAGCCGTTGCGGGAGGTGCCGCCGACCCTGCGCTTCTTTGCCGGGGGGGACCAGAGCGTGCGGGGGTATCCCTATCAGAGCCTCGGACCCCGTGACGACACCGGAAAAGTGGTGGGTGGCAAGAATCTTGCGGTCGGCAGTGTGGAACTGGAGCGGACCCTGGCCCAGAACTGGAGCGCCGCCCTGTTTTACGACCTGGGCAATGCCTTCAATGACCCTGTCGAGTTGGAGTGGGCCCAGGGGGCGGGTCTCGGCATCCGGCGCTATACGGTGGTCGGGCCGATCAAAATCGATCTGGCGCGGCAGTTGGGGGTGTCCAAGCCCTCCTTCCGCCTGCATCTGAGCATCGGGTTCACATGGTGAAACGGGGTCTGACATATCTGCTCGGTAGTATGGCGGCCCTGGCCCTGCTCGGGGCGCTCGGGCTGGCCTGGCTCCTGGGCACCAACAGCGGGGCTCGGACGGTGCTGGGTTGGATCGATCGTCTCACCCCCCTTGAGCTTGCAGTCGAAGAGGTGGAGGGGCGGTTGGCCGGTCCTCTGACCCTCGCGGGGGTCCGCTGGCAGGGGGCCGGGGGGGAGGGCCAATGCCAGCGGCTGCATTTCGACTGGCACCCGAGCCGTCTGCTGCGGGGGGAGCTGGATGTTGCCGAGCTGCAGGTCAGCGATATCGAGGTGCGCCTGCCTGCCCCTTTCGAACTGGCCGAACCGGCGCCAAAGCAGCCGCTGAACCTCATCTGGCCGACGCTGGAAGGCTGGCCGATGCGGGTCAAGGCCCGTCTCGGTCTGCTGCGTCTGGAGCGGCTGCGCCTGCAGCAGGGGGAAGGGGAGCCCAAGGACTATCCCGAACTGCAACTGGTGGCCCGTTGGGGGCAGGGGGTGTTGGAGCTCACCCAACTGCTGGCCCGCACCCCCTTCGGGGACTTCCAGGGCGAGCTGCTGGCCGGGTTCGACCGTCCTGCCCTCAAAGCCGACCTGCGGGCCCGCTGGCCCGAACTGGGGCCGCTGCTCGACGGTCTGCGCCTGGAACTGGCGCTCGACCCGGAGGCAACCCGGGAGAACCTGACCGGGCAGCTGCAACTGGCCACCCTGCTGGGCGAGGCCGAGCAGGCCCGCCTGCAGACCCGCTTCCGGCTGCGGCGCCAGGGGGTGGATCTCGACCCCCTGGCACTTGACCGGGCCGCGGCGCCCGACCAGGTGCGTGGCACCGCGGCGTTGGACCTCGCTCGGCAGCCCCCCACCCTGACCCTCGGCTTGGAAGTGGAGCGCCTCAACCTGGGGCCGGAAACCGGATTCGATTCTGACCTGACCGGCACCATCGCGGTCAGCGGAGGGGCCGATGGCTATCAGGGACGGGTGGACCTGCGCAATCAGGGGGAGGGTTGGAAAGACTTTGCGCTGGCCGCTGCGGTAGCAGGCGACTTCAAAGGCCTGCGGCTTGACCAGGTTCGGGGGCGGTTCATGCGCGGCGACATCGGCGGTCAGGCGAAGATGCATTGGACCGCTGGCTTCGATCTGCAGGCGGAGCTGCGGGGGCGCCATCTCGACCCGGCCCAGATCACCCCGGATTGGCCGGGGACGCTGAATTTCGACCTCGGCGGGACTCTCGGCGTCGGCCGCAAGCGGCCCTTGACCATCGATGTCAACGGAAAGTTCCTGGAAAGCACCCTGCGTGGACGGGCCCTGGAGGGGGTTGTCGATGGTGCCTGGCGGGGCGCCGAACTGGAACTACGCCGCCTTGCATTGCAGGGGGAGGGGATCGAGCTCAGCGCCCAAGGTCTGCTCAGCCGGCGCATCGACTATAAACTGAACATCCCCAGGCTTGGAGGGGTCATCCCCGAAGCTGCCGGAAAGCTGAGCGGAGAGGGTTGGGTGCAGTGGCAGCCGGGACAGGCCGCCGGAGAGATCAGACTCCAGGGCGCCGAACTGGCCTATCAAGAACACGCGCTGGCCCGGCTCGACCTTCTGGCCAGCCAACCCGCTCTGGATGCCCCCTTTGAGCTGAACCTGTTGTTCCAAGAAGGGCAAAGCGGTGTCTACCGGGTCGACCGAGGCCGCCTGCGCCTGGAGGGGACGCCCGAGGCGCACCGCCTGGCCCTGGAACTGGCCTGGCCCCGTGGCACTGGGAAACTCCAGGCCCAGGGGGCTTATGTGGAGGAGGTTTGGAAAGGCCAGCTGAATGCCCTCGAAGTGAAAGACCCGCGGGCCGGCAACTGGCAGTTGCAGGAGCCGGTAGATCTGACGGCGGGTCGCGCCGCCCTGAAATTCTCCCCCCTGGTCCTCGCTAGCGGGCAACGGGAGGAGTTGCGGCTCAACGGCGATCTTCACCTCCAACCCTTGCAGGGAGAATTGGTGGGAGAGTGGAGCAATATCGACCTCAGTCACCTCCAGCCCTGGTTGGGAGAGCTGAAACTGTCAGGCCGCAGCACTGGCACCCTGGCCGCGCGCTGGCGTCCCGAGGAGCGCCGGGAGTTTCAAATCACCCTCGATCTGGCCGGTCGTATCATCCATGGCGATCTGGACATCGGACTGCGGCAGGTCGAGGGGGAATTGGATTGGACCGAGCAGGGGCTGCTCGCCCTCTGGGACATCAATCTCGAACAGGGGGGAGAGTTGACCGGCAGGCTCGCCTCCGCTCAGCCGATGGCCACCGGTTTGCCCAAATCAGCAGACTTCTACCTCGACTGGACCAAGCTCAACCTCGGGCTATTGCAGCCGCTGTTGCCCCAATGGCAGCTCAGCGGCGCCAGCCAGGGGGGCCTGAGCGGCCAGTGGTGGGATGACGGTCGGATCGAACTGCGAGGCGAAATCGGTGCCCAGGCGAAACTGCAGCAGGATGAGGTCCAGTTCGATCTGAGCCAGGCCGGCCTGACCTTCGACTGGGGCGCGAAGGGGTTGCAGTCCCGCCTGGAGTTGCACCTCGCCGATGGCGGACGTCTCACCGGCGCGGCTGCTACCGGTACGCCGGCGCGGCAGGCCTTGCCCGAGCAGGGAGATTTCCGCTTCGACTGGGAGCGCCTCGACCTTGCCCTGCTGCGCCCCTGGCTGCCAGAGGGGCTGCGCCTCGAAGGCGCCCTCAAGGGGGGCGCTTCCGGTCGCTGGCTGCCGGAAGGGGCGCTGACCCTCCAGGGACAAAACACCATCGGCCAGGGGCGACTGGAGTGGCGGGACGAAGACGGCACCGTCAGCGCACCCCTGCGCAAAGCCGACCTCGACTGGCGCTGGCAGCAACAGAGCCTTACCGGCAACCTGGAACTGGTCCTGGCCGAGTACGGCAACCTCGCTGCCGGTTTCGCTCTGCCTCTGCCGGCCAAAATTCCCACCGCCATCGACCCGGGAGGTCCCGTACGCCTCGACCTTACTGCCAATTTGCGGGAAAAAGGTTTGATAAGCGCATTGCTACCAGGCCTGGTGCAGGAGAGCCGCGGGCAGGTCGCAGCCGATCTGCATGCCGCCGGCAGTTGGGAAAATCCCCGTTTTTCCGGAAATCTGCAACTCAAGCAGGCCGGCGCCTTCCTCCCCTCGGCCGGTATCCAACTGCGGGACCTGGAATTGGCGGCTCACCTGGAGGAGGACGAGGTCATTCTTGATCGCTTCGGGGTGCGGGCCGGCAAAGGGCACCTGCGTGGGGAAGGGCGGATAAAGTTGCGCAACTGGCGGCCGGCCGAATACTCGGGAACCCTCAAGGGGGAGAATTTCCTGGCCGTCAACCAACCGGAACTCCAACTCCACCTCAGCCCCGACCTCAAAATCAACGGCGACCCGGACAAACTCAAGATCCGGGGGGATCTGCTGATTCCAGAGATGCTGGTGCAGGGCCGCCAGACCCCCTCGCCGGTGCGCCCCAGCGATGACGTCATCGTGGTCGATGCCGCCACGCCGGCGGTGCGCGAACTTCTCCTGGCCCTCGATGCCATTATCGGCGTGCGTTTTGGCGACCGGGTGCTGATCAAGGTTTCCGGGGTCGATGCCCGCCTTGGCGGCAAGGCCACCCTGACCATGACAGGCCTCACCGACGTCACCGCTCAGGGGGAGATCAACGTGGTCCAGGGTTCCTATGCCGCCTACGGGGTCAAGCTCAACATCACCCGCGGCAGTCTGCTGTTCGCCGGCGGTCCCGTCGACCGGCCCACCCTTGACCTCCTCGCCCTGCGCACCGTCGGTGAAACCAAGGCGGGCATCCAGGTCAGCGGGACTCCCCGCCGGCCCCAGGTCAAGCTCTATTCCGATCCGGCCATGCCCGATACGGACATCCTCGCCTACGTTGTCCTCGGTCGCCCCTTCGACCAGCAGGGGGGCAACACCGACCTGCTCATGCTCGCGGCTGGCGGACTGCTCTCCAAGGGGGATTCGGCGGTGCTGCAGGACAAACTGAAAAATGCCCTTGGCCTCGACGTCATCGACATCCAGTCCGGCGGGGGCGACGTTGCCGGCTCCATGATCACCATCGGCAAATACCTCACCCCCGAGCTCTACATCAGCTTCGGCCAATCCCTCTTCACCAACCTCAGCCAGGCCCGTCTGCGCTACCAGATCTCCCGCCGCTGGGAACTCGAATCCGTCTTCGGCGTCGAAAGCGGCGCGGATCTCTACTACAAGATCGAATTCGAATAATCAGGCCGTGGCTCGACAAAACCCGAAGGGTGGCCCTTCCGGGCGCCATAATTCGGGCCTGGCCTGCTTCCCCCAACCGCTTGGAACTGGGCGCTGATCTATCTCAGCGCCCAGCCCTCCCTCCTGCTGCGCGTTCTTGAATCCAATCAGCCCTGCCCGGTCTCTGCCACCGGGACCCCTTGACTCGCCTGGTCTTCCTCCCTGGTTCCCGGTGCCGGCCCTGGTCTGAAATAAAGTAAAAAAGTCAAAAAAATATCGAAAACGTAAATATTAAAAAATAATGAATGGTAGGTTTCAAATACTGCCATTTCATTCTTGAACATTGATTGCCTTTCGGGGGGGAGTCAACTTGGCGAGAAACCGGCATTCCAAGCGGATAACGCAGGATGACATCATCTATTTCGTCGTGACCGATCGTTTTTTCGGCCGGCACAAACGTTCCGCCAGCGAGTCCGATAATCGCATCCACGGTGGAACTCTCGACGGGATTCTAGAAAAACTCGATTACCTTTTCGAGTTGGGGGTGACCGCCATCTGGGTCACGCCGGTCTATGAAAACATTCCGAACGATGGTCCATCCGAACCCTACCACTATTATTGGCCGCAGAGTTTCGAACGCCTGGATCGTCGCCTGTTGGACGGCAGCCACCTTTCGACTTCCACCGACATCGCTACCTTTGGGTCCTTCGTCAAGAAATGCGAGGCCAGGGGGATGAAAGTGGTCCTCGACATGGTGGTGAACCACGCCGGGTATGGTGCCAAAGGTCATTTTGGGACGGACTGGTTCAACGAAAACGGATCAGGCGATATCAAGGGGGAGTTGTCCGGTCTGCCGGATTTCAACCACGAAAACCCCCAGGTGCTCGATTACTTCATCAACAATATCGAGGACTGGATCACCAGGGGCCGGGTTACCAACATCCGCATGGATACGGTCAAGCACGTAGAGCCGAAGTTCTGGCATTTCTTCAAGTACCAAATCCGTGGCGAATATCCCGACATTTGCCTTATCGGCGAGGTGCTTTGCGAAAGCAAGGAGGATATAGGCACGCTGCTGCAGTATCAGAACTACCATGATTTCGAGTCGATTTTCGATTTTCCACTCTGCACGGCCCTGCGTTCGACCTTGATCTATGACGAAAGCCTGCGCCATTGGCTGGCGAGACCTCGACTTACGGAAGGCGAACCCCTTGGCGTGCTCGATGACGATAATCCTTTCAAGGGAGGGTATCGCAACGCCAACCGGCTTGTGACCCTTCTCGACAACCACGATCTGCAGCGCCGTATCATGAGCCATGCCCGCACCAGGCATCCGGGAGAAGGGGCTGGGCTCGAATGGGCTCTCAGGGTCACCAAGTTATGTCTCGGCGCCCTTTTCACCATGCGCGGCATCCCGCAGATCTATTACGGCACAGAGATCGGCCTCGAAGGCTGGAAGGCCGAGGATGACCGGGACCTGCGCCGCGATTTCCCGTGGGAGACGATTGGACCCGACAACCGCCCGAAACCGCAGTTTCGGAAGGAGCGGGACATTTACGAGTGGACCCGGGACCTCGTCCAATTACGCAAGGGGAGTGAGGCACTCAGGTACGGGACCACCATTACCCTGTGGTCGGACGACCTGGTTTATGCCTTTCTGCGCATTTCCACCGACGATGTTGCCTTTGTGATCATCAACAACGGCTACCAGTCGATGCCCGTGCCCATTGAGGTGGATTTGAATCCAGCGCTGATTCCGCAACGGGTGGTCGCCATGGTAACGGCTGGGATGACACATTGGAAAACAGGGCAATCCCTTGCCGTGACCCACGGCAAGGCGATGCTGCAGGTCGGTGGAAAAACGATCGATATCTACCTACGCAACCCCGCGATTTAGACACGCTGCCAGCACTCAG
>CAZYXS010000016.1:11342-33791 GCA_964650955.1 uncultured Desulfuromonadales bacterium | reverse complement strand
GCAGGTGGCGGCGGCGGTGGCGGTTCAACAATTGGCGGAGGTGCTACAGGTGGAACGGCAGCAGCTGGCTTCTTCACCGCCTCGGCTATTGTCGGCGGTGCCTTGGCAGCCTTGGGGCTGGCGGGCACAGGCTTGGGGGCCGGTTTGGGCTGGGCAACTGCGGGCCGGGCGGCCGGGGCCGGCCCCGCGGGTGCCGCGGCGGCGGGAGTCTTGCCCCCGGCGGCGCGGCGGATTTGTTCGTCCAGTTCTCCATCGCGCAGTTGGCGCAGCATCTCCCGATGCTGGGCCTTCATGATGTCTTCGACCTGTTTTTCCAGGTGGTCGCTCTGCAGCAGGTGGGCATAGGAGCTGCGTTTGGAGAGGATGATGGTACCGCCGGTGTAGAGCAGGGTGACGATATGCGGGTTACGGATGCCGCTGTCCTCGGTCTGGACGTGGTACAACTCGCCTTTGTAGCGGAAATTGTGGTTGAATCCGACGACCATGCCCGGCCCTCACGCAAGGGGGAATTGACTGCCCATTGTTAGCATAGTCCGCCATTTGGCGCAAGGGACAAGGGGGACCGCAGGGCGTCGTTCATCCCCGCACGTCCGCCAGCAGGGCCTTGATTTTGGCCACCGCCTCGAGGGCGTCGGCAGCGTAGAGGTCGGCGCCGATGGCGTCGGCGTAATCCTGGGTCACCACCGCGCCGCCGACCATGGTGAAGACCTTCACCCCGGCCGCCCGCAGCCGCTCCAGCACCACCTGCATCTGCTGCAGGGTGGTGGTCATCAGGGCCGAGAGGCCGACGGCATCCACCTTATGCTCCAGCGCCTGGTCGAGGATCCGCTCGGCCGGAACGTTCTTGCCCAGGTCGATGACCTCGAAACCGTGGTTCTCCAGCAGGGTGCAGACGATGTTCTTGCCGATGTCGTGGATATCCCCTTCCACCGTGGCCATCAGGATGCGGCCGCGGGTGGCGGCGACCCCCTTGATTTCCTGCTTGAGGCGGGCGAAGGCCAGCTGCATGGTTTCGGCGGAGAGCATCACCTGCGGCAGGAACACCTGGCCGCGGCCGAAACGCCGGCCGACCTCCTCGAGCCCGGGGAGCAGCCCCTCGTTGCCGATGGCCATCGGCTCCAGCCCTTCGGCCAGGGCCAGTTCCACCAGCGCCGCCACCCCTTCGGTATCCCCTTCGATCACCGCCGCCGCCAGCCGCTCGCGGATGCCGAGTTCCCTCCCTTCGGTCACCGGCAGGGCCGGGGCCGCCGTCATCCCGCCGTAGACGGCGATGTACTCCTCCGCCCGCAGGTCCTGGCCAAGGAGCACCAGCGCGGCACGGAAGGCATCCATCATCCGCTCCTCCTTGGGGTTGATGATGGCGGCGGAAAGCCCGGCTTCCAAAGCCATGGCGAAGAAGACCGAGGAAAGCACCGGGCGGTTCGGCAGGCCGAAGGAGATGTTGCTCACCCCCAGCACCGTGCCGACCCCCAGTTCCTGCCGCACCCGTCGCAGGGCCTCCAGGGTCTCGCGGGCCTGGGCCTGCTCGGCGGAGACGGTGAGGCTGAGGCAGTCGATGAGGATGTCCTGGCGGGGGAGCCCCTCAGCCATGGCCGCCTCGACAATGCGGCGGGCGATGGCCAGGCGCCCTTCGGCATCCCGGGGGATCCCCTGCCCGTCGAGGGCCAGGCCGATAACGGCGGCGCCGTATTTCTTCGCCAGCGGCAGCACCGCCCGCAGGCTTTTCTCCTCGCCGGAGACGGAGTTGATCAGCACCTTGCCGTCGGCGGCCTTGAGCCCCCGCTCCAGCGCCGCCGGGTCGGAGGAGTCGAGCACCAGCGGCGCGCTGGTCACCCCGGAGAGGGCAAACACCGCCCGCTCCAGCGCCGCCGGTTCATCCACCCCGGGGGCGCCGCAGTTGACGTCGAGCAGGCTGGCACCGGCGCTTACCTGGGCCTGGGCCTCGCGGCGGATGTAGGCGGTTTTCCCTTCCCGCAGTTCGGCGCTGTAGAGCTTCTTGCCGGTGGGATTGATGCGCTCGCCGATGACGGCGCAGGGGGCTTCGGGCCCCAGGGGGACGAAGCCGCTGCGGCTGGAGAGATAGCCCCGGCGCCGCGGCGGCGACCAGGTCTGCGAACGCCCCTCCAGGGCCGTGCGCATGGCCTGGATATGGGCGGGGGTGGTGCCGCAGCAGCCACCGATCACCCGCACCCCGAGGGCCAGCAGGCGGTCGTGGTAGGCGCACATCTCCTCCGGCGTACCGGGAAAGACGGTTTCGCCGTTCACCAGTTGCGGCAGGCCGGCGTTGGCCTGGGCGATCAGAGGGCGGCTGGTGACGCCGCGCATCTTCTCGAGGATGGCGTAGATGCCGTCGATGCCGAGGCCGCAGTTGGAGCCGATGACCTCGACGCCGAGGGCGTCGAGGGTGATGGCGGCGGCCTCCGGCGGGGTGCCGAGCACGGTGCGGCCACCGTCGTCGAAGGTCATCAGGGCCATCACCGGCAGGCGGGAGAACTCCTTGCAGGCGATCACGGCGGCCCGCAGCTCCCGGATATCCAGAAAGGTCTCCAGGGTCAGCAAGTCGGCGCCGGCCTCGGCGCAGGCCCGCACCTGCTGGCCGAAGATCTCCACCATCTCGTCGAAGCCGCAATCCCCCACCGGCTCGACGAAGCGCCCGGTGGGGCCCAGCGAGGCGGCGACAAAGCGGTCGGGGCCGGCGGCGCGGCGGGCGATCTCCACCCCCCGGGCGTTGATCTCCGCCAGCCGCCCCTCGAGGGCGTAGTGGGCAAGCTTGCTGCGGGTGCCGCCGAAGGTGTTGCTGACCAGGATGTCGGCACCCGCCTCGGCATATTCCCGGTGCACCCCTTCCACCACCTCGGGGGCATCCAGGTTCATCCCCTCCGGGCAGCCACCTGGAGGGAGGCCCCGGGCCTGCAGCATGGTTCCCATGGCGCCATCGAGAATCAGCACCCGCTGTTGCAATGCTTGCAGAAAATCGGCCATCAACGTGCTCCTTGATTGGGTTGGGCGGTCCCCGTGGGGGTCTGGGCCGGGGTCGGGTTCTGCACCAGGCTGAAATCGGCGGCAATCGGCTCCCGCAGGGAGACATGCCCCTTGAGGGTATCCGTCACCTGGCCTTCCACCAGAATCCGCACCTGCCGCACTGTCGGGACGTTCTGCTGCACCGTGTTGGCCAGGGCGACGACGGTGAGCAGCTCCGACAGACTCCCTCCGGGATGGTAATCCACCAGTTCCCGGCCGAAATCAACCGTCAGCGTCTCCCCTTCGGCCGCCACCGAGCGCAGGATGGCCTGGGGGGGGAGCACCGGCACCCAACCGGCCGCGGAACCCTGGATCAGGGCCTCCACCAGAGCCTGGAAGCAGGGGGGATCGACCGGGCAATCATCCAGTTGCCGGGTTTCGGCCACCAGGCCGTCGCCGCCGGGCCCGGCAAAGTAGAGGATCACGGTCTGTTTCGGCAGCGCCGGTGCGGCCACCTCCGGTGGGGGCAGGTCGGACGGACGCTGGAACTCCCAGATCACCAAGGCAGCCAGGACCAGGATGAACAGAATCAGCGCCGGGAACAGCAGGGAGGGCGGGGAGGATTTGCGTTGACGCGGCATGGGACCCCCTTTGGTACGCAACGGGCCGAATCGCCGTCCGGCCTGAGCCGGAGCGCGGGGTCAGCCCAGTTCGATCTGGGTGACGGCATCGAGGGGAGCGCCGAGAAACGCCCCCCCGACCCGTTCGAAGCGGCCCGGCACGTCGGTGACGAAAAACCGCGGGGCCGGCGGCGACCCGGTGCGGGTCAGCTGCCGCTCCCAGAGCAGTCCCGTCACCATGCGGGCGGTCTCCTCCGCCGAATCGACCAGCACCACCGAATCCCCCAGCACCCGGCGCAGGGTCCCCTTGAGCAGCGGATAATGGGTGCAGCCGAGCACCAGGGCATCGATCCCCTGGCGGATCAGGGGGGCCAGGTACTCCGCCGCCGCCAGGTGGGCGATGGCGTGTTCGGCCCACCCCTCTTCGGCCAGGGGGACGAACAGCGGACAGGCCGCGGTGAACACTTCGATATCGGGATTGAGGGCGTGGATGGCGCGGGTGTAGGCGCCGCTCTTGATCGTCCCCTCGGTGCCGACCACGCCGATCCGTCCCTTGCGGGTCATGGCCACCGCCTTGCGGGCCCCGGGCTCGATCACCCCCAGCACCGGCAACTGGAAGCGTTGCTCCAACTCCGGCAACGCCACCGAGGAGGCGGTATTGCAGGCCACCACCAGCAATTTGACCTGCTGCCGGACCAGGAATTCGGCCGCCTCGACCGCATAGCGCAGGACTGTGGCGGGACTTTTCGTCCCGTAGGGAACCCGTGCGGTGTCCCCCAGGTAGATCAGTTCCTCCCCGGGCAACTGCTCCAGGATTTCCTTGAACACGGTGAGCCCCCCGACTCCCGAGTCGAACACACCGATGGCACGCTGGGACACGTGGGTCCTTTCTTTCTGGTGGGAAATGAGGCGGCCATGCTAGGCAATGATGTGAAAAAAGTCAAGGAGAATGCCCCTTTTGGCCTTTTCCTCCGCACCTCGAATCTGCTAGAGTGAGGGCTGGTCCAAAGCTTGGCAACCCGGAATCCGTGCCGCCCTCGCGAACCAGGGACCGGCCGAACCGTCACCCAGCATCGAGGCAAGCCTCATGAACAGCGAATTTTTCGCCGATCTGTTGCGCAAGCTCGAAACCGCGGAGTTGGTAAAGCAGTTTCAACAGTTGCAGGTCGGCGACCTGGTACACAACCCCTGGGTCCTCGGGGCCATCGGCGCCTTGGCCCTGCTCGCCCTGATGATGCGGTGGAAGATTCTGCTGGTCACCATCCTGGGGACCACCGGCTTCGTCTGGCTCACCGACTATACCTTAAAGCGCCAAACCACCGTCGATCAACTCAACAGCGAAACCCTGCTGGTTTTTGCCGGCGGGGGGGTCGCCATCATCATGGTGGTCATCTACCTGCTGTTCATAAAAAGCGATTGAGTGCTCACAAGATCCCGGCGCCCCTGCACTTCAGGCAAAACACCGTTCCACAACAATCTCCCGACGAGGAATGCCATGAAAACCCGCGACATTCTCCTGCTGGCCCTGGCCGCCATTATCCTGGTGGTCCTCTGGATGGCTCCCGAGGAGACCACCCATCGCGTTCCCCACGACGCCAACCACGAGCAATTTTTCGCCATGGTCAAAGCCGAAGGCAAGAAAAAGGCGGAAACCTTCTGCGAAAACTGCCACAACGAAAACGGCGTCCCCTTCCCTCCCGACCACCCCGGCAAGCGACGCTGCCTGCTCTGCCACCGGCTGGCGGAACCCTGACCGACACCCCCCGTGCCTGCTTCCCTGATCGACCTTTCGGCCCGGCTCGACGACCTGTGCCGGGACATCTGCGCCACCCTGCCGCAACTGGCTCACATCGACCCGGACCGGGTGTTGTTCTCCCTGGTGCGTTCCCGCGCCCAGGGCATGCATGGCACCTACGCCCGCATCGTTCCTTTGCGCTTTGCGGGGGGTGCGCAGGAATGGAGCCGGCGGCGGGGTGCGCTGCAGGAAACTTTCCGCATGCCGACCCTGCACCATGCCGGGCGAGACATCCGCTACCTGATCTCCTTGATGATCCCCCGGTTTCTGCGCCTGTCACTGGAGCAGAAACTGATCACCGTGCTGCACGAGCTCTATCACATCTCCCCGGAGTGCGATGGGGACATTCGCCGCTTCGCCGGGCGCAATTTCGCACACGGCCATTCCCGCACCGCCTTCAACCGCACGATCCAGGCACTGCTTGAGCAATATCGAGGCGCCACCGGCCACCCCGAACTGGCCGCCGCCCTCGACATTACGGAAGACGCATGGGCGGAGGGCCGGATCCGCCTGACCGGCCTGCAACTTCCGCTGCCGAAACCTCGCCTTGTCGCTCGCAAGCGACCATGATTATTTTTTTCCAAAGATTTTGACCTTGCACCTTGACACCACTTTTCCACCTGGGCTATGGTAAGCGAATCTAAGATTAGAGGAAGTCTTCATCCACTGCCAAACCCATCGCAAGGTGGGGGTGGAAAGCCGCGGGTCTCAAGGGATTGAGATCGCCGGGTTGTCTGGAAACACCAATCAAGGCAGCCTTTTCTGATGCCCGCCAGTGGCGGCAGCCGTAGGATCTGTCACCCCTCGACGGCTGATTGAAATCCAGCTTCATCTTTTGCATGCGGGGAGGAGTACCCGTTAATCACCTGAACGAGAGGAGGTGAGTGACGTTGGTGGCGGAACCGCCACCGCAAAAAGGCAACAATACACTGTAATCAGTTCCGTTGGCCAACACACCGCACTTCAATCGAATAAGAAATGGGAGAAACGAAATGAAGAAGAGCCTGTCTTTCGGATTGCTTTACGCCCTGGTCCTGATCCTGGGCACGGCGTTTACCAGCTGGGGCGATGTGCCTCCGCCCCCCGTCAACCAGAACATAGGCATTTTTGACCGCGTCACCGACTTCAGCGGTCAGACCCAGACCGTCAATCGCGCCTTCTGCGCCCAGTGCCACCCCGGCAGCCTGGTGGAGCGGCACCACAACCTGATCCTCACCGAAAACCGCGCCTGCCTCTCCTGCCACACCCTCGCTCCGGGCGGCGGCGGCTTCACCTTCACCAACTTCCGCGAGTGCACCAGCTGCCACCAGACCTCCCCCCACCACACCACCGCCGCTGCCCAGGCCCGCGACTGCGCCTCCTGCCACGGCTCGCTGGTGGACAATTTCAACGACGGCCATGTGATCCCCACCTACCCGATCTCCAGCATCACCCCGAAGACCGGCGGTGTGGAACTCCAGCCTAACCGTTTCGCCGGCGGCTGCAAAGCTTGCCACCGCGGCAATGCCGCCCAGGGCATTTTCGAGAACAACATGACCCACCACGGAACCGGCATCGGCATCCCCGTCGCCGCGGGCGGCGCCGGTGGCGACTGCGCCTGGTGCCATGCCGGCTCCTCAAGCAACATGACCACTTTCCTCAACATCCGCAAGTGCCAAGACTGCCACGGCATCAAGTCGCTGCACAACATCCAGGCTGACACCCCGGCCGCCGCCAACGTCGGCACCATCGTGCCCGGCGCCGAGTCCATGGGCTACGGCCACATCGGCAACAACCGCGACTGCATCGGCTGCCACATCGGCTCCGTGCTGCCCTATGCCAGCGGCATGGAAAGCGCCATGCCCGCCACCATCGCCAGCGTCAGCCTGAGCGCCCTGGTCCAGGGTCAGGGTGCGACCCTGACCATCAAGGGCGACACCTTCGTCAACAGCGTCGGCACCACCGTCTACAGGCCCGTCGTGGAGCTGGTCAAAGGGGACGTAGTGACCCGCCTCTACCCGACTAGCGTCAATGCCACCGAACTGACCGTGGATGTGCCCGGCACTCTTGCCGCCGGCAATTACGACCTGCGCCTGGTCAAGAACGACGCCGTCAGCAACAAGCTGACCCTGGTGGTCGCCCAGCCCATCACCGTGACCTCCGCCACCGTAGCAAACAACATCGTCACCATCAAAGGCACCGGTTTCGGCCAAGCTACCGGCTCGGTCTTCGCTGGGGCCACCGCCGGCCGCGTGCAGACCTGGACCGACACCCAGATCAGCGTGGTCCTCAGTGCCCAGGCTGGTGCCGAGGTGTCCGTCGTCTCCGCCAGCGGCGCCACCGAGTCCAAGGTGCTTGCCGCTGGGGCCACCACCGGGGGCAAGGGCGGCAAATCCGGCCGCAGCCGCAAGGGTTAAGGCCGTCTCGGCTTGACCCGATCGACGTTTATTTGTTATCGTCACCCCGTACGGGTGACCCTGTAAAAGATGAAGGGGGGCCGTGGTTCGGCCCCCCTTTTTTCGAGCAAATCGATCCATCCGGTACTACCTTCGCCTGCCGCAAAGGAGCCAGTCATCCCCATGAATCGAGGAATGCGCCTGTTTCTGACTCTTACCGCCTGCGTGCTCAGCCTGCCCTTCGGCCAGGACCTGGCAGCCGGCGCGGACCGCTCGGTCATCATCGGTTTCCGCCAAAGCCCTGGCGCCACCGAGCAGGCCCTGGTTACCGGCAAGAAGGGACGGGTCAACCGCAAGTTCCGCCACCTGCACGCCGTGACCGCCACTCTGCCCGAAGGGGAAATCGACGCCCTGCGCAGCAATCCCAACGTGGCTTATGTGGCGGAAAACACAACCTACGCCGTCTCCCCTACCCTGCCGGGAACCGAACTGGAAAATTCCTGGAACCTGGACCTGATTGGCGCCCGAGGGGCGCATAATGCCAGCATTCTCGGCACTGGGGTTAAGGTGGCTGTCATCGATACCGGCATCGTTACTGATCACCCTGAACTGATTCATGCTTACAAGGGGGGCATCGATATCGCCGGCAATGACGATGACCCGACCGACGAAGCGAGCAATTCCCACGGCACTTTAGTCGCTGGGGTCATCGCCAGCGCTGGCAACAGCACCGGCACTCTGGGGGTCGCTCCCGCTGTCTCCCTCTATGCCGTCAAAGTATTCACTGGAAGCCTTGGCACCGTAGAACACCTGGTAGCAGGGATTGAGTGGGCCATCGACAACCAGATGGACATAATCAATTTGAGCAATGGCATTGGCCCCGACCCCAACCCAGCTGTCACCGAAGCCATAGCCAAAGCCGAAACCGCTGGCATTCTCGTGGTCGCTGCCGTCGGCAATTCGGCCGCCTCCCCCGTTTCCCACCCTGCGGCCATCCCGTCGGTGGTGGCCGTGACTGCGATGGACCGAAACAAGCAGGTAGCCGCTTTTGCCCCGACAGGCTCCGAAATCGATCTCTCCGCACCCGGTGTCGACATCAATTCCACGGCCAAGGGAGGCTATGACACCATGAGCGGCTCTTCTTTTGCCGCACCCCACGTAACCGGCGTTGCCGCCCTCCTGCTCTCCAGCGGACTCGGTGACGAAAACGGCAATGGCAGTCACCTGGACGAACTCAAGGCGCGGCTGTTCAACTCGGCCGAGGACCTGGGCAACCCTTGCCAGGACCAGGTCTTTGGTCACGGCATGGTGCATGCCGCCCGCGCGCTGGGTCTTGAACCCATCCCTGAGCGGACCGTCAACTGCTCGGGCCTGGGCGATCCCGTGGACCCCTTCACTTTGGTGCGACAATCCCGCAACAACACCGAGGACGCCGTAGAGGCGACTCTGGGCGGGGGCCTATACGCCATCGCCATTTTCAATAACGGCCTTAAGCAAATCTCCCTCATGGTCTACAAAAACGGCGCATTTGTGCCAGAATTGTCCGGCACCATGAAGTTCAACCGCAAAACCGCCCGGGGAGCTATCCTCCCCTTCGACGCGAGCACCGGCCCTTATCAGGTGGTATTTATCCCCACTGGGAAATTCGGCACCTCAGCCACCCTGATGTTCAACCCACCCGAGTCAGTTCTGCCGAAAGCTAACACCGGGAACAATCGTAAGGCGAAATATCTGCAATGAGACTCATTCCTGCCAAAATCCTATTTGGAACCCTGCTGCTCGGCATGATGCTTCCCGCAGTCCTGGCGGCAGCCGCGGGCTCGCCTACAACCGGCGGGGACACTCCGCAGGTTGCCAGAGTCAATGGCAACCCCATCTACCGAACCGACCTCGAAAATGAGGTGTCCCAAACTCTTTCCCGCAGCCAGAAGTTCGGCCGCACCTTCTCCCCCGAGGAGGAAAAGGAACTGAGGAGGGGCATCCTCGACCGGTTGATTCAGAAGGAACTGCTGGTTCAAGCCATCGCCAAAGTCGACGTTCCTACGCTCGCTACCAAGATCGAGCAGATCTACTCCGAGGAACAGAATGCCTTCGGCGGCCCCGAGCATTTCGAAGCCAATCTGAAAGTCCGGGGAACTAACCCGGACGACTATCGCCAGACCCTCGGGCGAAAGATCCGCGAACAAGCTTATCTGGAGCAGGTTGGCCTCTCCCCGGTTAAGGTGCCGGAAGAGTTGATCGCCAACTTCTACAAACAGAATGAAAACTCCTGGCAGCATCCCGAGGTGGTGAAGGTGGTTCAATTCGGCCTGGCGCCGAAGGACCCCCAGGCCGAGGGTGCACTGGGGAAGACACTGGCTGCGGCAAGAAAGCTCCGGGAGCAGTGGCTGGCGGGGCAGGACCTGCTGACCCTGGTCGCTGAGCTGTCCGCGCAGGGGTGGAAAACCTCCGGTGGCGATCTCGGCTTCATCCAGAAGGGCAACCTGCCGCCGGCCCTTGAGGAAGTCGCCTTCAACCTGGAGCCGGGTACGACCAGCGAGGTGGTTCAGGGGCCGGAGGGCCTGCACGTGCTGCAGGTTGTGGAAAAGCGTCCGCCGGGGATCTATGCCCTGGAGGAGGTGCGGCCCGTCATCCACCGCTACCTGGAAAACGAAGTGCAGCGCCAGAGTCTCGCCAAGCACGCCGAGGAACTGCGTGCCAAGGCGCAGGTCGAAGTGCTGACCCAATAAGGGCACACCCCTTTCCCTCACGCAAAAAGGGCTCCGATGTAATCGGGGCCCTTTTTGCGTTGTACTTTCTTCTGGAGTTTTTCAGAGTCCGCGCAACCGGACGGTGCCGACAAATGATCGGGCCAACTCGGCGAATCCGTTCAGGGTCTCGGCACTGTGGGGCAGGATTGCCCGGCAGGCCTCGGTCATGGCGTGACCGGGGACAAACTGCTGCAGCACCCAGCGCCGGGGGCCGGCAATAGCCGCCCCGAGGGCGCGGATATCGGCCTCCTCCACCAGTCGCGGAACGCAGGTGGTGCGGAATTCCACCGGAACCTCGGCAGCAGTCAACAGGTCGAGGCTTTCCAGCAACAGGCCCTCCGACCCATCGGCACCGCCGAGTTCAGAATAACGGGATGGCGAGGTTTTCAGATCACAGGCGATGGCATCGATCAACCCCTCGGCCAACAAATGCCCCAATACCGCCGGCGCCAGGCCGTTGGTGTCAAGTTTGACCAGCAGCCCCAGTTGTTTCACACCCTGCAGCAGGGTCAACAACTCGGCGGCCAGGGTTGGCTCTCCACCGGTCACCACCACCCCGTCGATGAACCTCCGGCGTTCGGCGAGTTCCTCCAGCACTTCCTTGACCGGCAAGTCGGGATAGGCCTCCGGCTCCAGCACCAGCCCCGGGTTGTGGCAATAGGGGCAGCGCAGATTGCACCCCCCGAAGAACATCAGGGAAGCGATCCGCCCGGGATAATCGAGCAGGCTCGTTCCCTGAAAGCCCTTGATGCCCATGACTTACTCCTGGGTTTTCCCCGGCGCCACCACGTATTCGGCGCGGTCGCGGTACTCTTCCTTCTTGCCCCGGTTCCATTGCTGCACGGGACGGAAGAACCCACAGACGCGGGAATAGACTTCGACTTTGGCCTCGCATTTGCTGTTCATCGGCAGGTCTCCTTGGTCAGTTGAAGGGCAGTCGATTCGTTTCAGGCCGCCTGGTGATGCGGACACTCGAAATGTTCACCATTGATGTAGCCGTGCAGCGGGCAGATGGTGAAGGTCGGGCTCAGGGTGAAATAGGGCAGATGGAAATTTTCGGCGATGCGCCGCACCAGCAGCCGGGCGCTGGCGGAATCCTCCAGCCGCTCGCCGAGAAAACCGTGAAACACGGTGCCTCCGGTGTAGCGGGTCTGCAGACTATCCTGATGCTGCAGGGCCTGGAAGATGTCGTCGGTGCTTCCCACCGGCAGTTGGGTCGAATTGGTGTAATAAGGCTCGCTGCTGCCGGCGGTGAGGATGTCGGGGAAGCGTTCCCGGTCGGCCTTGGCGAGGCGGAAGCTGGTCCCTTCGGCGGGGGTGGCCTCGAGGTTGAAGAGATGGCCGGTGCGCTCCTGGAACAGCTCCAGCACCCCGCGCATGAAATCGAGGGTCTCCAGGGCCAGGGCCTTGCCTGCGGCGTTGTCGATGCCGACACCGATGAGATTGCGGCTGGCCTCGTTCATGCCGAGCAGCCCGATGGTGGAGAAGTGGTTGTCCCAAAACCGTCCGCTGCGCTGCTTGATGGCGGCCAGATAGTGGCGGCTGAAGGGGTAGAGGCCGTCCTCGGTGAAGCGCTCGAGCTGCTTGCGCTTGATCTCCAGGGACTCGGCGGCCATTTCCATCAGTTCGCCGATGCGGGCGAAAAAGGCCGACTTATCCCCCTTGGCCAGGTACGCGGCCCGGGGCAAGTTGAGGGTGACCACGCCGATGGAGCCGGTCAGCGGGTTGGAGCCGAACAGGCCGCCGCCGCGGCGGCGCAGTTCACGGTTGTCGAGGCGCAGCCGACAGCACATGGAGCGGGCGTCCTCGGGATCCATGTCGGAATTGATGAAGTTGCTGAAATAGGGGATGCCGTACTTGGCGGTCATTTCCCAGATCGGCTCGAAACGGGGGCTCTCCCAGTCGAAACCCTGGGTGATGTTGTAGGTCGGGATGGGGAAGGAGAAGATCCGCCCGGAGCTGTCGCCGGCCATCATCACTTCGCAGAAGGCGCGGTTGAACAGGTCCATTTCCGCCTGGAATTCGCCGTAGGTCTCCTCCATGAGCTTGCCGCCGATGATCACCGCTTCGTTGGCCATGTTTTTCGGCGGGGTCATGTCGAGGGTGATGTTGGTGAAGGGGGTCTGGAAGCCGACCCGGGTCGGGACGTTCATGTTGAAGATGAACTCCTGGATCGACTGCTTGACCTCTTTGTAGCTGAGCTTGTCGTAGCGAATGAAGGGAGCGAGCAGGGTGTCGAAGCTGGCGAAGGCCTGGGCTCCGGCCGCCTCCCCCTGCAGGGTGTAGAAGAAGTTCACCGCTTGCCCCAGGGCGGTGCGGAAGTGCTTGGGGGGGCCGCTCTCGATCTTGCCGTAGGCGCCGGTGAAGCCCTGCAGCAGCAGGTCCTTCAGGTCCCAGCCGCAGCAGTAGACGCTGAGCATCCCCAGGTCGTGAAGATGGAAATCCCCCTCCCGATGGGCATCGGCGATGGCGACGGGATAGATCTTGTTGAGCCAGTAATTGCTGGTGAGATTGGCGGCGATATGGTTGTTGAGCCCCTGCAGGGAATAGCCCATATTGGCGTTCTCGTTGACCCGCCAGTCTTCCTGGGTGAGGTAGGAGTCGATGGCGGCGATGGACTCGGCCATGAACTCGCGGGTGCGGCGCAGGGTCTCGTGCTGCTTGCGGTAGAGGATGTAGGCCTTGGCCACCTTGGCATGGCCGTTTTCGATGAGGATCTTTTCCACCAGATCCTGAACGTTTTCCACCGTGGGCACCCGTCCGTCCTTGTAGATGACCTCGAGTATCCCCACCACCTGGCGGGTAATGACCGCCGGCCGCTCCATATCGGAGCCACCCACGGCCCGCACCGCCTTGGTGACGGCTTCGGTGATCTTCTCCGCTTCAAACGCCGCCAACCGACCATCGCGCTTGCGAATCTGTTCAACCATGCCCCTGCCTCCCGATCCGTAATCAAATTGCCGTGTGCGAATCTATCACACTGCCCCAACCTGTCAAGGCCAAAGCCACTACATCTAGAGATTTTTTTTCCGAAAACCCACTAGATATTGTGTATTCCCAGTGGACAGCCTGTGGACGGCAGGTGGATGGACCGCTGTAATCCCGCAATATTCTTGACCCTCGCCGGAGGCCGTGCTAAAGACTGAACCATCTGCCACAACCGCCGGAGGCCCCATGACCGACCTGGCCCGATTCGGAATTTCCATCGACGAACGCCTGCTCAAGCAGTTTGACGCCCTGATCGCCGAAAAGGGGTACGACAATCGCTCGGAAGCGATCCGCGACCTGATCCGCGGCTCCCTGGTGGACGCCCAGTGGAGCCAGGACGATGCGGAACTGGTGGGCACCGTGACCCTGGTCTACGACCACCACACCCGTGATCTCTCCGACAAGCTCACCGAGCACCAGCACAGCCATCACCACGCCATCATTTCTGCCCTGCACGTGCACTTGGATGCCCACAACTGCCTGGAGGTGGTGGTGCTCAAGGGTGCGGCCCGTACCGTGCGCCGCCTGGCCGACGAACTGATCGGCACCAAGGGGGTCAAGCACGGCAAACTGGTGACCTCCACCACCGGCCGCAATCTGCCCTGACTCCAACCGCTGAAGACTTCAACGCAGGGACGCAGAGGGAAAAGCAGAGGCCGAGAGAAGGTATTTGATTCTCTCTCTGCGACCTCTGCGTTCTCCCCGCCTCTGCGTTGAAACTCAACGACAAAAAAAAAGCGCGGCCCCCTTCCGGAAGCCGCGCTTTTTTCATATCGTCGTATTTTGACTCAGATGCCCAGATAGGCCTTGCGTACGTCGTCGTTACTGAGCAGGGCGGCGCCGGTGTCGGCCAGGGTGATGCGGCCGTTTTCCATGACGTAGCCGCGATGGGCCAGTTTCAGCGCCTGGTTGGCGTTCTGCTCCACCAGAAAGATGGTGGTCTTGTTCTCCTGGTTGATCTTCTTGATGATTTCGAAGATCTGCTTGATGATCAGCGGCGCCAGGCCGAGGGAGGGCTCGTCGAGCAGCAGCAGCCGCGGCCGGGCCATCAGGGCGCGGGAAATGGCCAGCATCTGCTGCTCGCCGCCGCTGAGAGTGCCGCCGAGCTGGGTGCGCCGCTGGGCGAGAATGGGAAAGAGACCGAAGACGTAGTCCAGGTCCTGCTTGATCCCCCCCTTGTCGTTGCGCAGAAAGGCCCCCATCTCCAGATTCTCGAGCACGCTCATGGTCGGGAAGATGTGCCGCCCCTCGGGGACCTGGCAGATGCCCATGGCGACGATTTTTTCGGCGCTGAGGCCAAGCAGAGACTTGCCCTCGAACAGGACATCCCCCTCCCGCGGCGGCGTGATGCCGCTGATGGACATCAGGGTGGTGGATTTGCCGGCGCCGTTGGCCCCGATCAGAGTGATGATCTCCCCTTCGTTGATGTCGATGCTGACGTCGGTGAGGGCGCGGATATTGCCGTAGTAGGTATGGATGTTCTGGATTTTAAGCATCTTCTTCCTCCCCCAGGTACGCCTTGATGACCTTGGGGTCGTCCTTGATCTGCTGCGGGGTCCCTTCGGCGATCTTCTTGCCGTACTCCATAACGTAAATGCGGTCTGAAATATTCATGACCAGCTTCATGTCGTGCTCGATGAGCAGGATGGCGATCTTCTCCTCGTCGCGAATGCGGCAGATCAGCGCGTCGAGCTCGTGGGTCTCCTGAGGGTTCATGCCGGCGGCCGGTTCGTCGAGCAGCAGCAGGAAGGGTTCGGTGGCCATGGCGCGGGCGATCTCGAGGCGGCGCTGGGCTCCGTAGGAGAGGTTGCGGGCAAACTCGTTGACCTGCTTGCTCAGGCCGACCTTCTCCAGCAGGTGGTAGCTGTGATCCACCGTCTCCTGCTCCTGGGCCCGGGTGGAAGAGCCGCGCAGCACCGCGCCGAGAATATTGGTGCTGGTGCGGCAATGGCGGCCGATCATGACGTTTTCCAGCACCGTCATGTTGGGGAACAGGCGGATGTTCTGGAAGGTACGCGCCATACCCATCTCGGTCACCTTATTGGGCTTGGCGCCGTTGATCCGGTGGCTCTTCTGCCCCGGCGGATGGATCAGGATGTCCCCGCCGGTGGGGCAGTAGATGCCGGTGACACAGTTGAAGAAGGTGGTCTTGCCCGCCCCGTTGGGGCCGATCAGCGCCACGATCTCACCTTCGCAGACCTGCAGGCCGACGTTGTCCACCGCCCGCAGTCCGCCGAAATCCATCGTCAGACCATTGACTTCGAGTAACGCGTTCATCGCTGTCCTATTCCGTGGCAGCCTGCTTGCGCAGGCCACGATATTCGTATTTGCGCCGCAGGTCGCTGATCAGCCCCTGGGGACGGAAGATCATCATCAACACCATGGTCAGACCGAACACCAGCATGCGGTATTCGGAAAAGGCCCGCAGGTACTCGGGTAGCAGGATCAGGATGAAGGCGCCGAGAATAACCCCGACAATCGACCCCATGCCGCCGAGGACGACGATGGAGAGGATGATGGCCGATTCCATGAAGGTGAAACTGGCCGGGTTGATGAAGGTGGTCTTGGCGGCGAAGATGACCCCCACCAGTCCCGCCCAGGCGGCCCCGAGAGCGTAGGCGGAGAGTTTGGTGCGGGCCATGTCGATGCCCATGGCGACGCAGGCGATCTCGTCCTCCCGCAGGGCGATCCAGGCCCGGCCGATGCGGGAGTCCTTGAGGCGGTTGGTGACGAAGATGGTGATCAGCACCAGGGCGATCATCATGTAGTAGATGTAGGTGGTGGCCTGGCTCAGGTCCATCTCCAGGCCGAAGAAACCTGGGCGGGGGATATTGGCGATACCGCTCGGGCCGTGGGTGAAATCCCCCCAGTTCTCCAGCACGATCTTGACGATGGAGCCGAAGCCGAGGGTGACGATGGCCAGGTAATCCCCCCGCAGGCGCAGGATGGGAAAGCCGAGCAGCAGCCCGAAGAGGGCGCCAATCGCGGCGCCGATGGGCAGGGCGGTCCAGAAGCCGATACCGAAATGCTCGTAGAGCAGCGGGTAGGAGTAGGCGCCGACGGCGAAGAAAGCGACATAGCCAAGGTCAAGGAGACCGGCCAGACCGACGGTGATGTTCAATCCCAGGCCAAGCACCACGTAGATCAGGGCAGAAATCAGGATATTGGTCTGGTAGGTGGAAAAGACCAGGGGGAAGAGGATGCAGAAGGCCAGCCCCAGGGCCATGGCCGGACGGAACACCTTGGGATCATGGATCAACCGGGAGGCCAGGGACGGCGCCTCTTCCAGGCCGCCGCTCAGTTCCAGCTTGCGGCTCTTGAAGCGCTTGCGCTTGAGGGATTCGCGCCAGATGAAAGAGAAGATGAAGGCGCCCACGCCGACATAGAAAAGATTAGCCCAGCGCCATTCGACGATGTTGTCGATGGTGTTGACCTTGACCACCATGATGGGGAAGGTCAGGAACATGAACCAAAGGGCGATCAAAACCGAGTTTTGCAGATTTTTCATAACCGACTCGCGTCTACCGGAATAAGGAGGGGCCAGGGCCCGCGCATCAAACCTTCTGTTTGCGCACCTTGCCAAGCAGGCCGGCGGGGCGCAGGATCAGGATCAGGACCAGCAGGCCGAAGGCAAAAACGTCCTCGTAGTCGCTGGAGACGTAGCCAGTGGCAAAGCTTTCCGTCCAGCCCAGGATCAGGCCACCGAGCACCGCGCCGGGAATGCTGCCGATGCCACCGAGCACCGCGGCTGTAAAGGCCTTCACCCCGGCCATGAAACCAATGTAGAAATTGACCTGCCCCATGTAGGAGGCCACCAACACCCCGCCCACCGCGGCCAGGATCGAACCGATGATGAAGGTGGTGGAAATCACCCGGTCGACATTGATCCCCACCAGCCGCGCCATCTTCATGTCCTGCTGGGTGGCGCGCATGGCCTTGCCAATGCGGGTGTAACGCACCAGATACACCAGAAGCACCATGGTGAGGGCGGTGGTGATCAGGATGACCAGCTCCGGGGAACCGATGATGTGGGCCACCGGTTCCATGAAGGCGAACTCGGGGATCAGGGCCGGAAAGGGGAGAAAATCGGGGGTCTGGGCCAGCAGGACGTAGTTCTGCAGAAAAATCGACATGCCGATGGCGCTGATCAGCGGCGAGAGGCGGGGGGCGTTGCGCAGCGGCTTGTAGGCGATTTTTTCCAGAGTGTAGCCGTAACAGGCCGAGTAAAGCGCCGCCACCAGGGCCGCAATGATCAGGATGGAGATGCCGCTGAAGCCGTAGATGGTCAATACCCCCGCCACGATCAGAGCGGTGAAGGCGCCGATCATGTAAATCTCGCCATGGGCGAAATTGATCAACTGGACGATGCCGTAGACCATGGTGTAGCCGAGGGCGATCAGGGCATAGATGCTGCCGCGGGTCAGGCCGCCGAAAAAGAGCTGCAGAAAGTAATCCATAGGTCCGTTACCAAAATCGAGAGAGAGTCCCCGGGTCTGCGAGGAGGAACCCTCCTCCCATGGCAAACCTTTAACCGTTTTCTGGGGCCGTTGACAAGCGTTCAGGGGACAGACACGAAGTCTGTCCCCTGAATGGGTGGTACCCGCACGGGCCTAGCCGGGTCCGCTTACTGGACTTCGACGAAGGCCCCGTTCTTCACCTGATAGACCGAGAAGCCGACGCCCTCGGCATCCCCCTTCTTGTCGAACTTGATCTTGCCGACAGGGGTTTCGACGAATTCGGTCTGCAGCGCCTTGGTCAGGGCATCATAGTTGGTGCCGGCCTTCTCGATGGCGTTGAGCAGGGCCAAAGTAGCGCTGTAGGCCTCCTGGAAGAAGGCGCCCGGGTCCTCCTTGTAGGCTTTCTTGTATTCTTCCACGGCCTTGGAGCTCAGCGGCTGCTTGGAAAGGTCGCGGGGTCCGGTGGCGTAGGAACCTTCGGCATTTTTCAGGGCCACTTTGAGGAAGCTCTCGTCCTTGACGCCGTCGGCGGCGAGGAAGGTCGCCTTGACCTTCTTCTTGCGCATCTGGGTCACGATCTTGGAGGCCTCAGGATGGTAGCCACCGTAGATGACAACTTCGGCTTTGGATTTGCCGATCTTCTGCACCACGGCGGAGTAGTCGACGGCGCCGGGGGTGATGCCCTCATACAGGACCACGCTGGCGACCTTGCCCTCTTCGATGAATTTCTTGGCGAAGTCGGCGAAGCCCTTGCCGTAATCGCCCTTGTCGTGAACCACGGCGATCTTCTTCGCGTTGAGGTTTTCGACGGCGAACTTCACGGCCAGCTTGGCCTGCTCGTCGTCGGAAGCGATGGTGCGGTAGAAGTTGGGATAGTCGCCGCTCTGGGTCAGGGCCGGGTTGGTGGCCGAGGGGGACATGGCGATGACCTTGGCGTCCTTGTAGATGCCCATGGCGGCCTTGGTGGCGCCGCTGCAGACATGGCCGAGAACCACGTTCACCCCCTGGGAGACCAGCTTGGTGGCGGTGTTGGTGGCGATTTCGGGCTTGCACTGGTCATCCTGCACCAGCAGTTCGATCTTTTTGCCGTTGATGCCGCCCTGGGCGTTCTTCTCCTTGACGATCATCTCGGCCGCGCGCATGGCGGGGATGCCGTAGGGGGCCAGATCGCCGCTGTGGGGACCGGCGACGCCGAACTTGATGGTGTCGGCCGCCAGGGACGGGCCGGCGACGAGGAGCGCACCCGAGGCAACCAGGGCAGCCAGGGCGAACTTGCGGATACCAGTCTGCATCATGAATCCTACCTCCATAATGATTAATTGACGATCCCAACAACGCTGTTTTGCCAAACCAACGTAACGTATAGTTTATGACCGTCACCACGTCAAGCCTAAAGATTACGAATTGGCCAAACCTTTTGCCAGTCTAACGAAACTTCATGACAATCCGTTCCGACTTGCGACAAATCTGGGATTTCGTGCGACTTCGGGCTGCAATTGCCGCAACATTCCGCCATATTTCTCCAGGACTCTCCCCCTGCATCCCCTTCTCAGCCAATGACCACGGACCAACCTCCCGACTTCCTGCTGACCTTTTTACCTCTTGCCATCCCCCGCCAACTGGTATAAGTTTCGTAGACTCATCAAACTGTTTGTTCGGAGTTAATCCTCAGGAAGGCGGTGTATGCCACGCGATCGTCACGAACCGGCCCAGGTGGTCTGTCCCCGGTGCCGGCACACGGAAATCATCTATCTTCCGGTTCCGGACCTGCCCCGCTGTCCCGAATGCAAAACCCGCATGATCATCCAGGAACTGCTCGACGAAGGAAAATCCTATTGACCGCCCGCCTGCGCTGGCACTTTTCGCAAACCCCAAGGGAGTCGCATCGATGAAAAAACTGGTTCTGCTGCTTGCCCTGATGACCCTGTGCGCGGCCCTCCCCGCCACCCTGCTGGCCGACACCCTCGACGACATCCGCAAACGCGGTGTGCTGCGCGTCGGCATGGAGCCCGGCTACATGCCCTTCGAACTGACCAACAAGAAGGGTGAAATCATCGGCTTCGACGTCGACGTGGCCAAACGCATGGCCAAAGCCCTCGGCGTGAAACTGGAACTGGTGAGCACCGCCTGGGACGGCATCATCCCCTCGCTGATCACCAACAAGTTCGACATCATCATGAGTGGCATGACCATCACCGAGGAGCGGGCCAAGGCCATCGACTTCTCCGACCCCTACATCGTGGTCGGGCAGACGGTCCTGATCCGCAAGGAACTGGCCAAAACCGTGAAGAGCTACAAGGATCTCAACGACCCCAAGTACAAGATCGCTTCCAAGCTCGGCACCACCGGCGATATCGCCACCAAACAGCACATCCCCAAGGCGACCTACTTCTCCTATGAAACCGAGCAGGAAGGGGTGATGGAGGTGGTCAACGGCAAGATCGACGCCTTCATTTACGACTCCCCCTACAACGCCGTCGCCTTTGCCCAGAAAGGCCAGGGCAAGCTGGCGTTTCTCGACCAGCCCTTCACCGACGAGCCTCTGGGCTGGGCGGTGCGCAAGGGCAATCCCGAATTCGTCGCTTGGCTCAACACTTTCCTCAAGGAGCTCAAGGCCGACGGCAGCTACGACAAGATCTACAAGAAGTGGTTCAAGGAAGATACCTGGCTGAAGGAACTGCAGTAACGTTCAGCTTAATCGATTGACACTGGCGGGATTTCCCAGCCTCCTCGAGGAGGCCGGGAAATCCCGCCAGTGTTTCGCCCGTCCCCAAGCCGTAACAGGATGCGGCCTGGGCTTTGCCGGAAAGTTACGACGTTGAAAGCTTCTACCAAGGACCTGCTCTGGAAACTGCTGCTGGCTTTCGTCCTGCTGCTGCTGGCGGCGGGGATGTGGGGCGCGACCACGCGCATCGACTACACCTGGCGCTGGCAGCGGGTCCCCCAGTATTTCTTCTATAAGGCCGAGGACCTGCACAAGGCTCCCGCGGACGGTCGGGTGACCGGACTCTCCCCCAGGGGTTCGCAGACCCAGGTGGAATTCACCGAGGAGAACGGCTACCAGGTTATTATACTGGTCGACAGCGACTCCCTCGCTGTTCAACTCGAGGAGGAACTTTTCGAAGGTGACACCATCGGCTTCACCCGGGGCTGGCACGTCGGCCCCCTGCTCGAGGGGCTCTGGGTCACCATCTGGATTTCTTTCCTCGCGGGCATTCTGGGGCTGTTGCTGGGGCTGGTCACGGGTCTTTGCCGGGTGGCCAAAAACCCGGCGCTGCGCGGCGGGGCGATCCTGTATGTCGAACTGATCCGCGGCACACCGCTGCTGGTGCAGATCTTCATCTTCTATTTCTTCATCGGCACGGTACTCAACCTCGACCGGATGGTGGCCGGGGTCGGCGCCCTGGGGATCTTCGCCGGCGCCTACGTGGCGGAGATCGTCCGCGCCGGCATCCAGTCCATTCCCCGCGGCCAGATGGAGGCGGCCCGCTCCCTCGGCATGACCGTCTCTCAGGCGATGCGCCACATCATCCTGCCGCAGGCTTTCAAGCGCACCCTGCCGCCGCTGGCGGGGCAGTTCATCAGCCTGATCAAGGATTCTTCCCTGGTGTCGGTCATCGCCATCACCGACCTGACCAAAAGCGGCCGCGAAGTGGTCACCTCGTCCTTCGCCACTTTCGAGGTCTGGTTCGTGGTGGCGGCTCTCTACCTGGCGGTGACTTCGGTCCTCTCTCAGGTGATTTTCTGGATGGAGCGGAGGCTCGCTATCAGTGATTAAGGTCAGAAACCTGGAAAAAGTCTTCCGCGGGCGCGGCGAAGAGGTTCGCGCCGTGGACAACGTCTCCACCGACATCGCCAAGGCGGAAGTGGTGGTGGTCATCGGCCCCTCGGGCTCGGGCAAATCGACCTTCCTGCGCTGTCTCAACGGCCTGGAAAGCTTCGATGCCGGCCATATCGTCATCGACGGCATGGATCTCGCCGACCGCAAAACCGACATCAACAAGGTGCGGCGGGAGGTCGGCATGGTGTTCCAGCAGTTCAACCTTTTCCCCCACAAGACGGTGCTGGAAAACCTCACCCTGGCGCAGATGGTGGTGCGGGGGCGGGAGCGGGCCGAGGCCGAGGCCAAGGGGCGGGCGTTGCTGCAGAAGGTGGGCATTTCGCAGAAGGAGTCCGAGTACCCTTCCCGCCTTTCCGGCGGCCAGCAGCAGCGGGTGGCCATCGCCCGTGCCCTGGCCATGGACCCGAAGGTGATGCTCTTCGACGAACCGACCAGCGCCCTCGACCCCGAGATGGTGGGCGAGGTCCTCGACGTCATGAAGCAGTTGGCCCGTGAGGGGATGACCATGGTGGTAGTCACCCACGAAATGGGCTTCGCCCGGGAAGTGGCCGACCGGGTCATGTTCATGGACCAGGGGAAAGTCGTCGAGGAAGGGACGCCGGAGCATTTCTTCACCGCCCCCAGGGAAGAACGGACCAAGCTGTTCCTCAGCCAGGTGCTCT
>CAZYXS010000016.1:0-11320 GCA_964650955.1 uncultured Desulfuromonadales bacterium | reverse complement strand
AGGGCTGAAAATTCCATGGCCAAAGGGCGCTGCTGAGCGCCCTTTGGCCGTTCTCTATGGTAGCTATTTGATGATGGAATCCGAATCGCTCGCGCCGGCCGCCTCCGCAGCATCCCGCCCGGGATACTGGCCCTCTTTACTGCTGGCCCTGGCAGTGGTGTTCTTCTGGGGCGTTTCCTTCGCCGTGACCCGTGCCACGGTGACGGAACTGCCACCGCTGAGCCTCGCCTTTCTGCGGTTTGCCCTCGCCACCCTGGTGCTCTGGCCTATGACCAGGGAACTGCGCCGGCAGGTCCCCATCGCCCGGGGTGACCGGTTGGCGGTGTTCCTGTTCGGCTTCGTCGGCGTCACCCTCTATTTCGGCTTCGAAAACTTCGGCCTCAAATACACCACGGCCAGCCACGGCGCCCTGCTGATCGCCATCATCCCCCTCGCCACGGAACTGGCCGATGCCCTGAAGCGGCGCCGGCGCCCCTCGCTGCCGGTGGTGGCGGGAATGCTGATTTCCCTGGCCGGCGTACTGCTGATCTTCGGCCGCGACGGTGGCGGCGGGGCCAGTCTGCTGGGGGACAGCCTGATGCTCGGCGCGGTGGCGGCCTGGGTCTGGTACACCTTCCTCGCCGAGCGGCTGGTACACCGCTACCCCAATCTCCTGCTCACTTATCAGATCATGCTGGTCGGCTGCCTGACCCTGCTCCCCGGCGCCCTGCTCGAATACGCTCTGGCCCCCTTCCCCTGCCCCTCGCTTGCGGCCTGGGGGGGCGTGGCCTTCCTCGGTATCTTCTGTTCGGCCCTCGGCTATCACTTCTGGAACCAGGCCATTCCGGTCCTCGGCGTGACCGCCTCCAACAACCTCCTCTACGGCCTGCCCCTGATCGGCGTCATCTCCGGAATCCTCGCCCTGGGCGAACCGCTGACCCCCGCCATCACCGGCGGTGCAGTGCTGATTCTGGGCGGGGTACTGCTGGCCGGTCGGTTTGCGAGCAAAAGGGAGGGTAAATGATCGCAGCGCCACCACCACCCACCCACTGGCTGCGCCCCGGGTTGGCCGCCGCATGGCCCATCTGCCTGGGCTATTTCCCCCTTGGCCTGGCCCTGGGGGTGCTGGCCAACCAGGCGGGGCTGGGCCCCTGGTGGATCGGCCTGATGTCGGTGCTGGTCTTCGCCGGCAGCGCCCAGTTCATCGCCGTGGCGATGCTGGCGGCCGGCTCCTCCCCGGAGGCGATCGTAACCACCACCTTCGTCGTCAATTTCCGCCACTTCCTCATGAGCTCGGCCCTGGCGGTCTACCTGCACAAGGTGCATCGCGGGTTTCTCTCCCTGTTCGCCTACGGCGTTACCGACGAGAGCTTCGCCGTCAACATGACACGCTTTCGCCAGGGGGATTGGGATAAACGCAGCGCCCTGGTGGTCAACCAAACCGCCAACCTGGCCTGGATCACCGCCACGGTGGCGGGGGGCTTCGCCGGCGCCTTCATTCCGGTGGGGGCCTACGGCATCGACTTCGCCCTGCCGGCCATGTTCCTGTGCCTGCTGGTGTTCCAACTGCAGGGGCGGATCTACGTGGTCACAGCCCTGGTGGCGGCGCTGCTGGCAACGGGATGGTACCGGTGGGTGCCGGGGGATTCCTACGTGGTGGTCGCCTCCATGGGGGCGGCGACGGTGGGGTTCCTGCTCAAGCGACGCTATGCGCGGCTCAAGGGGGAGCGATGAGTTTTCCCGATTATCTGCTGCTGCTTCTGGGGATGGGGCTGGTGACCTATCTGCCCCGCTGGCTCCCCCTTTTCGCCCTGGCCCAGCGCCGCCTGCCGGAGTGGCTGGTGGACTGGCTGAGCCTGATCCCGGTGGCCATCCTCAGTGCCCTGCTTGCCCCGATCCTGCTGGCCGACGGCGCCACCCGCGCCCTGCAACTCGGCAAGCCAGAGTTGCTCGCCGCCATTCCCACCCTGTTCTTCGCCCTCAAGACCCGCTCCCTCGGGGGAACGGTGCTGGTCGGCATGGGGCTGTTCTGGCTGGCCAAGAGCCTGCTCTAGCCCCATCTTCTTATCCAGAACGGAAAAAGGCCCGCAGCGCTGCGGGCCTTTTTCCGTTCTGTCGATCGGATCAGGCTTTGAACACATCCTGCTCGAAGTTGTAGGTGACGAAGTAATCCTCCACCGTCTCGGCGCGGCGGATCAGCTCGACGCTGCCGTCGGTGCGCAGCAGCAGCTCCTTGGGGCGCAGCCGGCCGTTGTACTGGAAGCCCATGGCGTGGCCGTGGGCGCCGCTGTCGTGGATCAGCAGCAAATCCCCCTCGTCGATCACCGGCAGTTCCCGCTGCACGGCGAACTTGTCGTTGTTCTCGCACAGTGAGCCGACTACGTCGTAGACCTCGGTCTTGCGGGGGTGCTCCTTGCCGACCACGGTGATGTGGTGATAGGCGTCGTAGAGGGCCGGGCGCATCAACGAAGACATGCAGGCATCGACGCCGATGTACTTGCGGTAGGTGTCCTTGTGGTTGATGGCGGTGGTCACCAGGCAGCCGTGGGGGCCGGTCATGAAGCGGCCGCTCTCCATGACCATGCGGGGGGACCAGCCGTGCTTGGCGCGGAAGGCGTCGAACAGCTCGGTGATCTCCACCCCCATGCGCTCGAGGTCGAGACCCTTGTCACTGGGGCGATAAGGAATGCCGAAACCGCCGCCGATGTTGACGAACTCGAACTTGATCCCCAGCTCCTGCTCCACCAGCTCGGCGAGGGAGAGGACCATGCGGGCGGTCTCCACCATGTAGGTGTAGTCCCGCTCGTTGGAGGCGACCATGGTGTGCAGGCCGAAGCGCTTGGCCCCCCGCTCCCGGGCCATCCGATAGGCTTCCACCACCTGCTCGTGGGTAACGCCGTACTTGGCTTCCACCGGGTTGCCGATGATGATGTTGCCGGTGCGGCGCGGCCCCGGGTTGTAGCGGAAGCAGATCAGCTCGGGGAAAACCGGCACCTTGGCGATCAGGGAGATGTCGTCGAGGTTGAGGATGCAGCCGCCGTCCTGGGCCGCGAACTCGAACTCCTCCTGGCTGGTGTTGTTGGAGGTGAACATGATCTCCTCGCCGCTGGCGCCGACCTGGCGGGCGAGGATCAGCTCGGGGATGGAGCTGCAGTCGAAGCCGAAGCCCATCTGCTTCATCAGCTGCTGAATGCGGCGGTTGGGCAGCGCCTTGACGGCGAAGTATTCCTGGAAGCCGGGGATGCCGGCGAAGGCTTTTCTCAGCCGCTCGCCGGTCTCGAGAATGCCGGCCTCGTCATAGATGTGGAAGGGGGTGCCGTAATGGGCGGCGATCTCATTGACCTTGGGGAGCAGGCGCTGCTGGAAGGCTTCGGACATGGGCATGGTCGGTCTCTCCTGGTTTGGGGTTCTATGGGAAACGCTTTATTCGGCTGGGGGGATGGAGGGGTCGGGGGAATCGAGGGGAATGCGGAAGGTCTCCTTGAGGGTGGAGAGCACCACGCTGCTGCGCACCTCCCGCACCCCGGGGATGGTGCGGATCTTCTGCCGCAGCACCCGGCCGAGTTCCTCGCAGTCGGCCACCCGCAGCTTGACCAGGTAACCGTCGTCGCAGGAAACCTGATGCACCTCCTGCACTTCCGGCAGGGCCGCCAGGGCCTCTCCCACCGCCTGGCCGCCGTCGGGCTCCTCGGCGCTGACCCGCAGAAAGACCGCCTGGCGCAGGCCGAAATGGCGGGGATTGAGGCGCACCTCGTACCCCTCGATGATCCCCTGGGATTCGAGCTTGCGGATGCGCTCCAGCACCGCCGAAGGGGCCATACCCACCTGGCGGGCGACCTCGGCGTTGGGAACCCGGGCTTTGTCCTGAAGAATCTCCAGAATTGTCAGGCTGATGTCGTCTATCATTCTGAATATCGCTCCTTAAACAGAACGATATTCTGTAGACAGCGCCATGTCAAGAATATTTCTAAATAGCTGCAATCTTCTGCCACCGCAAAATACCGTCCCCTCTCCCTGAGGGAGAGGGCCAGGATGAGGGGTGCAAATTAACAGATAGCTATTTGGTGGGATCAGGCGGCGGGCAGCTGGCGGGTCTGGTCGAGGAAGGCCTCCAGGCTCTTGGCGCGGCGCAGACGGGCCACCGGCTCCTTGAGGGCCGGGTCGGCGCCGGTGAAGGCGAGGACTTCCTTGAGCTTGTAGAGGATCTGGGTACCGCCGCAGAACAACTGCTGGTAGCGCTGGTGCAGGTCGAGGAGGAAGGCGGAAAGCTCCCGCAGGCGCTGCTGCGGCGTCGGCTCGACCGGGGCCTGGCCGCGGATGCGCTGGAACAGCCAGGGGTCGGCGATGGCGCCGCGCCCGAGCATCAAGCCGGCGGCCCCGGTCCCCTCCAGCACCCGGCGTCCCTCGGCGGCGCTGGTGACGTCGCCGTTGGCGATCACCGGCAGGGAGGTGGACCGCACCACCTCGGCGGTCAGGTCATGGTCGGCCCGCCCCTGGTATTTCTGCGCCACGGTGCGGGGGTGCAGGATCAGGAAGTCGACCCCGACCTCCTCGAACAGCGGCAGCAGGGAGAAGACCTGGCGCGGGTCGCCGAAGCCGGCGCGCAGCTTGACGGAGAAGCTCCCTTGCACCGTTTGCCGCAGCTTTCCCAGCAGTTCCGGCAGCACCTCGGGGACCTTGAGCATCCCCCCGCCGGAGAGCGAACTGGAGAGCCGGCCGAAGGGACAGCCCATGTTCAGGTTCAGATGTTGCGCTCCCTGCTCCTGGGCGGCGCGGGCCGCCGCCACCAGGTTGTCGGAGGCCGGCCCGATCAGCTGCACCACCAGCGGCACCGCGCAGCCGGCTCCGGCCTCGGCCCGGTCGCTGGCGGTGAGCACCTGGCGGGAATCCCGGGCGATGCGCATGAACTCGGTGAAGACTACCTCCGGCCGCACCTGCTCGATGTAAAGCGCGCGCAGGGCGCGGTTGGTGATCCCCTGCATCGGCGCCAGCATCAAAGGGGTGGTGCCGGAAACCCAGGGAAGTTTTCGGTCTGCCGCTGCCACTCAGAGCCGTCCCTGCTGGCGCAGCTTGTCCAGCGCCGCCTGGATCTGGGGGAGTACCTCGAGGGTGGCCTTCTCTCCCTCGAGAATCGCCTCGTGGCGCAGGTCGAAGGCCGCCGAGCCGATGTGGCCGACCTTGGGGCGGATCACCACGTCGGCCCGGGTCAGTTGCTGAGCGGAAATCTGAGCGTACATGATATTGACCGACTGCAGGATGGTGTCCACCGTCCCCACCGGCCGCCGAATGTCGAAATCGGCGGAGATATCCACGGCGATGACCAGGTCGGCCCCCTTGGCGCGGGCGGCGTCCACCGCCACCGGGCTGACCACGCCGCCATCCACGTACATGGCGTCCCCGATCAGCGGCGGCCGGAACACCCCGGGGATGGAGCAGCTCGAGCGCACCGCCTGGCCGGTGTTCCCCTTGGCGAAGACCACCTCCTGCCCCGACTGGATATTGGTGGCCACGGCGAAGAAGGGGATCTTGAGCCGATCGATGGGGGTGTTCTTCACCGCGTTGTTGACGAAGGATTCGAGTTTCTCTCCCCGCACGAAGCCGTTGTCGGGCAGGCTCATGTCGACCAGGTCGCTCTTCTGCAAGCCAAGGGCCAGCTTCTGCAGTTCGAAGGCGCTGTAACCGTAGGCGTAGAGGCTGCCGACGAAACTGCCGGCGCTGGTGCCGACCACCATGTGGATAGGCACCTTGCTCCCTTCCAGCACCTTGAGCACGCCGACGTGGGCGAAGCCCCGGGAGGCCCCGGCCCCGAGCACCACCGCCACCCGGGCGGGGCGGACCATGGGGGTGGGGGCCGGCGTGGTGACCGCGGGCGGGGTCGGCGGCGGCGCAGAGCCGCCGGGCAGCAGGCCGCCGGGCAGACAGCCGGCCAACAGAACCAGCAGCGGCAGGGGGAGAATTCTTACCAGGGAATAACGACTGAGCAGGGACAACATCGAAAAAACCTCGCAAAACGCATCACGAAAAAAGCCGCCCGCCGCCACATTGGCAGCCGGGCGACCGGGTTCGGCCCAGGGGGACGCCTCCGCTTGGACGGGGCGTCGAAAAAAGACGGACATTTAATAACTTAATCCCGCCCCGCTGTCAATGGGCGGGGCCACCGCAGGGGCCGGTCTTGCGGTCGCGCTTGAACTGGTAGAGCCGCTCGTCAGCCAGCTTGAGCAGCGGGGCGGGGTCCTCGAAGTCACCGTCGAGGGTCGAAGCGACGCCGTAACTCAAGCCGATGACGATCTGCTCCTCCGCCTCCACCACCGGTTCGTTGCAGAGCCGGCGCTGGATCCGCTGCATCAGCCGCCGGGCATTGTCGGGGAGGGTTTCGGGGAGCACCAGCACGAACTCGTCCCCCGCCAGCCGGGCCACCAGGTCGGCCTCCCGGGTCATGGCCTGCAGCACCTTGGCGAGTTGCACCAGCACCCGGTCGCCGGCGTCATGGCCGAAGTTGTCATTGACCAGCTTGAAGTCGTCCAGGTCGAGAAACACCAGGCTGAGCAGACCGGCGTAGCGGCGCACCCGGCCGAGTTCCCGCTTCAGACCTTCTTCCAGTGCCCGGCGGTTGTAGAGGCCGGTGAGGGAGTCGTGGTGGGCCAGCACCCGCAGTCGCTCGTGGGCGGTGACGTTGGCAAGACAGATGGAGACCTTGACCGCCAACCGTTCCAGGAACACCGTGTTCAGCCCCGGGCGATAGCGGTCGGGGGAGGCGTCGGCGCAGTTGAGGCTGCCGATCAGTTCGCCGTTGAGATAGAGGGGAACCAGGGCCAGGGAGCGGATGACGAAGCGGCGCTCGGCGGGGAACAGGCGGAAATAGCGGCGCAGGTCGCCGTTGACCAGCAGCGGCGTGTTGCGTCCTTCGGTCAGCTCCAGCAGGGCGGCCCGGTCGATGCGGTTGAGTTGGTCCCGCAGGGTCTGGGAGCGCTTGACCTCCTTGACCAGGGAGGAGACCTCGCTCTCCTCGACCAGGGAGATCCAGACGAAGGGGATGCTGAAGCTCTCGCTGATCTGCGCCAGCAGCACCTCGAACAGGTCGCCGAAGTGGAAGATCGACAGGATGCTGATTTCCACCTCGTGGAACTTGCGGGCCAGTTCCTCGTTTTCGCGGAAGCGCTCGATGATGGTGAGGTTGTTCATGTTCATTTGGTCACATCCTGAAAATCATTTGGCCGCGGAGACACAGAGACACGGAGAATTCATACCCTAAAATCCGGGTCCTTTGCCATCAGATATTTCAAGATCCACGCGGTGCCTCTGGCTGGCTGCTCACAGGGCCGTCTTCAGGGCCGCCAGCAGTCGGCGGTTGTCCTCCGCACCGCGCACTGCCAGCCGCAGGTAGCGGCCGTCCAGGGGGGGGAAGCTGGCGCAGTCGCGGATCAGCATCCCCTGGGGCCGCAGCCGCGCCGCCAGGGCGGCGGCGCTCAGGCCCGGATCCTCGAGGCGGGCCAGCAGGTAATTGGCCTCGCTGGGGAAGACCCGCAGCCCCAGCTCCGCCAACCCCAGCGCCAACTCCTGGCGCAGCTGCGGTATGGCGGCCAGGGTCTCGGCGCGGAACGCCGCCTGCTCCAGGCAGGCCAGCGCCGCCGCCAAAGCCGGGGTGGAAAGGGGCCAGGGGGGCTGCAGTTCGGCCAGGCGGGCGATCCCCCGGGCAGGGCCGGCGAGGTAGCCGGCACGCAGACCGGGGATGGCGTAGAACTTGGTCAGGGAGCGGAACACGTAAAGATTGGCGTGGTCGCCGACCCGTTCGGTGACCGACTGCCGCGGGCAGAAGTCGATGAAGGCCTCGTCCACCGCCAGCAGGGCCTGTTCCCGCAGGGCCCGGGCCAGGGCCTCGATCTGCTCCGGCGGCACCAGGGCGCCGGTGGGATTGCCGGGGTTGGCCAGCAGCACCAGGTCGGTGTCGCCTTCGACCCGGCGCAGCAGCCGGCCGAGGTCGAAACGGAAATCCTCCTCCGGGCGCAGGGGGAAGAAGTCGAGCCGGGTTCCGGCCTGGGACAGGGCCCGCTCGTATTCGCTGAAGGCCGGGGTGACCAGCAGCGCCCGCCGGGGGCGCAGCACCCTGGGAAAGAGGTAGAGCAGTTCGGTGGAGCCGTTGCCGGGCAGGATGCAATCGGCCGGCAGGCGGTGAAAAACGGCCAGGGCCTGGCGGAGACTGGCGGCGTCGACCTCGGGATAGTGCAGCGATTCCTCGAGGCCTTTGCGGGCCGCGGCGGCCACCGCCGGGGGCATCCCCAGGGGATTGATGCTGGCGGAGAAATCCAGGATCGCCTCCAGGGGGAGTCCCGTCTCCCGGGCGGCGCGATGCACCCCCCCGCCATGTTCGAAGCGATTCATCGCAGCCCCCTGGCCAGGAACAGGCAGAGCAGCAGGGCCAGCAGGGAGCTCAGGTAGAGCAGCCCCACCATCTGGCTGTAGGTGCGGACGGTGACCGGCCGGGCAGGGTCGCCGAGGGTCGGCTTGTCCACCAGCTTGCCGAAATAGACCGCCGGCCCGCCAAACTGCACCCCCAGGGCTCCGGCGGCGGCCGCTTCGGGGAATCCGGCATTGGGGCTGCTGGGCTTGCGGGCATCCCGCAGCAAAATCTTCAGCGCCGACCAGGGGTTGAGCCCCAGGGGGAAGGCCGCCAGCACCATCAGCAGGCCGGTGAGACGGGCGGGGATCAGGTTGAGCAGGTCGTCGAGACGGGCCGAGGCCCAACCCAGCTCCCGGTAGCGGTCGTTGCGGTAACCGACCATGGAATCGAGGGTGCTGGCCGCCTTGTACAGCAGCGCCCCCACCGGACCGCCGAGGCTGAGATAGAACAGGGGGGCGACCACGCCGTCGGAAGTGTTCTCGGCCACCGTTTCCAGGCAGGCCCGGATCACCCCCTCTTCATCGAGCCTGGAGGTATCGCGACCGACGATCAGCGACAGGGCCCGCCGCGCCTCGGTGAGATCCCCGGCCTTGACCCACTTGATCACCTCCCGGCTCTCCCGGTGCAGGGAGCGTAGCGCCAGGGTGGTGTAGGCCAGCCAGACCCAGACCAGGACATAGCACAGGGGATGGACCTGGGCGGCCAGGAACAGCACCAGCCAGGCGACGGCGCCGGTGATGGCCAGGGTCAGGGTGGTCAGCAGGATACCGGCCAGGCGGCGGTTGCGCAGCAGCCCCGCCAGCGGGACCTCGAGGCGGGTGATCAGGTCGCCGATGTAGACCACCGGATGGGGCAGGCGGCGGGGGTCCCCCAGCAGCAGGTCGAGTCCGAAAGCGCAGAGGATCAGCAGTTCCGGGCTCATGCGGGGCGCTCCTGCGGCGGAACCAGCCGGGAGAAGACCGCTTCCAGGTCGAGATGGGCCGCCAGGTGGTCGGCGAGGCGGTCGAGTTCGCCGTCGAGGGATAGGGCGGGTGCGGCCGTCGGCGCCTCCAGCCCCCGTCGCTGGCGCAAAGCCGTCAACAGTACCCGACGCACCCCGGGAGCATCGAACAGGCCGTGCAGATAGGTACCCCAGACCCGGCCGTCGGGGGAGACGGCGCCGTCCTGCAGCTCGGCCCCCCGCAGCCCCCGGCGGGCCAGGCGCAGCAGCGGCCGGGCCAGGGGGCCGAGGGTGGTCTCCCCCATGTGGATTTCGTAGCCGCTGACCCCTTCGGCACCGGCCAGGGGGGTGTCGGCAGCGGCCTCCAGCAGGAGGCCGTCGGCCTCGTGGGTCTGCTTGAATTCGAGCATGGCGGTTTCGGCGTCGAGCAGGCCGAGCCCCTCCACCTCCAGGCGGGTGGATTCCACGCCGTGGGGGTCGACGATGCGCTTGCCGAGCATCTGAAAACCACCGCAGATGCCGACGATCCAGCCGCCGGCGGCATGGAAATCGTGGATGGCACGGACGAAACCCTGCTGCCGCAGCAGCTCCAGGTCGGCCACGGTGCTCTTGGTACCGGGGAGGATCAGCAGGTCGAGACCGGCGATCTGCTCCGGCGCCTCGAGGTAGACCAGTTCCACTCCCGGTTCCCGCTCCAGGGGATCGAAATCGGTGTAGTTGGAGAGCCGGGCCAGCTTCAGCACGCCGATGCGCAGCCCGCCGGCGGCCGGGGCGGCCTGCTTGCGGGCCAGGCCCAGGGAGTCCTCCTCGGGCAACCGCAACGTCAGATAGGGGACCACCCCGAGCACCGGCACGCCGGTGCGGGCCTCGACCTCCCGGATGCCCGGCTCCAGCAGGGCCAGGTCACCGCGGAACTTGTTGATGATCACCCCGGCCACCTGTGCCCGCTCCTCGGGCAGCAGCAACTCCAGGGTGCCGACGATGGCGGCGAACACCCCGCCGCGGTCGATGTCGGCCACCAGCAATACCGGGGCCCCGGCCAGCTTCGCCGCCCGCAGGTTGGTGAGATCCTGGGCGCGCAGGTTGACCTCGGCGATGCTCCCCGCCCCCTCCAGCACCACCAGGTCGTGGGCGGCGGCGAGGCGGGCGAAGGACTCCTCCACCTTGACGAAGGCCTGTTCCTTGAAGGCATGGTACTCCCGCACCCCCATGTTCCCCACCGGCCGCCCCTGGATGACCACCTGGGAGCCCGTTTCCGAGTTGGGCTTGAGCAGGATCGGGTTCATGTCGGTGTGGGGGGGGAGGCCGCAGGCCGCCGCCTGCAGCGCCTGGGCCCGGCCGATCTCGCCGCCGTCGGCGGTCACCGCCGAGTTCAGCGCCATGTTCTGCGCCTTGAAAGGGGCCACGGCGTAACCCCGGCGCCGCAGCAGCCGGCAGAGCCCGGCGGCGATGACGCTTTTGCCGACATCGCTCCCGGTGCCGCCGACGAACAGGGCCTTGGCCAGGGTTTTCTCCTGACTCCTGGATTCTGACTCCTGGATTCTGCCCGCAAAATATTTCCCCGCATACCCCCGGGGGGTCAGCATCCGCCCTCGGTTATCCACCCGGGTGGAGCTGTTGCCGACGATCACCAGCGACAGCATGTCCACCGCCTGATCGCCGAGTCCGGCGAGGTCGGTGACCACCACCGATTCACCGGGACGGCAGGCGTTGCGGACGATCCCCACCGGAGTGTCCGGTGCGCGGTGACGCAGCAGCAGCTGCCGCGCCTCCTCCAGCTGGGTCTGGCGCCCTTTGCTGCGGGGATTGTAAAGGGCGACGACGAAATCCGCTGCCCCGGCGGCCAGCAGCCGGCGGCGGATCAGCTCCCAGGGAGTGAGCAGGTCGGAGAGGGAAATGACGGCGAAGTCGTGCATCAACGGCGCCCCCAGGCGGGCCGCCGCGGCCTGCACTGCCGACACGCCGGGCACAGCGTTGCCCGATAGACCGCCGGCTGGCCGCAC
>CAZYXS010000015.1:0-35882 GCA_964650955.1 uncultured Desulfuromonadales bacterium | reverse complement strand
GGCCTGGGCAGCGGCAACGACACCCTGACCGACTACGACTCCACCACCGGCAACAGCGATACCGTGGTGTTCGGCCCCGGACTGAAGCCCCAGGATATCGACTGGGTGCGCTCGGGTGATCATCTGCGAGTGGTGATCAAGTCCAGCGGCGAAACCCTCGCCATCCAGAACTGGTTCTCCCACAGCTGGTACCAGGTCGAGCGGTTCGAATTCGCCGACGGCACGGTCTGGACCAAGGCCAACATCGAGGCGCTTGGCTACAACATCTACGGCACCGCCGCCAACGACACACTGACCGGCACCAGCACCAAGGACTTCCTTTACGGCGGCGCCGGAAACGACACCCTGAATGGCAACTCCGGCGATGACTTCCTATTTGGCGAAGCCGGCGACGACATCCTCAATGGTGGCGCCGGCAATGACACCCTCGACGGCGGTGCCGGCAACGACACCCTCAACGGCGGAACCGGCAACGACCGCTACCTCTTCGGCCGTGGGAGTGGCATCGATTCGGTGACCGATAACGACTCCACCACCGGCAACTCCGACACGGTCGAGTTCTCCACCAACCCCCTCGACCTGATTTTCAGCCGCACAGGGAGCGATTTGAAAATTGGCATCGCCGGCTCAACCGACAGTCTGACGGTAAGAAGCTGGTATTCGGGGGCAGCCTACCAGACCGAAATTCTGCAGTCTGCCAATGGCACCCGACTCCTCAACACCCAGGTCGAAAGCCTGATCCAGGCCATGGCGGCTTTCTCTACCCAGTCCGGCCTGACCTGGGAGCAAGCAGTCCAAAACCGCCCCGACGACGTTCAAACTCTTCTGGCAGCGCACTGGAAGCAGGCAGTTTAAGGGCACTGGAAAAAGCCACAAGCCCGGCGCAAACAGGCCGGGCTTGTGGCTTTGAGAAAATTGCCCGAGACACAAGCCCACTGCCCAACCCCTCTCCGCCGACCTCCACCCTCCCCCCCCACCGACCTGCTTTGACACTCGTCTGCCAGCAAAGCCTCTTGTCGGCCAGCCTTCCCCCGTGCTATGCTGTGCCTTTTGTGAAACCCATTGCTTCTGCAGGAAAATCCATGTCCATCGAGCAGGTTCTGCCCCAGGTCAACCGCCCCTCGCGCTATCTCGGCGGGGAACTGGGGAGCATTCATAAAGATCCGGCCCAGGTCGAACTGCGGGTCGCCCTGGCCTTCCCCGACGTCTACGAGATCGGCATGAGCCATCTCGGCTTCGCCATTCTCTACCACATCCTCAACGGCTGCGACGGCATCGCCGCCGAGCGCGCCTACGCCCCCTGGCCCGATCTCGAGGAGCACCTGCGGGCCAGCGGCACCCCCCTGACCTCCCTGGAGAGCCGCCTCCCCCTGGCCGATTTCGACCTGATCGGCTTCACCCTGCAGTACGAGCTCTCCTACAGCAACATCCTCAACATGCTGCAGCTCGCCGGCATTCCCCTGCGCCGGGAGCAGCGGAGCGCCGACGCGCCGCTGATCGTGGTCGGCGGCCCCTGCGCCTTCAATCCCGAGCCCCTGGCCGACTTCATCGACTGCGCGGTGATCGGCGACGGCGAGGAGGCGGTGGTGGAGCTGTGCGCCGCGCTGCGGGCCAGCCGCGCCGCCGGCGAGGACCGCGCCGCCCTCTACCGGCGCCTGGCCGCCATCGAGGGGATCTACGTGCCGGCCCTGTTCGCCGTGGACTACCAGGCCGACGGCCGCCTGCAGGCCATCCGCCCCCTGCTGCCGGGGCACGACTCGGTGCGGCGGCGGTTTCTGGCCGATCTCGACGCTGCCGCCTATCCGACCGCACCGATTGTCCCCTTCATGAACACGGTGCACGACCGGGTGGCCGTGGAGATCGCCCGCGGCTGCACCCGCGGCTGCCGTTTCTGCCAGGCCGGCTACATCTACCGGCCGGTGCGGGAGCGCAGCCCCCAGCGCATCGCCGACATCATCGAGGAGTCGCTGCAGCACTCGGGCTACGAGGAGGTCTCGCTGCTCTCCCTCTCCACCGGCGACTACAGCTGCATCGAGCCGCTGCTGAAAAACCTGATGCGCCGCTACGCCGAAGAGAAGGTGGCGGTCTCCTTCCCCAGCCTGCGGGTCGGCTCCCTCACCCCCGAGCTGATGGAAGAGATCAAGAAGGTGCGCAAGACCGGCTTCACCCTCGCCCCCGAGGCGGGGAGCGAGCGGCTGCGGGAGCTGATCAACAAGGGGATCAGCGAGGAAGACCTGCTCGAGACCAGCCGCAGCGCCTTCGCCCTGGGCTGGCGCATCCTCAAGCTCTATTTCATGATGGGCCTGCCCACCGAAACCGATGCCGACCTGCAGGCCATCGTCGATCTCGCCGCCCGGGTCAAGCGGACCGGCAAGGGGACCGAAGGGGGGGCCGACGTCAACGTCTCCGTCTCCACCTTCGTCCCCAAGGCCCATACCCCCTTTCAGTGGGAGGCGCAGATCGGCATCGAGGAGACCCTGCGCCGCCAGCAGCTGCTGCGTGACGGCCTGCGGCAGAAGAAACTGCGCCTCAAGTGGCACGAGGCCCAGCTCTCCTTTCTCGAAGGGGTCTTCGCCCGCGGCGACCGACGCCTCGGCGCGGTGCTGGAGCGGGCCCAGGCCCTGGGCTGCCGCTTCGACGGCTGGCGCGACCACTTCCGCTTCGAGCTCTGGCAACAGGCCTTCGCCGAGGCCGGCCTCGACCCGGCCTGGTACCTGCGCCAGCGGGAGGAGACCGAAGTCCTCCCCTGGCAGCACATCGACTGCGGCCTGACCCGCGACTTCTTCCTCAGCGAGCGGCGCAAGGCGCTGGCGGGGAGCTATACCCCCGACTGTCGCGACGGCGACTGCAGCGGCTGCGGGGTCTGCGACTTCGAGGCGCTGCGCATGCGCGTCGGCGGGCATGGCGAACTGGAACTGCCCCCCCGCCCGCCGCAGGTGCTGCCCGCCGACGAGGAGGAGCGCTACAAGGTGCGGCTGCGGCTGCGCAAGAACGGCCGGGCCCGCTTCGTCGCCCACCTCGAGTTCATGACCGTGGTGCACCGGGCGGTGCGCCGCGCCGGCATCCCGGTGCGGTTTTCCGCCGGCTTCCACCCCGCCCCCCGCATCTCCTTCCCCGACGCCCTGCCCACCGGGGTGGAGAGCGAGGCGGAACTCATCGACCTGGAGCTCTACCAGCCCTGGACCGCCCGGCAGACCGCCGAGGCCCTCAACGCCCAGCTCCCCAGCGGCTTTCGCGTTCTCGAGGCGGCGGCGCTCCCTTGGCGCACCCCTTCGGCGGCGGCCAGCACCGAGGCGGTCATCTACGAACTCGAGCTGCCGGAAGCTATCCCGGCGGACCTGGACGAACGCATCCGCGCCTTCCTTGCCGCCGACCAGCTGACGGTGGAGAAACTCAAGAGCGGCAAGCCCCAGACCGTCGACCTGCGCCGGGAGGTGCGGGACGTGGAGCTGGAGCAGGGGATCCTGCGCCTGACCCTCGGCAAGGGGAGCCCGACCCTGCTCGCCGGCTACCTGCTCGGCCTCAGCCAGGAGCAGGTGCGCCCCCTGCACCTGCGCAAGGTAGCGACGCTACTGCGGGATACGGGCAACGCTGTCTAGCATCCGTCTATTCGACTTTAGATTTTGGTTTTCACCATATACGAACACCTTTTATCGTTCACGGAGGCACCATGACCAAAGAACTGGTCGTCAACACCACCGCCCACGAGACCCGGGTGGCGCTGCTGGAGAGCGGGCACATCGCCGAGCTCTACATCGAGCGCAACCGGGAACGGGGGATCGTGGGGAACATCTACAAGGGGCGGGTGATCCGGGTGCTCCCCGGCATGCAGGCCGCCTTCGTCGACATCGGCCTGGAAAAGGCCGGCTTCCTCTACGTCGCCGACGTGCTGTCGGAGATGGAGGCGGTGGAGCAGTTCATCGAAGGAGCCCAGGCCCGCAAACTGGCGGAAAACGGCAACGACGAAGGGGAGGCCTATCCGCCCATCGAGGACCTGCTGCAGGAAGGACAGGAAATCTTGGTACAGGTGGCCAAGGAGCCCATCGGCACCAAGGGGGCGCGCATCACCGCCCACATCTCCCTGCCCGGCCGCCACCTGGTCTACATGCCGACCGTCGACCACGTGGGGATCTCCCGGCGCATCGAGGAGGAAGAAGAGAAAAACCGCCTGCGCCAGATCGTCGAAGCGATCCGCCCGGAGGGGACCGGCTTCATCGTCCGCACCGCCGCCGAGGGCAAGAGCGAGCCGGACCTGCGAGCCGACATGGATGTGCTGGTGGCCCTGTGGCGGGAGATCGCCGGCCGCCAGGAGCGCAGCGGCGCCCCCTGCCTGATTCACTCGGACCTCGACGTCACCAGCAAGGTGCTGCGGGACATCCTTACCGAGGATGTGCGCCGCATCGTCGTCGACTCCCCCCGGGAGCACCGCAAGATTCTCGATTTCATCTCCACCGTGATGCCGAATCTGGGCATCCCCGTGGAGCTCTACAGCGACCACGAGCCGGTCTTCGACGCCTTCGGCCTCGAGGTGGAGATCGCCCGGGCCCTGGGGCGCAAGGTCTGGCTCAAGAGCGGCGGCTACATCATTATCGAGCAGACCGAGGCGCTGACCGCGGTGGACGTCAACACCGGCCGCTTCGTCGGCAAGCACAACCTGGAGGACACCATCCTCAAGACCAACCTCGAGGCGGTCAAGGAGGTGGCCTTCCAGCTGCGGCTGCGCAACATCGGCGGCCTGATCATCATCGACTTCATCGACATGGAGAAGGAGGCCCACCGGGAGAAGGTCCACTCGGCCCTGGAGGAAGCCCTCAAGCTCGACAAGGCCAAGACCAACATCCTGAAGATCTCCGAGCTCGGCCTGGTGGAGATGACCCGCAAACGGGTGCGGGAAAGCATCGGCCGCACCCTCTGCGAACCCTGCCCCTACTGCGAGGGCAAAGGCTCCATCAAGAGCCGCACCACCATGGCCTACGAGATCTTCCGTGAGCTGCACCGGGAGCTCAAGGGGCTGCCCGGCTACCGGGTGACCCTGCTGGTGCATCCCGACGTCGCCGCCCTGCTCAGCGACGAGGAGCGTCACGGCATCGAGGAGCTGGAAAACCGCTACCAGAAACAGATCGCCATCAACGCCCGCCCGGGCTTTCACCAGGAGCAGTTCGAAATCCTTCCCGGGTAAGCGTTTTTTCTTGACAGACAGCTTGACGGCGGCTAGAGTGCGCCGTTACTGCCAGATAAAAACAGAAGCGAGAGCGAGGTGACAACAGTATGTACGCGGTGATCAAAACCGGAGGAAAGCAGTACAAAGTATCCGAAGGCGACCTGCTCAAGGTCGAGAAACTGGAAGGCGCGGTGGGTGACATCATCGAGCTGAACGAAGTCCTCATGGTTGGCGGAGAAGAGGTTAAAATCGGAGCACCTCTATTGCCCGGCGCGAAAGTCAAGGCGCAGATCGTCGAGCAGGACAAGGACAAGAAAGTCCTGGTCTTCCACTCGAAGCGGCGCAAAGGCTACCGCAAGGCCTATGGACACCGTCAGCCCATCACCCGCCTGAAAATCAAAGGCATCGAGATTTAAAGGAGAAGACCCATGGCACACAAAAAAGGCGTCGGCAGCTCCCGCAACGGCCGCGACAGCGACGGCAAACGCTTGGGTGTCAAGCGCTTTGGTGGCCAGGCGGTCACCGCCGGCTCGATCCTGGTCCGTCAGCGCGGCACCACCATTCACCCCGGCAACAACGTCGGCTGCGGCAAGGACTACACCCTGTTCGCCCTGATCGACGGCGTGGTGAAATTCGAGCGCAAGGACAAGGATCGCAAGAAGGTCAGCGTTTACACTGCCTGATCCTGGCCAGCAACGCTCCGGTACCACCCCAAAGCCCGAGGTCCCCATGGGGAACTTCGGGCTTTTTTGTGGTAGAAGAACAGTATCCAGGAGTCAGAATCCAGAATCCAGAAGAACGGCCAATTCATTCTGACTCCTGAATTCGGAATTCTGAATTCCCAGGGATTTAACCATGAAGTTCGTTGATGAAGTAAAAATCCACGTCAAGGCCGGCGACGGCGGTCGCGGCTGCCTCTCCTTCCGGCGCGAGAAGTTCATTCCCCTGGGGGGGCCGGACGGCGGCGACGGCGGCAACGGCGGCGACGTCTGGTTCCGGGTCGACATGGGGCTCTCCACCCTGCTCGACTTCCGCTACCAGGTTCACTACAAGGCCGAGCGCGGCGCCCACGGCCGGGGCAAGAACATGCACGGCAAGGCCGGTGAGTCACTGCAGATCGGCGTCCCCCCCGGCACCCTGATCTTTGATGCCGAGACCGGCGAACTGCTGGCCGACCTGGTCGCCGAAGGGCAGGAGATATTGCTGCTCAAGGGAGGCATGGGTGGCCGTGGCAACGCCCGCTTCGCCACCAGCACCAATCGCGCCCCCCGCCACGTCCAGCCGGGGATGCCCGGCGAGGAGCGCACCCTGCGCCTGGAGCTGAAACTGCTGGCCGATGTCGGCCTGGTGGGGCTGCCCAACGCCGGCAAATCGACCCTGATCTCGTCGGTGTCGGCGGCCCGCCCCAAGATCGCCGACTACCCTTTCACCACCCTGGTCCCCAACCTCGGGGTGGTGCGCTACGGCGGTTACAAGAGCTTCGTCATGGCCGACATCCCCGGCCTGATCGAGGGGGCAAGCGAAGGGCACGGCCTCGGCACCCGCTTTCTGCGCCATGTGGAGCGCACCGACCTGTTCCTGCACCTGGTCGACCTCTCCAGCATGCAGGAGGGGGATCCCAGGGAGTCCTTCGCCACCATCAACCGGGAACTGGGGCGCCACAACCCGGAGCTGCTGGCCAAGACCCAGCTGGTGGTGCTGACCAAGCAGGACATCACCGAGGTGCGGGAGCTGACCGAAGAACTGCGCCCCTGGTTCGAGGCCCAGGGCTACCGGGTGTTCACCGTGTCGGCGGTGACCGGCGCCGGCCTGCCGGAACTGGTCCAGGTCATCGGCAACCTGCTCGAGGAACGGCGCCAGAGTGTTCCCGACGGCGACGCAGAGACCGAGCCGGCGCCTTGACAACCCCCGCCGGCAGGGGTACCATGCAACCCGTTTTTCATGAAATCCCGATTATTTCCCCGAAGATCTGAGGCATGCGCAAAAACCTTCTTTCCTACGTGAAACGGGTGGTCGTCAAGGTCGGCAGCGGCGTGCTGGCCGAAGCGGACGGCCTCAACGAAACCACCATCGCGGCCCTGTGCGGCGACGTTCATGAACTGCGCCGGCGGGGATACGAGGTGATCATCGTCTCCTCCGGGGCGGTCGCCGCCGGCAAGGGGGACCTGGGCATCGTCGGCCGCCCCCAGACCATCCCGCTGAAACAGGCCGCCGCCGCCATCGGCCAGAGCCGGCTGATGCGGGCCTACAAGGACGGCTTCTCAGACTATGGCCACAAGGTGGCGCAGGTGCTGCTGACCCGGGACGACCTGGCCAACCGCCGCCGCTACCTCAACGCCCGCAACACCCTGATGACCCTGCTCGATTACAACATCATCCCGATCATCAACGAAAACGATACGGTGGTGGTGGACGAGATCCGCTTCGGCGACAACGACAACCTCTCGGCCCTGGTCACCAACCTCGCCGAAGCCAACCTTCTGGTGATCCTCTCCGACGTCGACGGCCTCTTCGACCGCGACCCCCGCAAGGACCCGGGGGCGCAGCTCATCGCCGAAGTCAACTCTGTGACCGAGGAGATCGAGGCGATGGCGGGGGCCAGCGGCACCCAGGTCGGCACCGGCGGCATGGCGACCAAGCTCAAGGCGGCCAAGCGTGCCGCCCTCTACGGGGTCGGCACGGTGGTGGTCAACGGCCGCGAGCCCCACACCCTGGTGCGGCTGTTCGACGGCGAACCGTTGGGAACCTATTTCCTCCCCGCCCGCGACCGCATGGCCTCGAAAAAGCACTGGATCGCCTTCAGCAAAAAGCCCCGGGGGAAGCTGTTCGTCGACGAGGGGGCGGTCAAGGCGGTGGTATCCCGGGGCAAGAGCCTGCTCCCCTCCGGTATCCGCGGCGTCGAGGGGGGCTTCGAGCGCGGCGACGCGGTGCGGCTGTGCGACCTCTCCGGCCGGGAATTCGCCAAAGGGGTGATCGGCTACTCCCTCTCCGAACTGCTGCGCATCATGGGGAAGAAATCTTCGGAAATCGCCGAGGTTCTCGGCTATAAATACGGAGACGAGGTGGTCCACCGGGACAACCTCGTACTGCATCAGGACGAGGAGGCGGACTGATCCGCCCCGCTTCCCACAGGAGTCGCTCATGAGCATCCGGGACGATATGCTGCACCTGGCCCGCCAGGCAAAATACGCCTCGCGCATCCTCGCCACCCTCTCCAGCGCCGTGAAGAACAGCCTGCTGCTGCGCATGGCCGACGCCCTGGAAGCCGGAGCCAACCGGCTGATGGAGGCCAACGAGCTCGACCTGGCCGCGGCCCGGGAAAAGGGGATGGCCCCGGCCATGCTCGACCGCCTGGTGCTCAATGACAGCCGCATCCAGGCCATGGCCGACGGCCTGCGGGAAGTGGCCGCCCTCCCCGATCCGGTGGGCGAGGTGACCGGCATGTGGCGGCGCCCCAACGGCATCCAGGTCGGCCGCATGCGCATCCCCCTGGGGGTGATCGGCATCGTCTACGAGTCCCGCCCCAACGTCACCGCCGACGCCGCCGGGCTCTGCCTGAAAAGCGGCAACGCCGTGATCCTGCGCGGCGGCTCCGAAGCCCTGCACAGCAACAGCGCCATCGGCGCGGTGCTGCAGGGGGAGTTGCAGCGCATGAGCCTGCCGGCGGCGGCGCTGCAAGTGGTCACCACCGCCGACCGCAACGCCGTCACCGAACTGCTCAAGCTCGAAGACGAGATCGACCTGATCATCCCCCGCGGCGGCGAGGGGCTGATCCGATTCGTCAGCGAGCACTCCCGCATCCCGGTGATCAAGCACTACAAGGGGGTCTGCCACACTTTCGTCGACGCCAGCGCCGACTACGGGGTGGCGGAGAAGATCTGCGTCAACGCCAAGGTTCAGCGCCCCGGGGTCTGCAACGCCATGGAGACCCTGCTGATCCACAAGGACATCGCCGAGACTTTCGTCCCCTTCATCGCCGAGGTCTTCCGCCAGCACGGGGTGGAACTGCGGGGCTGCCCGGTCACCCGGGAGTTCGCCCCCCAGGTGAGCGCCGCCGCCGAAGAGGACTACGGCATGGAGTTCCTCGACCTGATTCTGGCGGTGCGGGTGGTGGAGGATCTGGACGAGGCCATCGCCCACATCCAGCGCTACGGCTCCCTGCACACCGAGGTCATCGTCACCCGCGACTACGGCAACTCCCAGCGCTTTTTGCGGGAGGTGAATTCCAGCGTGGTCATGGTCAACGCCTCCTCCCGCTTCTCCGACGGCAACCAGCTCGGCCTTGGCGCCGAAATCGGCATCTCCACCACCAAGCTCCACTCCTTCGGCCCCATGGGCCTGGAGGACCTGACCACCCGCAAGTTCGTGGTCCTGGGGGAGGGGCAGGTAAGGCCATGAAAACGAGAAGCCAGGAGTCAGAATCCAGAATTCAGAAGCAAAGAATTCTGACTTATTCTGGATTCTGGATTCTGGATTCTGGATTCTGCTGTTTATGAATCTCGGCATCTTCGGCGGCACCTTCAACCCGATCCACCTCGCCCACCTGCGGGTGGCCGAAGAGGTGCGCGAGGCCTGCGCTCTCGACCGGGTGCTGTTCCTGCCCGCCAGTGTGCCCCCTCACAAGCACCCCGGCGAGGCGGTCAGCTTCGCCCATCGCTGCGCCATGGTCGAGGCGGCCATCGCCGACCACCCCCGGTTCGAACTCTGCAGCATCGAGGGGGAGCGCCCGGGCAAGAGCTATTCGGTGGATACGCTGGCGCTGCTGCGGGAGCGCCACCCCCAGGACCAGTTCTATTTCATCATCGGCCTCGATTCTTTCCGCGATCTCCCCCTGTGGCACGACTACACGCGGCTGTTCACCCTGACCCACATCGTGGTCGCCGCCCGCCCGGGAGTCTTTTCCGGCGACCCCCGGGAGCTGCTGCCGGTTGCCATGCGGGGGGAGTTCTGCTATGATTGCGGCGCAAAAACCCTGTCGCATCGCAGCGGTACGACGGTTGTGTTCGTCGAGGAAACCCATCTCGACATTTCATCCACCCAGATCCGCCACCTGGTCGCCACGGGACGCTCCACCCGCTACCTGATCCCGCCGACCGTTGCCGATTACATCTCTGCCCAGGGTTTCTACCAGGGGCCTGAAAGGTAAATTTCGCTTGCTGTCTAAAGATCGCGCCCTGTTGTGCGCCGCCTACGCTCTCGACAAAAAAGTTCTGGACCTGCGCATCCTTGAAGTCAAGGGGCTCTCCTCTCTCACCGATTACCTGGTTATCGGCACCGGCCGTTCCGACCGCCAGGTGCAGGCAATAGCCGAATCCGTGCACCTGGGGCTGAAAAAAGACCATGCCACCCTCCCCCTCGGGGTGGAGGGGATGAATGACGGGCGCTGGGTCCTCATCGACTACGGCGACGTCATGGTCCACATCTTCCAGGAGCCGGTCCGAGCCTTCTACGACCTCGACGGCCTCTGGACCGAGGCCCCGGAAATCCCCATCCCCAGCGAGGGGTTGACGGTCAAGGCTTCGTGAAGCTGCGACTGCTCTGCGTCGGCAAGCTCTCGGAAAGCTACCTGCGGGAAGGGGCCGAGGAGTACATCGGCCGCATCCGGCGCTACGCGCCCCTGACGATCCAGGAGCTCAAGGAGGAAAAGGGGGGCGGAAAAAACCCCGATCCCCGCTACATCCGCGACCGAGAGGGGGAGAGACTCCTGGAGAAGATCGGTCCCGATGCCTGGGTCATCGTCCTCGACGAGGCGGGCCAGGCGCAGCGCTCGGAGGATCTGGCCGCCCTGCTGGAGCGCCACATGGTGCAGGGGACCGGCGAACTGGTGCTGATCATCGGCGGCGCCTACGGCCTCAGCGGCGGGGTCAAGCAGCGGGCCGACCTGCTGCTCTCCCTGTCGGCCTTCACCCTGACCCATCAAATGGCCCGCCTGCTGCTGCTGGAGCAGGTCTATCGGGGCTTTACCATCGTGCGGCGCGAGCCCTATCACAACCGCTGACTCGGTTCGAGACCCCACAGGAGATTGTCTGGATGGATGAACAACTGCTCAAACAGGCCAGGGAGCGCCTGCTGCAGATGCGCCGCGCACTGATGCAGGAGATCCAGTCGGCCGCCGCGGCCTCCCGGGAACTGGGACAGGACGCCGTACCCGACATCGGCGACATGGCCTGCAACACCTACCACCGCGACGTGCTGCTCAACCTGAGTGAAAACCAGCGGCAGAAGATCCGCGACATCGATGCCGCCCTGGAGCGCATCGAGCAAGGGGAGTACGGTACCTGCCTGCGTTGCGAGGAGGAGATCGCCCCCAGGCGGATGGAGGTTCGGCCCTTTTCCCGTTATTGTATCGACTGCAAGACCGATGTAGAGAAATTCGGCGAAGGGGATTGAACCTGACCCTGCCCGTTCCCCGCCGACCCGTAACACCCCGTCGCCCAGGAGAAGCCCATGTCCCTGATGTCCTTTCTGCTGATGATTATCCTGTTCCTCGTCTTCTTCATCTATTTTTCCGGACTCAATCCCCAGGACATGACCCTGGTCTATTACCCGGGGGAGTCGGTGACCTATTCGGTGGCCCTGGTGGTGATCGCGGCCCTGCTGGTGGGCCTGGCCCTGGGTTATCTGGTGCACCTCTACGGCACTCTGGCCCACCTGATGAAGCACTGGAAGCACGGCCGGGTGGAAAAAAAGGCGCGGGAGGTATCCGCCATCTATCGGGAGGGAGTGGGCCGCCTCCTTTCCGGCGACCTGAAGAAGGCCCTGTCGCTGCTGCAGCGGGCCCAGGAACGGGATCCGGGCCGGATCGAGACCCTGATCGCCCTGGCCAGCGTCTACCAGCAGCAGGGGGTTCCCCAGGAAGGGATCGCCGTGCTGCAGAAGGCCCGCCACCAGGATGCCAAGAACGTCGAGGTGCTGTTCAAGCTGGCTTCCACCTACGAGGCGATGAACAGGGACGAGGAGGCCTGCCAGACCTACCAGGAAATCCTCAACCTGGAGCGGGACAACCGCAAGGCCCTGCGTTGCCTGCGCGACCGCCACATGCAGCACCAGCGCTGGCGCCAGGCCCTCGAGTTGCAGAACCGCCTGGTCAAGATCGGCTCCACCGAGACCGACCCGCAGCGGGAAGCGGACATCCGCCTGGCCCTGCGCTACGAGGTGGCCAGCCTGGCTTTCAGCGAGGGCCAGCTCGACCAGGCCAAGGGGGAATTCAAGGACATCCTCAAGCAGGACCCCAAGTTCACCCCCGCCTATGTCAGCCTCGGCGACGTCTTCCGCGCCCAGCGCCGCCGGGACGATGCCGTGCGCACCTGGCAGGAGGGATACCAGGCCCAGGGCAAGAGCATCTTCCTCTCCCGCCTGGAGGACCTCTACATGGAGGCGGAGGACCCGGCGTCCTTGCTCGCCTTCTACCGTGCCGCCACCCACCAGAACCGGGACGACCTGATGCTGCGCCTGTTCTTCGGCAAGCTCTGCCTGCGCCTGGAGATGGTGGATGAAGCCTTCGAGCAACTCTACGCGGTGGAAAGCGCCGGGGTCGACACGCCCCAGCTCCACCTGCTGCTGGCCGAGGCCCACCGCCGCCGCAACCGCATCGACGAGTCGATCAACGAGTACAAGAAGGCCCTCGGCGTCAATACCAAGCTGCGCCTCCCCTACGTCTGCGACAGCTGCGGCGAGCAGGCCGCCGACTGGCTCAGCCGCTGCCCCGAATGCGGCACCTGGGGGAGCTTCAGCCTCACCGACCGCAAGGCGATCCAGTCCGCCAAGCTGATCGAGACCCGGGAAATCCACCACGGGGAAATGCAGGAGTGGATCGAGGAATGAAACGCCCCGTTGCGCTGATCATCCTGGACGGTTGGGGGATCAACCCCAGTTGCGACAACAACGCCGTCTGCCTGGCCGACACCCCCCGGCTCGACGCCCTGCTGCGGGACTACCCCAGCACCCGCATCGCCGCCTCCGGCCTGGACGTCGGCCTGCCCGCCGGGCAGATGGGCAACTCGGAAGTCGGGCATCTCAATCTCGGCGCCGGCCGCATCGTCTACCAGGATCTCACCCGCATCAGCAAGAGCATCGAGGAGGGAGACTTCTTCACCAACCCGGTGCTCCTCGACGCCATGGCGCAGGTCAAGGCCAGCGGCGGCACCCTGCACCTCCACGGCCTGCTTTCCGACGGCGGGGTCCACTCCCACAACAGCCATCTCTACGCCCTGGTACGCATGGCCCGGGACCACGGCCTGCAGCGCATCGCCATCCACGCCTTCCTCGATGGCCGCGACACCCCGCCGCAAAGCGGCGAGGGCTACCTGGCCGAGCTTGAGACGCAGTTGCAGACCCTTGGGGCAGGTGAAATCGCCACGGTCATGGGGCGCTACTACGCCATGGACCGGGACAACCGCTGGGAGCGGGTGGAACGGGCCTACCTGGCCATGACCGCCGGGGAAGGCCTGACCGTCGGCAGCGCCGCCGAGGCGATTGCCGGCGCCTACTCCGCCGGCCAGACCGACGAATTCGTCGAACCACGGGTCGTCCTCCGCCAGGGCCGGCCGGTGGCCACCGTGCGCGCCGGCGACGGCATGATCTGCTTCAACTTCCGCTCCGACCGGGCGCGGGAAATCACCCGGGCCCTGGCCCTGGCCGATTTCAACGGCTTCCGCCGCGGCCCCGCTCCGAAGTTGGCCACTTATGTCTGCCTGACCGAATATGACGAGACCTTCGGCCTGCCCGTCGCCTTCGAATCGGAACTCCCCCAGCGCCTGCTCGGCGAGGTGGTGGCCCAGGCGGGCCTGGCGCAGCTTCGCATCGCCGAAACGGAAAAGTACGCCCACGTCACCTTTTTCTTCAACGGCGGCAGCGAAGTCCCCTTCCAGGGAGAAGAGCGGGTGCTGATCCCCTCCCCCAAGGAGGTGGCGACCTACGACCAGAAACCGTCCATGAGCGCCGAAGCGGTCACCGACGAGGTGGTGGCGCGGATCCGCTCGGGGCGCTACGGCTTCATCGTCCTCAATTTCGCCAATCCCGACATGGTTGGGCACACCGGAGTGCTGTCCGCCGCCATCGCCGCCATGGAGACCGTCGACCGCTGCGCCGGCCGGGTGGTGGATGCCCTGCTCGAGGCCGGCGGGGCGATGCTTATCACCGCCGATCACGGCAACTGCGAGCAGATGGTGGACGAGGGGGGCAAGCCCCACACCGCCCATACCAGCAACCCGGTACCGCTGATCCTGGTCGACCCCCAGCGTCCCGATGCCCGCCTGGAATCAGGTCGTCTGGCCGATATCGCGCCGACCCTGCTGGAGCTGCTCGAATTGCAGCAGCCGGAACAGATGACCGGCCGCTCCCTGCTGCGCCGCCGCTGACCCCACGGGCCGGAACCGAAGTTCCGGCCCGTTTTTTCTCCCTACCGAAAGAGGCTGGCCCTGATGCTCACCCGCTGGCTGCAGCGCGAACTGACCGGCCTGTTCGATCTGCTGCTGCCGGCGATCTGCCCCCTGTGCTCCAAGCCCCTGGGCCCCTCGCCCCTGCCCCCCTTCTGCCCCGGCTGCCTTAAGGAGATGGTGCCTCTGGTCTCCCCCTGTTGCCCCGTCTGCGCTCTGCCTTACCCGACGGAGAACGGCACCGACCATCTTTGCGAGCCGTGCCTGCGCACGCCTCCTCCCTTCGACCGCATCCACGCCTTGGGAGAATATGCCGGCAGCCTCCGTGAGGCGATCACTGCCTTCAAATACCGCGGGCGCATCGACCTCGACCGCCCCCTGGGGCGCCAACTCGCCGGTCGCCTGCGGGAAGTCGCCGACCCCACGACCTTCGACCTGGTGCTTCCCGTCCCCCTGCATCCCCGGAAACTGCGAGAGCGGGGGTACAACCAGTCGCTGCTGCTGGCCCAGGTGCTGGCCCGGGACCTGCGCCTGCCGCTGCAGCGCCACCGGCTGCAGCGGCAGCGCCCCACTCCACCCCAGCAGGGACTCAATGCCGATCAGCGCCAGGCCAACCTGCGCCAGGCCTTCGCCCTCGCCGCCCCCCTGACGGGGGAGCGGGTGCTGCTGGTGGACGACGTGGTGACCACCACCGCCACCGCCCGGGAATGTGCCCAGGAGTTGCGGTCGGGGGGCGCCGGCAGCGTCACTCTGGCGGTGCTGGCCCGGGCCGGCCGTCACGGCCAACACCACCCCGGATAGCCGCCACACGGCAAGACTTGTCCCCGCCCCCCTCGCTGTGTTATCTACTGCGCCATGCCTCGTATCCGCTACTACATCACCGGCCACGGCCTCGGCCATGCCAGCCGCTCCTGCCAGGTCATCAACACCCTGCGCCGCCGTCATCCCGACTGCCAGGTGGAGGTGGTTTCCAACGCCCATCCCTGGTTTTTCCGCGGCTACCTCGACCCCTCGGTCCCCGTCCGTCCCCTCGGCCTCGACTTCGGGGTGTTGCAGCAGGACAGCCTGGTGCTGCAGGCAGCGGCCACCCTGGAAGCCTGCCGCACCTTCTATGCGCATCAGGCCCCGGCCCTGGTCGCAGCGGAAAGCGCCTCCCTGCAGCGTGACCGGGTCGACCTGGCGGTCGCCGACATCCCGCCGCTGGCCTTCGCCGCCGCCGCCCAGGCCGGCATCCCCGCGGTCGGCCTGGCCAATTTCACCTGGGATTGGATCTATTCCGGACTGGCCGAATCGCTGCCCGGGTACGAGGATGTGCTGGAACGGGTAGCGGCCGACTACCGCCAGGCCCAGTGCCTGCTGCGGCTTCCTTTTGGGGCCCCGGAGACCGCGATACCCGTGGTGGAAGACCTCCCCCTGGTGGCTCGCCACGGGCAACGCCCCCCGAAGGAAGTCAGGCGCGAGCTCGGCATTGCCGACAACAAGCGGTTGGCCTTGATCTCCTTTGGGGGCTTCGGTTTGCAGGAATACGACTTCGGCCCCCTTGCCGAACTGGGGGAATGGATCTTTCTGACCGAGTCGGAACAACCCTGGCAGGCGGGGCCCGTGCGCCGCATCCCCATGGGTACCCTCCCCTACCCCGAGCTGGTGCGGGCCGCCGACGTGGTCATCACCAAACCCGGCTACGGCATCGCCGCCGAGGCCATCGCCAACGATACCGCCGTGCTCTGGACCACCCGCGGCCAGTTCCGCGAGGAACCGCTGCTGGTGGCCGGCCTGCAGCGCTACACCCGCTCCCTGGAAATCTCCAACGCCACCCTGCGCAGCGGCGACTGGGGACCGGCATTGGCGCAACTGCTGGCCATGCCCTGCCCGGCCGCAACCCTGGCGGCCAACGGCGACCAGGCGGCCGCAGACCGACTGGCGCAACTGGCGCTGAGCCGCTGAGCCCCATGCCCCCCGTCCCCGCCCGCCTCGCCCTGCCGGAGATCTGCGAACGGCTCGCCGCCCACTTCGGGCCCCTGCACTGGTGGCCGGCCGATACTCCCTTCGAGGTGGTGGTGGGAGCAATCCTCACCCAGAACACCGCCTGGCGTAATGTCGAATACGCCATCGCCAACCTGAAACAGGCCGCGGCCCTCTCCCCCCAGGCCCTGGGCTCCCTGGCTCCCGAAACTCTGCAGGACCTGATCCGTCCCGCAGGGTTCTTCCGCCAGAAGGCCGAACGTCTGCAGCTGTTCGTCACCTACCTGCAGGCCCATCATCAGGGGGATCTCGCCCGCATGTTGGCGGGGGAGATGGACACCGTGCGCCGGGAACTGCTGGCCCTCAAGGGGATCGGACCGGAAACCGCCGACTCGATCCTGCTCTATGCCGGCAATCACCCCTCCTTCGTGGTCGATGCCTACACCCGCCGCCTCTTCACCCGCCTCGGCTGGCTGCAGGGGAGCGAGAGCTACGAGGCCATCCGTGCCCTGTTCATGGGCTACCTCCCCCATGATGCCGATCTTTTCAACGAATACCACGCCCTGATCGTGGAACAGTGCAAGACCTATTGCCGCAAACGGCAGCCGGCGTGCCCCGAATGTCCCTTGCAGAGCCTCTGCCCCTTGGGCCAATCCCTCCTGCGGCAGCCCTGACCCTCTCCTTTTGCCCCGGGCTCCCTGCCATCCCACCAGCCTCCGCCGGGTCTGCAGCAGGGCAAAACCTATCCTTTCATCCCTGGGAGAATTCCCTTGTCCCGAGATTGCAAAAGGGCTTGTTGCAGCTAATCTTTGCTAACCTTTCATCCTGTTTGACAAGGAACCTCCTCGACCTGCGCCCCCTTCAGGACTGCTGCCTGCCCCTTGCGAGCTGGTCCTGGTCATGGCATTTCGCCTGGGGAGTTGACCATGAAACAACTGCATCGCATCCTGGTCGCCACCGACCTTTCAACGCCCACGGACAACGCCGTTCAGCGAGCAGCCCTGCTGGCACGCCAAAGCGGGGCGGTGGTGGAATTGCTGCACGTGCTGGAGGACTGGCCGCGGGGTGAATTGCCCCCCCTGGATTCCTCCCTGATGGAGGACCTGCGGCAGGCCACGACCAGTGCGGCGCAAAGTTCGCTGCAGCAGTTGGTCGGGACCTGGTTCGAAGGCGTCGATGTCAGCTCAAGGGTCGAGGTGGGACGGGACTTTGTCACCATTATTCAACGGGCGCGACAGTTCAATGCCGACCTGGTGGTAGTCGGGGCCCGCGGCAGCGCCGGTACGCGCGATCTGTATCCAGGCACGACGGCGCAGAAGGTGGTGCGCAAAGGGGATCGTCCGGTACTGCTGGTCAAACAACCTCCCCGGCAGCCTTACCGCCGTGTGCTGGTCCCCACCGATTTCTCCAACGCTTCGCGGCAGGCGCTGCTCGGGGCCCTGAGCCTGGCCCCATCGGCACGTTTCGACCTGCTGCATATCTACCGGCTGTGGGGTGCCGGCCAACTGGGCCCGGCCAGCATCGGCGATGAACACCTGAACCGCTACCGGCACCAACTGCTGGATGCCGCGGCGGCCAAGCTCCAGGAATTCATCCAATTGTCTGAATTGCATGCCACCCGGATCAAGCAGCACCTGCGCCAGGGCAACCCCGCAACCCTGATCCCCGCCCAGGCCGTGGAACTGGGGGCCGATCTGATCGCGGTCGGGACCGAAGGGCTGTCGGGCCTACCCTATCTGCTGCTGGGAAGTGTCACCGAGCAGGTATTGCAGCAGGCCCGCTGTGATGTGCTGGCGGTGCGGCCTTCCGACTTCAAATTCCAACTCCCCTGAAAAAGGAAATTGATTCGCTTGGCGGGCACATTGGCGGGGCAAATGCTATTCTGGAACAATGGGTGCGGCCGGGCCGGGCAAAATCAACCACCGCCGGGCCGATTATCATCCGTAAACATTATCTCGGCCTGCTGCGTCGGAGGTGCGAAGGCCGCCGCACCCCACTCATCCAAAAAGGTCTCCTGCCAGAGGGGCACCCCTCCCAAATAGGCCACCCGACCGATCCGGTGCGAGGCCACAGGCGTGGTAAGGACAATGAAGGCAATGGTGGCCAAAGCGCGGCTGGTCACCCCCAGTTGTCCAAAATACAACGCCAGGGCCAGCAGCAACAAGCCTATGCCAAGAGTGGAGGCTTTGGCGCTGCAGGACATCCGGGTGAACAGATCGGGCATGCGCAGCAGCCCCACCGCCGCGATGAATATGAGCAGCGCTCCGCCAACCAGGAATGCGGCCAGGACCAGTTCGAAGATCATAAGGCCCCCTGCCGCTCGATGAAGCGTGCAAACGCGATCACCCCGAGAAATGCGATGACCGCCCAGACACTTGCCACATCGAGAAATACGGCTTTATCGTAGATAAGGGCCGAGACAATGATGATGCCGGCCGAAGCGGCGGCGATCAGGTCGAAGGCGACCAGCCTGTCTGCCAGGCTCGGCCCCCACAACAACCGGAGGAACGCCAACACCAGGGCGCCGGCCAGCAACGGAAAAACGACATAAGTAATGGCGGCTGCAACGATCATTGGAAGAGCTCCTTGATGCGCCCTTCGTAGCGGCGCTTGATATCCTGTCGAAACGCCTCCGCATCCCCGACATACATGGCATGAACATAGAGGGTTCGACGGTCGCTGGAAACATCCAGACTCAGGGTGCCCGGTGTGAGGGTGATCAGATTGGCCAGGGCCGTGATTTCCATATCGCTTTCCAGATCCAACGGGATGGCGACGATGGCCGGCCGCATCCGGTGGCGGGGGGTGAGAATGTCCCACAGCAGGCGCAGGCTGGCCAAAACCAATTCGCCGACAACAAACCCCCCAAATGCTGCCCATCGACCCGCCTTGCCCAGATAATACAGCAGGGGCGTTTCCTGCCGGGAACCGTGCGAAACCCACAACGCGAGGGAGCTGATGAAAAACCCCAGCAGGAAGTTTTCCGGCGTAAATGCCCCGGTCAGGGCCATCCACATCAGGGGCAAAAATATATTCCCCCAGAACCGCGTCATGGCGCCCCCTCCCCCAAAACCGCCTTTATATACAGTTGGGGGTTGAGAAGCTGGTCAGCCGCACGCAGGGAAAGTTCGTAAACCGGTTGCGCCATCACGCCGATACCCAGGGTCAAACTGGCCAGCAGGATCATCGGCAGAAACAGAAATACCCGGCTTGGATTCTGCAACTGCACCGGCGTTGCGGAAGGCTCTGGCCCCCAGAATGCCTTGAGCCAGATCTTGGTCATGGAAAAAAGGGTCAACAGCCCAACCCCCAAGGCGGTAGCGGCGATGAGGTATCCACCCTCCTCCAAGGCGGCCCACACCAAAAGCAATTTGGCCCAGAATCCTGACAGGGGGGGCAGTCCGGCCAGGGACAGGGCCGAAATCAGGAACAGGGCGGAAAGGCCGGGATGCCCCTGATATAAGCCTCCCATCCGGCCGAGATCGAAACTGCCGTGCAATCGCTGGGCAACGCCGCATATCAGAAAGAGATTGGATTTAGCAATGATGTTATGGATCAAATAAAACACGGAGCCGGCCAATGCCATGCGATTGTAGAGGCCCAACCCCATGATCATGTACCCAACCTGGCTGATGATGTGAAAAGAGAGCAACCTCGAGAAATCATTCTGTGCCACCGCCCCCAGCACGCCGGTGACCATGGTCAGGGCCGCGATCAGCAGGATCAGGGCATGGGTGAACTCGGGTTCCTGGACGAAAAGGAGGGTAAATACCCGCAACAGGGAATAAACGCCCACCTTGGTCAGCAAGCCGGCGAACACGGCGGAAATCGCCACCGGCGGGGTGTGATAGGACGCCGGCAGCCAAAAAAACAGGGGGAAAAGGGCCGCCTTGATGCCGAAAGCGGCCAGGAACAGCATGGCCAGAGTGGAAGCGAACCCTGGCTGATCCAGCACGAGCAGTTGTTTCGCCAGATCCGCCATGTTCAGGGTTCCAACCGAACCGTAGAGAAGCCCCAGGGCGCTGAGAAAAAAAGTGGATGCCACCAGATTGATGGTGACGTATTTAACGGCCCCCTCGAGCTGCCCTCGCTCCCCTCCCAGGGACAGCAGCACGAAGGAGGCCATCAGCATGACCTCGAACCAGACATAGAGATTGAACAGATCGCCGGTCAGAAAGCAGCCGCAGACGCCCATCAGCAGGATATGCAAAAACGGGTAATATCCGAAGGCTTCCCGTTCCGTATCGATGCCGGCAACCGAATACAGGGATACCGCCAATCCGATCAGGGCCGCCAGCACCACCATGATGGCGGCGAGCAGGTCGGCCACCAGGGAGATCCCGAAGGGCGCTGGCCAGGCGCCGACCTGCAGCACGATGATGCTCCCCCCGTGCACAGCCTGCAGCAGAGCCAGGGCACTGATCAGCAACGCGACCGTTCCGATCAGCCCCAGCACCCGCTGCAGCCGCCGCCAGGGCCAGAGGGCCAAACACAGGGCGGCGGTCACCGCCGGAATAAGAATCGGAAGGACAAGCAACAGCTTCATGTATCGGTCGTTCTCATTTCATCCAGATTGTCGATACCCAAAGTCTCCGCCGCGCGCCGCAACAGGACCAGCGCGAACGCCAAAACCGCAAAGGAGATGACAATGGCGGTCAGAATCAGAGCCTGCGGCAATGGGTCGGCCATGGGCGCCAACCCGGTTTCCGCCCCTTCCGGAATCACCGGCGGAGCCCCCCGGGTAAGCCCCGCAGCGGAAAAGATCAAGAGATTGACGGCATTTGCCAAAAGCCCCAAACCAATGATGAGTTTCATCGGATTGGGCCGAAGAAGCATGAAGATGCCGGCGGCGTACAGTCCGCCAATGGCCACTGCCAGTAAAATTTCCATCATTCCCTCTCCGCCATGGCCAAGACGATGGCCAGGGTCGCGCCCAGCACCACCAGATAGACCCCCAGGTCGAACACCAGGGGGGTACCGATCTTGGTCCCTCCCACCACCTGCCATTGGCCAGTGAGAAAGGGCTCGTCGCCAAACAGGGCGACACAGCCGCTGAGCAATGCGGTCAACAAACCGATGCCGAGCAGGGACCGGGGATCGATGCGCAGCAATTCCCGCGCGGCCCTGGCCTCAAAGGCCATGGCGTACAAAGAGAAGGCCGAGGCCGCCATCAACCCGCCGACAAATCCTCCTCCGGGCAAATGATGCCCTCGCAGCAGCAGGAAACCGGAAAACAAAAGGATCATCGGCATCAGGAAACGGGTTGCAGTCGTCAGAATTATCGACTTCATGATTTATCTCCCCGCCCCACGGACAGTTTCAGCAATGCCAGGACCCCGGCGCCGGCGACGGCCAGGACCGTGATCTCCCCCAGCGTGTCCAAGGCTCGAAAATCGACCAGAATGACATTCACGACATTGCGGCCGTGTCCTGCAGGTACGCTCTGTTCCAAAAAATAGTTGGCCAACCGCCCTCCGTGGCGGTTCGCCATGGCCACCAGGCTGAGAACCGCCATCAACCCGCCGGCGGCAAGCGCAACCACTGCATCCAGCTGCCAGCTCGTTTTTCCGCGCAAGCGGCTGAACAGGGGCAGGCGGTGAACGGTCAGCGCGAACAGCACCACGGTCATCGTTTCGATCAGGAATTGGGTCATGGCCAGATCAGGAGCACCAAACTGGACATAGATCAGGGCGACGCCATAGCCCACGACACCCATGGCGACAATCGCGGTCAAACGACTACCGGTGCTCAGACAAATCCAGGCGGCTGCCAACACCCCGCAAATCAACACCAGGTCGCGAAGAAACCAGGGCTGGAGTTGCGGACGGATCGGCATATCGGATCGGCCCGCCAGGACGCCCCCGACCAAGACGACCGTGAAGGTTACCACCGTCAGCAGATAGACCCTCAGTCGACCGTTTTGCAGAACCCGCGTCTGCCATTGGGAAAAACCTTTCAGGCCGGCCAGGGCCCAGACGTACCAGCGGCTCGGCCCCCAAGCACCCAACAGCGGCCACCGGGCCGGGAGCCGCCGAAATTTCGCGCACAACGGATACAGCCCGCCCCCTGCCAGCAAAGTCAGGGCGCTGAAGGCCAACACCCAGGTCCAACCGTGCCACAGCTTGAGATCCAACGTCCGAGACTGCTCCAGCAGCGCGGAAGCGGCCGGGGCAAGCAGCCATGCTTCGAGGGAAGCGGACCAGAGTGCAGCGATCAATCCGAGCGCGGCCAGCACGGTCGGCGCAAGGAACAGGCTGACAGGGACAGCATGGAAGGAAAGCTCCTCCCCGCCCCTGAGCCTCCCCCAAAATGGGCGCACCGCCACCAGGCAAGCGGCCGCCACCAGCAAGACGCTGGTCGCCAACGCCGTCAGTCCGCTCAGGATTGCAGCCCTGGGGGCGGTCAGAACCACCTCGTAAAGCAGTTCCTTGCCCAAAAACCCGAGCATCGGCGGGGCTCCGGCCATCGAAAGGGCCGCGATTCCCGCCACCGCCGCCAACCAGGGCGCATGCCTGACCAGCCCACCCAAACGTTCGACATCCCGGGTTCCCACGCTGTGATCGACAATCCCCACGGTCAGGAAAAGGGCGCCCTTGTAGAGGGCATGGGCAAAGAGGTAGACCAGGGCCGCTTCGAGGGAGCGGGGGCTGTCAAGGCCGATCAGGAAGACCAGGGTCCCGAGTGAACTTATTGTGCTATAGGCGAGAATCTTCTTGAGATCGCGCTGCTGGACAGCCAGCCAGGCACCAAGCAGCATCGTTACACCACCGACCACCTCCATGCTTCCGTGCCAAAGAGCCGTCCCTCCCAAAATTGGACTGAGCCGCAGCAGCAAATAGATCCCCGCCTTGACCATGGTCACCGAATGGAGGTAGGCGCTGACCGGGGTCGGTGCCACCATGGCCGCGGGAAGCCAAAAATGAAAGGGGACCTGGGCCGATTTGGTGAAGGCACCCAGCAGGATCAACAGCAGGGCTGGCGGATAGCTGGGATGGACATGAACTTCATGGACTGCCGCGAGCAAGCCTCCGACATCCAAACTTCCCCCTGCTTGCCCCAGCAGGAGAAACCCGGCCAAAAGACAGAGGCCGCCCAACCCGGTGACCAGCAGAGCTTGCAGAGCCGATTGCCGTGCATCCTCCGAAGAATGGTCAAAGCCGATGAGAAAAAAGGAACTGATGCTCGTCAGCTCCCAAAAGACGAACAACAGCAACAAATTGTCCGCCAGCACCAGACCCAGCATAGATGCTTGGAACATCAGCAAAAATGCCAACAGCCGGCCGAGGTGGGGATGCCCGGCCAGATATCCACCAGCATAGATCAGGATCAGGCCGCCGACGCCGCAAACCAGAATGGCGAACATCATGCTGAGCCCATCGAGCCGGAAAGCAAGATCCACCCCCAGGCCGGCCACCCAAGGCAATCGCTCGACGACCGCAGCGCCACCAAGAATGGCTTCGAATCGCCCCCCATAGTAGGCTGCCACCGCAATACTGCCCGCGCCCAGAACCCACGCCGAAGCACGCGGTGCCAGTCGGGTCAGACCAGGGGCCGCGAGGGCCAGCAAAAGGATGAGTAAAATCGTCCACAGCATAGCCGCAAACCATTAAAATAGTTTATTTTTTTCCGTATATTCTTCCGAAACAAGTCTAAGATATTTCCACCCTATTGCAACAATCGAGAGAATGCTCCGTTCTGGCAGCTGGAGACCTTAACGACCCTCTCGTCCCCACCGGCAAACGAGCGCCCTGTGCCGTAGACGGCACGCCAGCTGGGCAGATTTGTCCCACCTGAAAAACAGATGTATCATTCTGTCCCACCAGGCACACCCCGAGCTATTCTCTCACCATCAAAAAACAATCTGTAAACATATGTTTTTATTATATTTTTACGATTTTAATCGCCACACCGGAAAACTGGCAACCCCTTTGCAATGGTGTATACAAAACATTTTGACACACTGTGCAATCGCACTCGACCTTCACCAGTACAAAGGAGCACGCCATGGGCAAGACCGTCGAAAACCCCAAAAAGTACATCATTTCCTGCCGCGTCAACGACGAGGAAATGCAGATCCTGCAGGACCTCTCCAAGGAGCACGGCACCAGCATCTCGACCCTGCTGCGTCAGAGCCTGATGATGCTCGACCAGGGCGCTTTCCAGGAAACCCGCCTGAGCGCCTGACCCCTCGGCGCGGCCGGCCCGAAGCAGCCCCCCTTCTGTGCCGACGGCCGGTCGCGCCACCCTTCCCGCCTCCCGCAAAACCGCCTTTTTCCTTGACTTATCCGGTCGCTTTGCTACCTTACATGACTTGATTTTTCGAGGATATTCCGGGAGGCCCGCCATGGATTACAAAGACACCCTCAATCTGCCTGTCACCGATTTCCCCATGCGCGGCAACCTGCCGCAGCGGGAGCCGGAAATCCTCAAGCAGTGGCAGCAGCTGGGGCTGTACCGGAAAATCGAGGCGGCCGGCGCCGGCGAGCCCAACTTCACCCTGCATGACGGCCCCCCCTACGCCAACGGCCATACCCACATCGGCCACGCCCTCAACAAGATCCTCAAGGACATCGTCGTCAAGAGCCGCCGCATGCAGGGCTTCTACGCCCCTTACGTACCGGGCTGGGACTGCCACGGCCTCCCCATCGAGCTGATGGTCGACAAGCAGCTCGGCGCGAAAAAGAAAGAGCTGACCAAGGCCCAGGTGCGCAAGGAGTGCCGCAGCTACGCCAGCAAGTGGGTGGAGATCCAGGCCGAGGAGTTCCAGCGTCTCGGGGTGCTGGGGGAGTGGGACAACCCCTACCTGACCATGAGCACCCGCTACGAGGCGGCCACCGCCCGCGAACTGGCCCGCTTTGCCGAGCGCGGCGGCCTGTTCAAGGGGAAGAAGCCGATCCACTGGTGCTCCTCCTGCGTCACCGCCCTGGCCGAGGCCGAGGTCGAGTACGCCGATCACACCTCCCCGTCCATCTATGTCAAGTTCCCCTACGCCGGGGAGTTGCCGGCTGGCCTCGCGGCCCTGGCCGGCAAAAAGCTCTCCTTCGTCATCTGGACCACCACCCCCTGGACCATCCCCGCCAACCTCGGCGTCGCCCTCAACCCCGAGCTTCCCTACGTGGCGGTGGAGGTGGGTGATGAGGTGCTGGTGATGGCCGAGGGGCTCTATCAGAACGTCATGAAGGCCACTGGCAACGAGACGTTCCAGGTGCTGGCGACCTTTTCCGCCGCCCCCTTCGAAAACCAGTCCTGCCGCCACCCCTTCTACGACCGCACTTCGCTGATCGTGCTCGGCGACCACGTCACCCTCGAGGCGGGGACCGGCTGCGTCCACACCGCCCCCGGCCACGGCCAGGAGGACTACGTCATCGGCCTGCAGTACGGCCTGGAGATCTACAACCCGGTGGACGACTACGGCCGCTACCGGGAGGACCTGGAGTTCTTCGGCGGCATGACCCTGACCCAGGCCAACGAGGCGGTCAGCGCCAAGCTCGACGAGGTTGGTGCCCTGCTCAAGCTCGGCAAGGTCTCCCACAGCTACCCTCACTGCTGGCGCTGCAAGAAGCCGGTCATCTTCCGCGCCACCGAGCAGTGGTTCATCTCCATGGATGCCAATGCCCTGCGGGAGAAATCCCTGACCCAGATCAACGCCGTCAAGTGGATCCCCCACTGGGGGCGCGAGCGCATCTACAACATGATCGCCGGACGGCCGGACTGGTGCATCAGCCGCCAGCGCTCATGGGGGGTGCCGATCACCGTCTTTTACTGCGAGAAGTGCGGCGAGGCCCTGGCCGACGGCAAGACCATGCACCACGTCGCCGACCTCTTCGAGGAGGGGGGCTCCGATCTCTGGTACGAAAAGGAGGCGGCCGACCTGCTGCCTGCGGGGACCATCTGCCGCACCTGCGGTCACAACCGCTTCTCCAAGGAGATGGATATCCTCGACGTCTGGTTCGACTCCGGGGTCTCCCACGCCGCTGTCCTCGAGCAGCGCGACTACCTCGCCACCCCGGCCGACATGTACCTCGAAGGCAGCGACCAGCACCGCGGCTGGTTCCATTCCAGCCTGCTCGCTTCGGTGGGGACCCGCGACATCGCCCCCTACAAGGCGGTGCTGACCCACGGCTTCGTGGTCGACGGCGCCGGCAAGAAGATGTCCAAGAGCCAGGGGAACGTCGTCGCCCCCGAGGAGGTGATCAAGAAGTTCGGCGCCGAGATCCTGCGCCTGTGGGTCGCCGCCCAGGACTACCAGGACGATATCCGCATCAGCCAGGAGATCCTGCAGCGCCTCTCCGACGCCTACCGCCGCATCCGCAACACCGCCCGCTACATCCTTGGCAACCTCGCCGGCTTCGACCCCGCCGCCGACAGCGTGCCCGAGAGGGATCTGCTCGAAATCGACCGCTGGGCCCTCTCCAAGCTCGAGCGCCTGGTCGGCCGGGTGGAGCGCGCCTACGACGAGTACCAGTTCCACATCCTCTACCACGCGGTGCACAACTTCTGCGCGGTGGAGATGAGCGCCTTCTACCTCGACGTGCTCAAGGACCGCCTCTACACTGCCGCGCCCAAGAGCCTGCCGCGGCGCAGCGCCCAGACCGCCATGTACCTCATCCTCGACGCCCTGACCCGCCTGATCGCGCCGGTGCTCTCCTTCACCGCCGACGAGATCTGGGCCTGCCTGCCGGGCGAGCGCGAAGAGAGCGTGCACCTGGCCGGCTTCCCCCGCTTCGAGACCCGGCTGCTCGACGCCGAACTGGAAGCCCGCTACGACCGGCTGCTGGCGGTGCGCACCGACGTCTCCAAGGCCCTGGAGCTGGCCCGGGTGGAGAAGCTGATCGGCCACTCCCTCGACGCCCGGGTCCTGATCGAAGCCCCGGCCGGTGAATGGCGCGAGTTGCTCGAGCGTTACCGCGATGAGCTGGCCACCCTCTGCATCGTCTCCCAAACCGAACTGGTCGAAGGGCTTGCAGGTGGCATTGCCGGCGAAGAGGTCAAAGGCCTGAAAGTGAAGGTGGAAAAGGCCCAAGGAGAGAAGTGCGAACGCTGCTGGAACTACGTCACCAGCGTCGGCCAGAACGAGGCCCATCCCAGCATCTGCCACCGCTGCAGCGAAGCGCTGGTTGGCTAAGAAGCAAGGAGCGACCATGTCCCGTTTCCGGATGCTCGGCCTCGTCTGCCTGGTGACTCTGGTCCTCGACCAGGCGACAAAATTCTACATTGACAGTCGCTTCGTGCTCTACGAGTCGGTGACGGTCCTGGAGAACTTCTTCCACATCACCTACGTGCGCAACAAGGGAGCGGCCTTCGGCATCCTGGCCGACAGCGCCTTCCGCATTCCCTTCTTAATCACCGTCGCCATCCTGGCCGCCGGTGGTATCCTCTGGTACCTGAAGAGCCTGCGGGACGACCAGAAGCTGCTCCATTTCGCCCTCTCTCTGGTCTTCTCCGGAGCGGTAGGCAACCTTATCGACCGCATCCGCCTTGGCGAGGTCATCGACTTCATCGACGTCCACTGGTACCAGCACCACTGGCCCGCATTCAACGTCGCCGACTCGGCCATCTGCGTCGGCGTCGGATTGCTGCTGCTCGACATGTGGCGGGAGGAAAGGCAGAAAAAGAAGGCCTGACCGGCTGGATTCCAGAAAAAAACAGCGCGGGGCGCAACCTTATAAGGTTCGCGCCCCGCGCTGTTTTCGTTGGCCTGGATGACTGGACCCGCCTAGCCCCCCAGCTGCTTCAGCAGGGTGCGGCCGATCCAGTTCTTGGAGAACTGGAAGGCGGTGCGCCCGCAGCGCTTGCTCTTGTCGTGGGACCACTTGATGGCCTCCTGCTCCAGTTCCTTGGTCCAGGGGAGCTCGACCTTGCGGGCCCGGGCCTCGCGCTCGATGCACAGCCGTACCGCATCGAGATAGCGGTCCTGGCTGAACACATGGAAGGCCACCCAGAGGCCGAAACGGTCTGAGAGAGAGACCTTCTCCTCCATCGCCTCGCTCAACTGCAGCTCCCCCTTGACATACTTGCCCCCCAGGTGATCCCCCTCGTACTCGGGGAGCAGGTGGCGACGATTGGAGGTGACGTAGATCAGCACGTTTTCCGGCGCCGAGTAGACCGAGCCGTCCAGGGCGCTCTTGAGCATCTTGTAGGAGAGTTCGCCGACCTCGAAGGTCAGATCGTCGCACAGCAGGATGAAGCGATAGGGCTGATCCTCCACCGCCGAGAAGATTTCCGAGAGATAGACCAGGTCTTCCTTCTCCACCTGGATCACCCGCAGCCCATCCTTGCCGAACTCGTTGAGCAGCGCCTTGACCAGGGAGGACTTGCCGGTCCCCCGGGAGCCCCAGAGCAGAGCGTTGTTGGCCGGCAACCCCTTGAGGAACTGGCGGGTGTTTTTGATCATGATCTTCTTCTGTTCCTCCACCCCGAGCAGCTCTTCCAGTGTGGTGGTGTCGGTCACCTTCACCGGTTCGAGAAAACCGGAAAAGGAGTGGCGGCGCCAGTTTGCCGCATGACATTGGGCCCAGTCGACCTTCTTGACGACCTTGGGCAGCAGCATTTCCACCGAGCCGAGCACGCGCTCGAGCTGGGCGACGATTTCCGGTTTCAGATTGATCATGATGGGTCTCTCTGCTGGTGAAATGAAGGAAGACAGCTTACTACCGCGGCTTTTTCGTATCCCGATGCGGATTAAGACTGACCGCTCTGTATACGTCATACCCCCTGTCGCTGTCAAACTGAAAGCGTAGGTCACGCCTCGGAAACCCCCGTCTGCTGTCGGTTTAATTTACATTTTTAAACGATTCGCCAAAAGACCTTCCCTTGCACAAACGTCTCCAGGTCCCATTTTCATTTTATTTCTATAATTTAACCATCAAATTGAGAATTCCACACCGATGTAAAATATTTCGACAAAATTCGCCAACACCGCAAAAATGCAAATTAAAGTCAATATTTTCGGCAAATTACAAATTGGTCCAAGTCCTGCAGAAAAATCCGAGTCTAAGCCGTGCCCTAAAGACTTCTCAGCCCCATGCGTTTGTTCCCCCAGACCCGGACATGACGCATGGCAATCGCTTGCTCTTATTGCTCCACTTGGATGGAGATGGACCAGATGAGTTGTTGGGACACCCTCTGCATGCGATGCCCTTTCCCGGAGCTGCTCACGCTTGCTCCCCGGATTACATATCCCGTCTATTCCATCGGATAGTTTCTGTCATTCCCTCCACAGGAAGGAGACCTCCCCATGCGTTGGCACCCCTGGAGACATCTGGCAATCCTCCTGGTTTCGCTGTTTACCCTCCTGACGCCGCCGCCTGCCGCGCTGGCCGACGGCACGGAAACCCTCGGGCCACCTTCCATTCCCATAGCCACGGGCACCCATGTCGTGGCCAAGGGGACCGGCTTGGCCCTGCAGCAGCCGGGAGTCATCGACATCTTCATTCCCCCGGGTGCGGTTGTTAAACAGGTGCTGCTGTATTGGGAAGGGCAGATGCTGACTTTCGTCGCCGGCGACCCGACCGTGATTGTCTCGGGCCAACCGGTGACAGGGAAACTGATCGGCGGCCCGAGGCAATTCTTCGGCAGTGCCGTAAGCTCGGCCTACCGGGCTGACATCACCCACCTTGGCTTGGTCAATCCAGGTCCGAACAGCATCGAGATTTCCGGGGTCGATTTTACCCGGGTGAGCAACGGGGCCGGCATCATTGCAATCATTGACGACGGCACCACACCCGCGGAGATTATCCTCCGTGACGGTCTTGACCTGGCCTTTTTCAACTTCGCCCCGCCACTGGACACCACAGTTCCCCAAACTTACAATTTCCTGCCTGCGTCCACCGACCGAACGGCCTCGCTCAGCATGTTTTTCTCCAGCGTGGAAGGGTCTGCCTCCGGATTCGGCCCCTTGCGTCCAACCTCCATCCAGGTGACCGTCGGCGGCTCCACCACCCTGTTCAGCAATCTGCTCAACAGCACGGACGGCGAGGAATGGGACACCCTGAACCTCAGCGTCCTGATCCCCGCCGGAGCCACGTCCATGACCGTCCAAGCCCTCTCCCGCGACGATCTGAGGACGGGTAAGCTTCCGGCTTCCTTTGCCTGGATCGGCAGCGCTCTTTCGGTCCCCCCGGCCCCGACCCCTTGCATCAAATTGCGCAAGGAAGTCAGTGTCGACGGCGGCCTGGTTTGGTTCGACGCCAATTCCGAGCAGACCGCCCCGGGCGCCGATGCCGGTGTGGAATACCGCCTGATCGTCAACAATTGCGGCGACGTGGACCTGCACGATGTGACCCTCAATGATCCGGTCCTCGCCATCACGGATATCAATATCGGTTCCCTGCCGGCTGGCGGAGCCGACAGCATCCTCACCAAATCGAGCCCGGGGTTCTTCAACCTTGAGCAGCCCAATCTCTGCCTGACCCCCATACCGCCCACCAAGGTCAATACCGCTTCGGCATCTGGCCTGTTCGGCCAGCAGCAAGTGATGGCTCAAGACGCCGCCCAGGTCCGCTGCATCTGCGTCGACCTGGAAAAGGACGTCAGTGTGGACATGGGGCAAACCTGGTTCCCGGCCGATTCGGTCGACCTGGCCCCGTCCACATTCATGGGCGCAATGTACCGCCTGAAAGTCACCAACTGCGGCGGCTTTGATCTTTCCGATGTCACTTTACAGGATCTGGATCTGACTCCCCAGATCAACGTCAACATCGGCCTATTGGTGGCGGCGGAGAGTCTGTTCATTCAATCCGATACCCCGGGCTTCGCGGGGTTGAATCAACCTGAACTCTGCGCCAACCCTGATCCACCCACCAAGCGGAATACAGGCAAAGTGGTCGGCACCTTCAGCGATGGTGATTTCAGCTTCACAACCAGGGATCGCAATGAAGCCTGGGCCAACTGCATCGTCTGCACCGGCACCATCGGCGACTTCGTCTGGGACGACAAGAACCAGAACGGCGTCCAGGACGCCGGCGAGCCCGGCATCAGTGGCGTACCCGTGACCCTGAGCGGCACCAACGTCTACGGCGTGCCGGTCAACATGACGGTCAACACCGGCGCCAACGGCCAGTACAGCTTCAGCGGCCTGTGCCAGGGGACCTACACCGTCACCGTGCCCACCCCCATGGGCTACACCCCCTCGCCGAGCTTCCAGGGCGGCGATGTCACCAAGGACAGCAACGGCAGCCCCGCCACCGTCACCCTGCCTAACGACAACGCCAACGACCCGTCCATCGACTTCGGCTTCTACAAACCCATGCCCTCCATCGACATCGAGAAGTACACCAACGGTGACGATGCCGACATGCCCACCGGTCCGAAGATCCCCGTCGGCGGAATGGTCGAGTGGAAGTACGTGGTCAAGAACACCGGCAACGTGGAACTGACCGGGGTGGCGGTGACCGACGACAAGCTCGGCGCCATCAGCTGTCCCAAAACCGTCTTGGCGCCCATGGAGTCCATGACCTGCATCAAGACCGGCACCGCCATGGAAGGCCAATACGCCAACCTGGGTAAGGCCACCGGCGCGTACAATGGCGCCACGGTCATGGATCAGGACCCCAGCCACTACTACGGAGTCATGGCAAGCATTGACGTCGAGAAGTATGTCTCCAAGGATGGCGGCAAAACCTGGTATGACGCCGACGATGCGCCGGGGCTTTCCGTACCCGTGTGCTCCCAGGCTCCCCCTGCGCCTACCTGCAAAGCGTGCAGCGGCGGCATCACCGAGCTGACTCTTCTCTACAAGGGCTCCAAATCGGCCAAAATCGTGGTCAAGGATGCCAAGGGCAACCAACTCTACTCCAACACGGTCAATCCCAACAAGACCTTCACCTTCAAGGGGGTCAACAACAACGGCACCATGGGGAGTCATATCCGGATCTATGTCGGATCCAGTTTCAGCACCATCACCACCGACTGCTCCAAACCCATTTATGCGGGCCTGGTTGTCGGCAGCTTCACGGTGGTATCAGGCTACAGCAAGGACGGCGGCAAGCTCTGTGACCAGACCTCCGCAAGTTCCAACACTTCGACTTCGTCCGTTTCGTCATCGACGTCCCTGTGGTGGGCAACCTCTTCCTCCGCAAGCTTCAGCATCGATGATGACGCCGACCGCAACGTCTATGAAGGATCCGACTACGACAAGGCGTACTCCGATTCCTGCGGGACCATTCCGGTCTATTCCTCCTGCAAGGTCCAGTTCAAGTACGTGGTCAAGAACACCGGCAATACGGACCTGACCAACATCAGCCTGACGGACGACAAGTATGACCTCTTCGGCAAGTGCACCATCCCTGCGACCCTGGCCCCCGGAGCCTCCTTCAGCTGCCTGATCGGCCCCTTCGATGCAATGGCCGGTCAACACACCAACACGGCTACCGCCACGGGTCAGTATAACGGCATCCAGGTCATGGATTCCGACAAGGCCAACTACTTCGGAGGCAAACCTTCGACCGGCTGTGTCCGCTCCCCCGGTTACTGGAAAAATCACCCCGAAGCCTGGCCGGTTCAAACCATCGTCATCGGCGGCATCACCTATACCAAGGCCGAGGCCATCAAGATCATGGAAAAACCCGTTGCCGGAGACAAAACCTACACCCTGTTCCGGGCCCTGGTGTCTGCCAAGTTGAACGTGCTCTCGGGCGCCGATGCAACCTGTATCAACGATGTCATCACCGCGGCCGACAGCTGGATGGCCAAGTATCCGGTCGGCAGCGGCGTAACCGGCAGCAGTTCGGCCTGGTACGCCGGCGAGCCCCTCTATCTGCGACTGGACAAATACAACAACGGTTATCTCTGTGCCTCGTATTGCGGGGATCAGGAGCCCCCTCCAACCTCTTACCCGAAAATCCGCATCGAGAAGTCCACCAACGGCTATGATGCCGACATGGCCCCTGGCCCCTACATCTGGGTCGGCGATCCGGTGAAATGGACCTACACGGTCACGAATGCCGGCAACACCGCTCTCTCCGGCATCAAAGTGAGCGACGACAAAGTGTTCAACATCGGCTGCCCCAAAACGTCGCTCATGGTCGGAGAATCAATGACCTGCTCGGCCACCGGCATCGCCGTGGAAGGTCAGTACCAGAACACCGGCTGTGCCCAAGGGTATGCATCGGGCAACGTCAAGGTCTCCGACTGCGACCTGAGCCATTACTACGGTCAGAAGAAGCAGACACAAACCGGCTGCGGCACGGGCACCCCCGGTTACTGGCAGAACCAACCCGATGCTTGGCCCACCAGGTCCATCACCATTGGCGGCACTTCCTACACCAGGGCTAAAGCAATAGAGATCATGGCCAAATCCGTGGCAGGAGATAAGACCTACACGATGTTCCCTGCTCTTGTGTCCGCCAAGCTCAACGTCATGGTCGGGAACAATTCGAGTTGCATTTCCGCCACCATATCCGCTGCCGATGCCTGGATGAATACTTACAGGCTGGGCAGTGGCGTCAAAGGCTCCAGCGACGCCTGGAAGAATGGCGAACCCTATTACTGGGCTCTCGACAACTACAACAACGGCCTCCTCTGCGCCCCGCACCGTGACTCCACCAAGGCTCAGTGTACCTCAACCTTGACGTCGGAAAGTTTTGGTTATTAGTCGAAAGATGACTGATCCGCCACAATTTGCTTGATGCTCGCAGGGGGGTGACCACACCCCCCTCATTTTTTGGTCCATAATGTTATCTCCGCCTCCGGACAACCTAGGTGAAACCTGTGGTGTCATCAATGAAAATTTTGCTGGCTTTGCTGACCCTGCTGCTGTTTCAGCCGGCTGAAGCCCAATCACAGCGGGGACTGGCCGATTTTGTGATCGATAACCCGGCGGCCGGCCCGCACCTCTACCCCTGGGGCAGCGGACGGATTGCGGTCCATGGGGATTGGTCGGCCTTTCTGTATCGCACCGCCTTGTTTGAAGATTGGCTCTATCTGCAGAACGCCTCTGGCCTGGAATCCCACATCCGGCTTCCCGATCACCTCGACCATAACGACCGGGCCAATGCCGAGTACGTGTTGACCAGCCCGACCCGTCTGTGGCTCTGGTCGGGAGTCTTTGGGCAGGCTAAATTGCGCCAGTATCGGTTGGAGGGTGGGCGGGAACTGCCGACCCGGGCGGTTTTGGTATCCGTTAGCAAAATTGGCGACAAAAACAGCCGCCCGGGCGGACTGATTCCCCTGGCCAGCGGTGGTTTGCTGGGAATGTGGTATCAGTTCGAATACCATGCGGATCGCCATTTGGCCGTCGGTTTTTTCTACCGTGGCCCCAGCGGCAAAATACAGACCATTTATCCGGTACAACTGCCCGGGAAGGGGGGCAATATCGTCGGTTCGCGCTGCACCTTGGCACAGCACCCCGCCGACGGCTCCATCTGGGCTTTTTGGAAACGGGACAGCTATCACGAAATCAGCGCCATCGTCCTGCGGGAAACGACCGAAGGTATCGGCATGGCCTGGATGAAAACCGATTTTATCAGCCAGAGGGATGGGGATCATGGCCCGGACAGCGAATATCCCTATCTGGTCGCCGCGCCCGATAGGCGCCGTCAGACCCTTCGGCTTGCCTATCAGAACAGAAACTCCGCCGTGTTTTATGTCGCCGATGACCAGGGCCGCTACCTCAGCGGCACCTGCCCAAAACCCTTGCGCGGCTTTATCGACCCGTCTCTCTACATCAAAGGGGCGCACCTCAGCATTGCCGAAATCAGCGCCAACGGAACCATCTCTTTTCTGGAACTTCCGGTATTTGTCGACGCGGCCAGGTATTTCGGCTTTTCGGTGACGGACACCCTATGGGTTGTGTATCAGCCGGTCGGATGCTGGAATACCTCCTACGACAGCCTGAACAAACGCCGGGAGGTTCATGCCACCTATTTTGACCAGGGGCGTTGGGCAGCGCCGCTGGGCCTGGGGGAATCGTCTGAGCACAAGGAATACTACGCCTCCCCGGTACTGTTCAATGTCGCACGCCCCCAATTCCTTTTGCGGTTCAGTGACGGCTTGGTTCATCAGTTTGAACGCTTTTGATCCCGATCGTCCGTGGACCGTTTGATTTTTCACGCCCATTCCCCCACTTGATCGCATGATTTTTCAGGAGTATTACACCACCTCTTTTTCAAGAGCATTCCAACAGACCGGGTGCATCCTCCCCACCCTATTTCCCACCCGGCCACAAAGATTTGGCCCCTGAGATCTTTCTTGCCTTTTCCCCCGGAGCGTGCTAAAAACTCCCCCTGTTGTCCACGGAAAGAGAATGTCGGGGCGTAGCGCAGCCTGGTAGCGCACCTGCTTCGGGAGCAGGGGGTCGGAGGTTCGAATCCTCTCGCCCCGACCAATAAAAAAAATCCCGAAACAACAGCAAGTTCAAGCGGCGCTGGGTTTGCCTCCGGAGC
>CAZYXS010000014.1:643-36725 GCA_964650955.1 uncultured Desulfuromonadales bacterium | reverse complement strand
CGCCATCGACGAGGGATTGCGCAATTTCGTAGCCGTGGGGGGCAACATCGAGCATGTGGCCGGGCTCGACAACTTCTGCTGGTGCGACCCGGTGCTGAGCGACAAGACCCCCGACGGGGAATACAAGGCGGCGCAGCTGGTGCGGGCCAACAAGGCCCTGTACGACTACTGCGTGGCCATGGGGGTGCCGCTGATCTCCGGCAAGGACTCCATGAAGAACGACTACCAGATCGGCGACACCAAGATCTCCATCCCGCCCACGGTGCTGTTCTCCGTCATCGGCAAGATCGAGGACGTGCGCCAGGCTGTCTCCATGGACGTCAAGCGCCCGCGCGACCTGGTCTACCTGCTCGGCGTTACCCGCGACGAGTGCGGTGGCTCCGAATACTACCGCTCCCTCGGGCAACTCGGGGCCAATGTGCCCAAGGTCGACGCCGCCACCGCCCTGCAGCGTTACAAATCGGTCAACGAGGCCCAGCGTTCCGGGCTGATCCGTTCCTGTCACGACCTCTCCGACGGCGGCCTCGGGGTGGCGCTCGCGGAGAAGGCCTTCGCCGGTGGTTTCGGTCTCCGGGTCGATCTCGACCAGGTCGTCATCGAAGGGGAGCTGCGCACCGACACGCTGCTCTTTTCCGAGTCGCAAAGCCGGTTGCTGGTGACCGTCCGCCCGGAGCAGCGCAGCGCCTTCGAAGCTCTCTTTTCCGGGCAGGCCATCAGTTGCCTCGGCGAGGTGACCGCAGCGCCGCGACTGGTGCTGAGCCGCCGTGGACAGACCGTTGTCGACAAGGATATCCTCGAACTGAAAGAGGCCTGGCAGGCGCCTCTGCGGGAGCTTTAATCATGGCAAAGCAGGTCAAGACCATCGTCATTACCGGCAACGGCACCAACTGCGAGCGGGAGGTAGCCAACGCCTGTCGTCAGGCGGGGGCCGAAGTAGCCGATATCGTCCATATCGCCGAACTGCTCGCCGGGCGGGTGCGGCTCGACGATTACCAGATGCTCAACCTGGCCGGCGGTTTTCTCGACGGCGACGACCTCGGCAGCGCCAAGGCCGGCGCCAACCGGTTGCTGCACGCGCCGGTGCAGGGGAGCGCCGAGCACCTCTCCGACCAGGTCCTCAAGTTTATCGAGGAAGGCAAGCTGGTCATGGGGGTCTGCAACGGCTTCCAGTTGCTGGTGAAAATGGGGCTGTTGCCCGGCCTCGAGGAGGGGCGCCCGCTGCAGCGCACCACCCTGACCCACAACGACAGCGGCCGCTTCGAGGACCGCTGGACCCATCTGCAGGTCGACTCCGACTCCAAGTGCATTTATACCCAGGGGCTCACCGAGCTCTACCTGCCGGTGCGCCATGGGGAAGGGAAGTTCATCGCCGAATCGGACGCTCTGCTGCAGAGCCTGCAGGCGAAGGGGCAGTTGGTGCTGCGCTACGCCGACCCGGCCAGCGGCCAGCCGACCCAGGACTATCCCCTCAATCCCAACGGCTCCATGGACGCCATTGCCGGCATCTGCGACGAAAGCGGTCGCATCTTTGGCTTGATGCCCCATCCGGAGGCCTACGTACACCGTACCCACCACCCCCGCTGGACCCGGGAGGAGTTGCCGGAGGAGGGGATGGGGCTGTGGCTGTACCAGAACGCCATCCGTTTTATCCGCGAAAACCTGCTCTAGGCAGCGCGGAAGGAAAAGCGGAGCGGATGGGTATCTTTTTGCCCGGCACCCGTGCTAGAATCCGCCCGTGGCACGCCAGATTAAAACCTGCAACTAGCGGTTTCTGCGTGAGAAACCGCTATAGTTTCCGGAAGGAGTCAAGGGCTTCATGTTCGATAAATTCAAAGACGAGTGCGGGGTGTTCGGGATTTTCGGTCATCCGGAAGCCGCCAACCTCACCTATCTGGGCCTCTACGCCCTGCAGCATCGTGGGCAGGAAAGTTGCGGCATCGTCTCCTCCGACGGCCACCGCCTCAAGATGCACAAGGGGATGGGGCTGGTCGCGGACGTCTTCAAGAAGGATTCCATCTTCGATACCCTGCCCGGACACGGCGCTATCGGCCATGTGCGCTATTCCACCGCCGGCGGAAACGATATCAAGAACGCCCAGCCGATCATGGTCGACTACCTGCGGGGCAGCATCGCGGTGGCCCACAACGGCAACCTGGTCAACGCTCAAGAAGTGCGCAACGACCTTGAAAACCGGGGCTCGATTTTCTCCACCACCGCCGACACGGAGGTCATCATCCACCTGTTGGCCCACTCCAAGAGCGAAGCCCTGCAGGACCGCGTCACCGAGGCGCTGCAGACCATCCGTGGGGCCTACAGCCTGGTTTTTCTTACCGAAACCCGACTGGTTGCGGTACGCGACCCCAACGGCTTTCGACCCCTGATCCTGGGCAAGCTCGATGGGGCCTACGTGGTCGCCTCGGAAACCTGCGCCCTCGATCTGATCGAGGCGGAGTTCCTGCGGGAGATCGAACCGGGGGAAATGGTCATCATCAACAAGGAGGGGCTCAAGTCCTACCACCCCTTCGGCAAAGTTACCCCCTCCCCCTGCATTTTCGAGTTCATCTATTTCGCCCGCCCAGACAGCACCATCTTCGGCCGCAACGTCTATAGCGTGCGCAAGGAGTTCGGGCGCCAGCTGGCCCGGGAGCATGCGGTGGAGGCCGACGTGGTCATCCCGATCCCCGACTCGGGGGTGCCGGCCGCCATTGGCTACGCCGAGGAGGCGAAGATTCCCTTCGAACTGGGGTTGATCCGCAACCATTACGTCGGCCGCACCTTCATCGAGCCGCAGCAATCGATTCGCCACTTCGGGGTCAAAATCAAGCTCAATCCGGTGCGGGAGGTGCTCGAAGGCAAACGGGTGGTGGTCATTGACGATAGCCTGGTGCGGGGCACGACCGCCCGCAAGATCATCAAGATGATCCGCAACGCCGGCGCCAAGGAGATCCATCTGCGCATCTCCAGCCCGCCTACCAGCTACCCCTGCTACTACGGCATCGACACCCCCACCCGCAAGGAACTGATCTCCTCCTCCCACTCCATCGAGGAAATCAACCGCTACGTCACCTCCGACACCCTCGGGTATCTCTCCCATGAAGGGGTGCGGCTGGCCGCCGGCGCCCCCGAGGGGAGCAATGGTTATTTCTGCGATGCCTGCTTTACAGGGAATTATCCGGTCAAATTCCCGCGCCTCAAGTCCGACAGCCAGTTGGGGCTGTTTTAACTGCAGGAGCCAGAAGCCAGGATTTTCCCTCCTGACTCCTGAATTCTTTTTTGATTTGGAGGATTTTCGATGACGCAGGTGGAGAGAGACGAGTTGATGCAGATCGTGCGGGAGCTTTCCTACGAGCAACGGGAAGTGACCCTGGCCTCGGGGCGCAAGAGCAACTTCTACTTCGACGGTAAGCAGACCGCTCTGCATGGCAAGGGGGGGCTGCTGGTGGGCAAGGCCTTCTGGCAGGAGGTCAAGCAGTTTCCCGGGCCGATTCATGGCGTCGGCGGACTGACCCTGGGGGCTGACCCCATCGCCACCGCCACCTCCATCGCCGCGGCGCTGGAGGGGGAGAACGTGCACGCCTTCATCATCCGCAAGGAGCCCAAAGGGCACGGCACCGGCCAGTGGCTCGAAGGTCGCAAGAACCTGCCCAAGGGGTCGCGGGTTGTGATCGTGGAGGACGTGACCACCACCGGTGGTTCCTCCATGAAAGCGGTGGAACGGGCCAGGGAAGAGGGGCTCGAGGTGGTCGGCATTGTTACCTTGGTCGACCGCGAGGAAGGTGCCCGGGAGAATATCGAAGGCGAAGGGATGGCCCTGCGTGCGGTTTTTACCCGCAGCCAAGTGGTCGGCTGACGGATTATTCATCCCTCTGAAATGCAAAGGGCGCCTCCGGTAGCGGAAGCGCCCTTTGCATTTGTGACTACTGCTCTTCGGGGATTTTGAAAATCTCCAGCACCCCCGGCAGGCTGCGCAGTTCTTCCCGGTTGATGGCGGCTGTGTTGCCGATCACGCCGATAATGATCCGGTTGGCCCCGGTGGACTGGTGGAAATCGTAATCGTGGTCGATCAGGTAGCTTTTGACCCCTTCGAGTTCCGTTTCGGTGGCGGCCTTCTTCATGATCACCAGCATAGTCAGATTCCTTTCGTCCGGAGGCGTTCCAGGCGACGCGATTCGTCAATAACCCGCTCGAAAAGACGGATGATGGCGCCGTCCTCCAGGGGGCCGGGGTTGTTTTCCTGCATGCGGCGGAAAATATTTTTTTCCCGCTCCGGGTCGTAGACGGCCAGACCCTTCTCCTTCTTGATCTCGCCGATGGCCAGGGCCAGGCTGGCGCGTTCGTTGAAGATACGCAGCAGTTCGTTGTCCAGGCGGTCGATTGCCTCGCGAATCCGGTCGATATCCAAGGGGGGCTCCCGGGGTCAGAAAATTTTGCGGACGATGGTATCCCGCTTCCAGTGGATGTCATCGGTCGCGGGATAGTCGATGGTGTAATGCAGGCCGCGGCTTTCCTGGCGCTGCAGGGCGCTGCGCACGATCAGTTCGGCCACCGTGGCGATATTGCGCAACTCCACCAGGTCGGAGGTCAGGTAGAAGTTCCAGTAGTAATCGGCGATCTCCTCCTGGATCATCTGAATGCGACGCAGCGCCCGCACCAGGCGCTTGGTGGAACGCACGATGCCGACATAGTTCCACATGCAGCGGCGGATTTCGTCCCAGTTGTGGGCCACCACCACCTCTTCGTCGCTGTTGGTGGCGCTGCCGGTGTCCCAGGGTTCGATGGCCGGAAAGGGGAGGGGGGGCTCGGACAGGCGTTCCAGGCAGCAGCGGGCGGCCCAGTCGGCGTAGACGACCCCCTCGAGCAGGCTGTTGCTGGCGAGCCGGTTGGCCCCGTGCAAGCCTGAGCAGGAGGCCTCTCCGATGGCGAAAAGGTTGCGGATATCCGACTCGCCGTCGAAGTTGACCTGCACCCCCCCGCAGAGGTAATGAGCTGCCGGCACCACCGGGATCGGGTCGGTGGTCATGTCGATGCCGTAGGAGAGGCAGGTTTTGTAGATGTTGGGGAACCGCTCGCGGATATATTCGGGGGTGCGGTGACTGATGTCGAGGAACACGCAGTCATCCCCATGCACCTTCATCTCGTTGTCGATGGCCCGGGCGACGATGTCCCGCGGTGCCAGGTCCTTCAATTCGTGATACTGGGGCATGAAGGCGGTGCCGTCCTTGCGCCGCAGGATCGCCCCTTCCCCCCGCACCGCCTCGGAGATCAGGAAGGACTTGGCGTGGGGGTGATAGAGGGTGGTGGGGTGGAACTGCATGAATTCCATGTTGGCAATGGTTGCCCCGGCCCGGTAGGCCATGGCGACACCGTCGCCCGTCGCCACGTCGGGATTGCAGGTGTACAGGTAGACCTTGCCAGCCCCGCCCGTTGCAAGCACCGTGAACCGGGCGCCGTAGGTGCTGACCTCGCCGGTCTGGATGTCGAGGACGTAGGCCCCCAGGCAGTGGTTGGGGGAGAGGCGGCGGTGGGCCAGTTTCGCCTCGGTGATCAGGTCGACGGCGATATGCTGCTCATAGACCCGGATGTTGGGATGGGCCCGCACCGCCGCGACCAGGGCCCGTTCGATCTCCCGGCCGGTGACGTCCTTGGCATGCAGTATGCGCCGGTGGCTGTGCCCCCCCTCGCGGGTGAGGTCGTATTCGTCAGCGGTATTTCGGGAAAATTGCACCCCCCAGTCGATCAGGTCCTTGATCGCTTGAGGGCCGGAGGCCACCACCCGCGCTACAACCTCCTCGTGGGAGAGGTGGGCGCCGGCCACCATGGTGTCTCGGACATGGTTGGCAAAGGAATCGTCCGGAGACAGGACGGAGGCGATGCCCCCCTGGGCCAGATTGGTGGCGGTTTCCGATATTTCCCGCTTGGTCACGATGGCGACGGTGCCGCGATCCGCCACTTTGAGGGCGTAAGAAAGACCGGCGATCCCGCTGCCGATGACAAGAAAGTCGCATTTGGTCTGCATCTGGGCCTCGTTGGGCCGATCCTCGTTGATCGGAGAAATTTCGGCAGAAAATTTGCATTTCATCCCGGTAGAAGTCCCCCGGCGGTGGCTCCAGGATGCTGTAAACGCGTTATTATCGGCCCGGGCTGCTACCTTGTCAAGTGATTTGAAAATCTAAATGGGTTGAAAAGCCGAGTGTTTTCCGGTATATTCAGCGATTGTTGAAGCAGGAAGGAGCCTCATGCCGAAGGTGTCACGTAAAATGCAGGTCCTGGTCGGTGCTTTGGCCATGCTTTTGGCTGGAGCCGGGAGCGCCTGCGCCGACATTTACCAGTGCAAAACCCCCGGTGGTGGCATGTTGCTCACCAATATGTACACCGGTGGCGACTGCGTCCGCATCATGAAAGAAACCAAGCGGAATGCGCCGACCCCGGCGGTGGCCGCTACCACCGGCAACATTGGCTCGGTAGTCAGCTTCGACGATATCATTCAACGCTATTCCACCCATTACGGTCTCGATGACGCCCTGGTCCGTGCGGTTATCAAGGCCGAGAGCAACTACAACCCCCAGGCCCGCTCCCACAAGGGGGCCCAAGGGCTGATGCAGCTGATCCCCGAAACCGCCCGCGACATGCAGGTCATCGACCCCTTCGACCCGGAAGACAACATCCGCGGCGGCAGTCGCTATCTGCGTTTGATGCTCGACGAATTCGGCGGCAACGTGGAACTCGCTTTGGCTGCCTATAACGCGGGGCCCAACGCCGTCAAGCGCTTTGGTGGCATCCCCCCCTACCAGGAAACCCAGAATTACGTCGTCAAGGTAAAGAACTATCAGCGCCAGTACCGCCAATCCAAAGGGACGGTGCTTTAGGTCCCCCGGAGGGATGTGGCACTGGGGCATTTTCTGCAATTTCCTGTTGACTCCCCGGAAGCCTTTTGGTACTAATAGCTCCGCTCGCCGCCAAGCGAGTGCAAATTGCGGGAATAACTCAGTGGTAGAGTGCAACCTTGCCAAGGTTGAAGTCGCGGGTTCGAATCCCGTTTCCCGCTCCAAACGATAACGACACCTCGGTCCTCTGCGTCCGAGGTGTTTTTTTTCATTTCTGTGGAGGTTTGTATGACTGCACCGGACCAGGGCCACCGCCCGCTGATTGGCTATCTGCTGTGGATTTTTGGTTTTACCGGGTCTCACCGCTTTTACTACGGCAAGCCGGTAACGGGCACAATCTATTTTTTCACCCTCGGCCTGCTCGGGATCGGTTGGCTGATCGACCTTTTCCTGATCCCGGGTATGGACCGGTCTGCGGCACGGCGCTTTTCCAACGGCCCCTACGATTACAATGTGGCCTGGGTGTTGCTGACCTTTCTCGGAATCCTTGGGATTCACCGCATGTATATGGGGAAATGGTTGACCGGGGTGCTGTACCTGGCCACCGGCGGACTTTTTCTGGTGGGCTACATTTACGATTACTGGACCATGAACCAGCAACTGGATGAGTTGAATCGTGGCAATTAATCGCTTACTGTGGGTTCCCCTGACTTTGCTGGTGACCGTCGCATTGGTCCCGCCAAACCGCAGTTATGGGGAAAAACTGTACAAATACCGGGATGCCGAGGGGAAATTGGTGTTTTCCGACAAGCAGCCGGCAACCTCGGCGCCGGTGGAGGTGCGGCAGGTCGACCCGGGCAAGCCGAAACGGAAGATTTCCCTGTCCCACCGTGGCACCAAGGAGCGCCCAACCATTGTGGCTGTCAACGATTTCGACGGGCCGGTGGAAGTCGAATTGCGTTGGGAGGAACAGCGCAACGTGGAGAGTTCGGTTCCCTTGCCGGCGCGGTTTGTTATTCCAGCACGCCGGGAACTTGAATTGGCCCGGCTGTCACCTGTGCGCGAGGACCAGAGTTGGGGCTACCGCTACCAGTGGACCTGGGTGCCTGGACCTCCCGGGGAGGCGCCTCCACAGCCGGTTTATGAGATGCCCTTCTGTGGGGGAAAGTTCTCCGTTTCACAGGGATTCAACGGCAGCTTCAGTCATCAGGATCCGGAAAACAAGTACGCCGTGGATATCGCCATGCCAGTGGGAACTCCCTTGTGCGCGGCCCGGGACGGCGTGGTGATGGAAGTGGCGGGGGATTACTACGCCGGGGGGACGGACCGGGCCGAGCTGATGGAGCGGGCCAATTTCGTTCGCATCCTGCACTCGGATGGCACTATGGCCTTGTACGCACACCTGATGCTCGAGAGCGTGCAGGTGCTCCCCGGCCAGCGGGTTTCGGCGGGCCAATTGCTCGGATATTCGGGGGACACGGGCTTTTCCTCTGGCCCCCATCTGCATTTCGCCATCCAGAAAAATATCGGCATGAAAATCACCTCGATTCCATTTGCCTTTCCCGGGGGCGAACCCGCCCATGGACGCCTTCTCTCCAGCCGTTGACATTCCCAACCTTCCATATGTTGCATTTAGGGCGCGACGTGGTTTAGTTGTACAAAAATGTGGTCTGTAACGCGGGGGTTCGGATGTTGATACGGATAGAGTATGCCGATGGGCGCTACGATCTGGTCAAACCTTTCCTGCTTGATTCCCTGCTGGCTGAAAACCGGGTCCGGAAATTTCTCCGGAATGGCCAATGGGTGACGGTGGGGCGTGACCCGATACGGCATGGGCGGTTAACTGCCTATGTCGGTGCAGATCGGCGACAGCACCAAAATAATCGATCGATTCAGTAATTCATTGCCTGTTTGTGAGGCTTCTGTGCCGAAGCGGATCAGCGCCCTTCTGTGTTTAGCTGCAGGTTTCCTGCTTGGAATAGCCGGGTATGTTGCTGCAGAGGTGCGGATGCTGGAACTGCAGCACCGGCCGGCTGCCGACTTGGCCGGCATTCTGGAACCGTTGCTGGGTGAAGGGACTCGGTTGGCGGTTTCGGGGAATCGGCTGGTTCTCAGCGGCGGAAGCCGGGAGCTGAACGACCTGGAAAAGGTCGTCAGGCAATTGGACAGCCCCAGGCGCACCTTGCGTCTGACCGTCCGGCAAACTGCCAGCGGAGTCTCTGCCGATGGGGCGATGGAGGTGGGTGCGGGTATTCGCCTGGAGGACTCGGCCGAAGGTCAAGTAACCGGGCGGGCCAGCCGGACCCTCGGCACCAGGGCCCAGGCCAGCGATCAGTTCCTCCTGGTGCTGGATGGGGAAGAGGGGTTCATTCAGGTGGGCCAAGACGTACCCTACACCAGCGAACTGGCAGTAGTCGGCGGACGCCATCTGGCCGTGGGCCAGAGCATCGATTTCCGGCAGGTATCCACTGGCTTCAAAGTGCGGCCTTGGCTGGTCGGTGAGTCGGTAAGGCTGGATGTCGCTCCCCACATGATGGCCCTGGAGGGGGGGCAGGGGAGAGGTGGGTTGAGTTTTTCCAGCCTGGTCTCCTCTGTTCAGTTCCCCTTGGGGCATTGGTTCAATCTCGGCGGGCACCAGGAGGCGCGGGACGACGTCAGCAGGGCCATTCTCTCCCGCCTGGCGTGGGCGGGTAACGAGCGACGGGAGATATTCATCCGGGTCGATCCGGTCGCTGAACCATAAACGATTTTTCCTGGAAAGGAGGGCCGCGGTGGCCGTCGTTGAAATCAGCATCACTCCCCTTGGCGTTGGTGTGGGAGTTTCCTCTTACGTGGCCGGTTGCCTGCAGATCCTGCGCGAGGCTGGCTTGAAGCACCAGTTGACCCCCATGGGAACGATCATCGAAGGAGAATTGGATGATATCTTCCGGGTGGTCCGAAAAATGGTGGAACATCCCTTCAATGCCGGAGCGGTGCGGGTATCCACCTTGATCAAGATCGATGACCGTCGGGATCGTCAAACTCATTCGATGGCGGGAAAAGTACAGTCCGTCATGGAAAAACTCTGACCATGCTTGCATCTGTCATTTTTGATTTCGATGGCGTAATCGTCGATACCGAGCCTTTTCATCACCAGGCGTTCATGGAGGTGCTGCGACCCTTCGGCATTTCCTGTAGTTGGTCCGAGTACCTCGAGCACTATGCCGGCTTCGATGACCGGGACGCTTTCCGGTCGTTTTTCTGCAATGCCGGCCGGAGGCTGAGCAAAGGGGGGCTGAGGGATCTCCTGGCGGCCAAGGCGGAGGCCTTTGCCAATATTGTTGCCGGTGGGGTGACTCCTTACCCGGGGGTGCTTGGCCTGATCCGCACCCTGGCTTACGATCTGCCCCTTGGGCTCTGCAGCGGGGCGGTGCGTAGCGACATTCTGCCAATTCTTGGGCAACTCGGGTTGGAAAACGATTTTCGCGTTATCGTTACGGCGGACGACGTCACAGTCAGCAAGCCGGATCCGGCCTGCTACCGGCTGACGCTGGAAAAGCTGGGTTGTCTCGCCCCCGACCTTTGCACCAGCGTCAACGGTTGCCTCGCTATCGAAGATACGCCGACCGGGATCGCTGCGGCGCGAGGTGCTGGGTTGGCGGTGCTCGCGGTAACCAACAACTACCCGGCCGAGCGCCTCCAGGGGGAGGGCTGTACGGTGCGCTCCTCTTTGGTCGGGTTGGGGGTGACCGAGTTGCAGAAGATGCTGTGCCGCTGAGGGTTGCAGGTTCCCCGCCGGGCTGGGAACTGCGGGCAGGACGATTATTTCCCTTGACAACCAAGGGAGGGCTTTGCTATTCATACCGGGCATTTGGCGCTGGCAGCAGCGCTAAGGCCCCGTCGCCAAGTGGTAAGGCAGAGGTCTGCAAAACCTCCATCACCAGTTCAAATCTGGTCGGGGCCTCCACAACAAACAAAGCCAGCCTCGCGGGGCTGGCTTTTTTCGTTGTGCGCCCAGCATGGGCGCACTCTTGTGGGTGCAAGTCCCACCGTAAGTTGATCACGACGAACGAAGAGAAGCGCAACTGCATGAGGGTGACCGAGTGTGGGGAGGAAGCGTGGATCGAAGCTGCGAGCCGATGGACAAGAACCGGATAGAAGGCGCTGCCGAGCAGGGCGAGCGGGCAACGCACCGCGAAGCTCTCGTGATCAAGGCGAAGCGGCGTAAATTCGGTGGTTGTGCAGCGAAGGGGTGCCAGGGTGGGGGTGAAAATTGCCGGGAAGGTCAGCCATGATAAGCTGATAATAATGTTTGCTGTGCTGTTGCTGCTGGTTGGCACCAGGGTGATGTATGTCACCTTCTTTTAACCCTTGGGTGAGGAGGATGCCATGCTGCGAGAACCGGTCGTTGCCGGTCGTTTCTATCCCGGGGATGCGCAAGCCCTGAGACGCACGGTCGACGGGCTGTTGAGCGGCCAGAAGGAGGCCGTGCCTGCCCTGGGGTTGATCGCTCCCCATGCCGGTTATGTTTATTCCGGGGCGATTGCTGGGAAAACCCTGGGGGGGGTCCGGCTGTCCGAAACGGTGCTGTGCCTCGGCCCCAACCATCATGGCGGGGGCCACCGGGCCGCGGTGTATGGCCAGGGGAGCTGGCGTACCCCCCTGGGCGAGATGGCCATTGCCGAGGAGTTGGCCGAAGAGCTGGTGACCATGGTCTCCGGCCTGGTAGTTGATCCGCGGGCGCATCTGCCCGAACATTCCCTCGAGGTGCTCATCCCCTTTCTGCAGGTCCTGGCACCCCAAAGCCGATTCGTGCCGGTCTGCCTTGGGCATAACTCCCTGGAGCAGTTGCTGGGCTTTGGAGAAGGGATCGGGCGGGTACTGCAAAGGCAGGCCAAGCCGGTGCTGATGCTTTGCAGCTCGGATATGACCCATTACGAATCGGGAGAGGCAGCCCGACAGAAGGATGAGCGGGCCCTTGAACGGATTCTCGTCCTGGACCCCGAGGGGCTGTATCGCACGGTGGTGCAGGGGCGCATCAGCATGTGCGGGGTGATGCCGGCGGTGGTGATGCTGGCGGCGGCCCGGGAACTGGGAGCCCGGGAGGCGTCCCTGGTGGCCTACGGCAATAGTGGCGACATCACCGGCGACCAGAGCTCGGTGGTTGGCTATGCCGGGGTCGTGATCCGCTGAGGGCGCAAATAAACCTTGTCAACTGCCACGGCCATCCAGTATATAAACACTGGGTCGCCCCAGGGCGGCCCCTGTCTTTTCCCCTGACCTCCTTCCGAATGGGAGTAGAAAAAAATGTCCAATCTGCGCGTCCGTTTCGCCCCCAGCCCCACGGGCTATCTCCATATTGGCGGTGCCCGCACCGCCCTGTTCAACTATCTGCTGGCCCGCAAGCTTGGGGGTACCTTCGTCCTGCGCATCGAGGATACGGATGTGGCCCGCTCCACCCAGGAATCGGTGGACGCCATCCTGCAGGCCATGGACTGGCTGGGGCTGAGCTACGACGAGGGCCCCTTCTATCAGTCGGAGCGTTTCGACCTCTACAGGCAGAAGGTGGAGGAGCTGCTGGAATCGGGCAAGGCCTACCGGTGCTACTGCACCTCAGAGGAACTCGAGGCTAAGCGGGAGGCGGCCCTGAAAAGCGGCGGCAAGCCCAAGTACGACGGCACCTGCCGGGACCGCGCCGACCAACCGGGCGACCGCCCTTTCGTGGTGCGCTTCCGCTCCCCTCAGGAGGGGGAAACTACCTTCGCCGATCGCATCAAGGGCCCGATCGCCTTCCGCAATGACGAACTGGACGACGTTATCATCCAGCGCTCCGACGGCACCCCGACTTACAACTTCGTCGTGGTGGTGGACGATGCCCTGATGGGGATGACCCTGATCATCCGCGGCGACGACCACGTCAACAACACTCCCCGGCAGATCCTCATGTACCAGGCCCTGGGCTATCCGGTGCCCGAATTCGCCCATGTGCCGATGATTCTCGGAGCCGACAAGAGCCGTCTCTCCAAGCGCCACGGCGCCACCTCGGTCATGGTCTACAAAGAGATGGGGTTCCTGCCCGAGGCGATGGTCAACTACTTGGTGCGCCTCGGCTGGTCCCATGGGGATGAGGAAATCTTCTCCATGGCCGACCTGATCGAAAAATTCACCCTGGAAGGGGTCGGGCGGTCGGCCGGGGTTTTCAACCCCGACAAACTGCTCTGGCTCAATGCCCACTACATCAAGACCGGCGACCCGGTGCGGTTGGCCGGCTTGCTGCAGGAGCACCTGGCCGCCGATGGGATTGATACCACCGGTGGTCCCGACCTGCCTGCCGTGGTCACGCTGTTCCAGGATCGCTCAAAAACCCTGGTGGAAATGGCCCGGGATGCCGCCTTCTTCTATCGCAAAGAGGTCGTTTTCGATGCCGAGGCCGTAGCAAAGTGCCTGACTGCCGACACCCGCCCGGTGCTGGCGGCCCTGGTCGCGGCGCTGGAGGGGTGCACCGGTTTTGACGCGGAGCAGATCGGGCAGGCTTTCAACCAGGTGATGGGTGACATGGGCCTGAAACTGGGGAAGGTGGCACCTGCGGTACGGGTGGCCATTGTGGGCAATACCGTCAGCCCGAGCATCTACGAGGTGCTGGCGGCCCTGGGCAAGGACGAAACCCTGCGCCGGCTGCGGGGAGCGCTGGACCGCATCGCCTGAGCCGGGGAGGGACCTATCGAGCAGTTGGAGTTTTTTTCCGGACCCCAGGATCAGGACCCGCCGCTGGAGGCCCTGAGTTTCGTCGTCACCGACCTGGAGACCACCGGCTTCACCCCGGGGGTCAGCCGGATCATCGAGATCGCCGCGGTGCGCCTGCGCGGACTGGAAATCGAAGGGGAATGGTCCTGCCTGGTGGACCCGGGTTGCGACATTCCCTGGTCGATCACCGAAGTGACAGGCATCACCAACGGCATGGTGCGGGGCCAGCCGGGAATCCGGCAGGCCCTGCCTCGATACCTCGAATTTCTGGGCGAGGGGTGCTTCGTTGCCCACAACGCCCCTTTTGACCAGAAGTTTCTCGCCTACGACAGCGTCCGCCTCGGTTTCCCCTTCGCCCCGCCAACCGTTTGTACCCTGGCCCTGGGAAGGCGATTTTTCAACGATCTCCCCAGCCGCTCTCTCGACGCCCTGGCAAGGCACCTCGGCATCGACAACCAGGCGCGGCACCGGGCTCTCGGCGACGCCCGTGCCACGGCTGAGATCCTGCAGAGGTTTCTGCGCCATGCCCGGGCCGCCGGGGTTTTGCGGCGCAGCCACCTGGAAGAGTATTGGAAAATCGAAAAACCGATAGGTTGAGGTGTTTTTGTTGAAGTGTTTTCTGAGGCTGGACCGTTGCTGATCCGCCTCGATTGGTCTTACTCCCCGCCGTTCCTGCCCCTCAAAGCATAAATTTTGACTTCCGCCTCGGCCACCAATTGACCTTCCTGGTGGAGCATTGCCTCAACGGTAAACACCTTGCGCTTGCGCTCCCGCACCACGGCGCTGGCCACCAAATCAATCCCGATCCGTGCGGGCTGCCGGTATTTCACCTGGATTTCGGCAGTGACGACCTGCTCCTCCTCGGTGCGGCAGGCGTAGATGGCCGTCTCATCCAACAGTGTGGCGAGGATCCCGCCGTGCACGATCCCCTGCCAACCCTGGAAGGTGCCAGGAAGACGGATGGTGCAGTGAGCCGAGCGGTTGGCCGCGTCCTGTTCGAAGCGGGCATTGAGCCCGGAGGGATTGTCGGGACCACAAACGAAACAACCCCGATCTTCTTGGACTTCCATGATATCTCCTGGTTTTTAGCTTTTGTCAGTAACAAGGTTTCCATGGAAAGGGAATGAAGCGAGGGAAAAATATTTTTCCGGCTCATCAAAGCGATGATTCCAGATGAAAACCGGATTAAGGGGGAAAAGTCAAACAAAAACGGTATTTTAAAAAAATCGCATATTGACTTGCGTGGACAGGTGGCCTTACCGTTGCTCCGGTTGAAGGCTCGATTTTCTCACCGGTGGCAACTTTTTGCCCCGTCGCATACCCGGAAGGCCTGGTCATGGATATTCGTTTTGGCGCCATCTTCGAGGAAATGGATACCCCCAGCGGGGAGGAAGGGAACTCATTCAAGAGCGGGTTGAGTTGGCGGATGCGCAATCTGTGGTCGCGCACCAAATCCTGGGGGGCGCCCCTGCAGCGCCGCAAGCCGGTCTACGCCTGTGCCCTGAACTTCTCCCGGCGCAGCCGCCGGCGCCTTGGGTGGGCTCGGCAAACCTGTCAATTCTAGAATAATACGACTCTTTTTGCGATTACCCCTGAAGGCCTGCACCCCATGTGCAGGCCTTTTCCTTTGCTCACAGGGGGATCGGACGGCAAAGATCCTCCTGCTCCTTGGCGCGGGCCTGGCAGTTAGCGCAGCGATAGACCGGATGACGGGTGCGCTCGGCAATCTCGGCAACCATTCCCTTTTCCATCAACAGGCACAAGTGGTCCCGGTGACCTTCGGGCTGGCCGCAGGTCACGCCTGCCGACTGGCTTTTTTCCTTGTCAGGCATGACAACCTCCTTTCGTTCATGTGTTCTCAAGTATAGCGGTTTCAGGCAAAGAGGTGGGGGAGTCCTCATTTGTCGCTGTTTTTTTCATCGCAGTCCCGGTATGCTGATAGGGTATACAAAATACGGCAGCGTGGCGCTGCTTGGTTCCGGTCGCAGAAGAAGGGAGCGGCCTACCGGATGACCAGACGCGGCAAGCCAAAATACCGGGCTCCCTGGCGCAAGGGGAATGTCTTCCGCCTGCTGATCGATGGGCAGGTCTATCTGCCGGCGATGTTGGCCGCCATTGGGCAGGCCCGTACCTATGTTTTTCTGGAAATGTACCTCTGGGAATCGGGAGTGGTGTCAGATCGTTTCATTACCGCCCTTGAAGAGGCGGCAGTGCGGGGGGTCAGAGTCTATCTGCTGCTCGACGACTACGGTTGTTACGGCTTGAGCAAGCGGGACCGGCAGCGGATGCAAGGGGCGGGAATTCTTATCACCCCCTACAATCCGATCCGTTTTCGCCATTGGCATCGCAACCTGTTCCGCAATCACCGCAAAATGTTGTTGGTGGATGGAGTGGTCGCTTATACCGGGGGCACAGGAATCACCGATCAGTTTGATCCCCAGGTGAACCCAGCCCGGCACTGGCACGAGGCAATGCTGGAAATGCGGGGACCGGTGGTGCAGGACTGGTTTCGGCTTTTTTGTGAAACCTGGGAGCATTGGGCCAAGGTTTCCCTGGAAAAGTTGCCGGTAACCGCCGCCGAACTGGCGGGGGGTGTCTCCGGTCGGCTCACGGTGCAGGGGCGGGCCCATGCCCGCTCGGAGATCATGCGCTCCTTTATTACCCATATCCGCAACTCCAGGGAGCGGGTCTGGATGGCTACCGCCTATTTCGTCCCCCCCTGGAAACTGCGGCGGGCCCTGCGGCGGGCAGCCAGGAAGGGGGTAGATGTGCGCCTGCTTTTGCCAGGCCCCCGCTCGGATCACCCTGCGGTGCGATACATCGGCAGACGCTTCTATGAACGATTGTTGCGGGATGGCGTGCGGATTTTTGAATACCAGCCCCGTTTCCTGCACGCCAAGGTGCTGCTGTGCGATCAATGGGTCAGCATCGGCTCCAGCAACCTGGACCGTTGGAATTACCGCTGGAACCTGGAGGCCAACCAGGAAACCCGTGGTCCCGAAATCGTTGCCGAAGTGCAGGAACTGTTCGCCTCCGACATGGCCCACTGTCGTGAGATCAATTACACCGCCTGGCAGTCCCGCTCCCGGTACCGGCGCTTGCTGGAATGGTTTTGGGGGAAGGTGGTCACCCTGGTGACCCGCGTAACCGACGGACGTTCCCGCGAACCCTGAACAACATGGGGGATTGCAGGAGCGCCATTTGCAACGGAGAGGAGAGCATGGCAGAAGAAATTGCAACTTTCGCCGCCGGTTGCTTCTGGGGAGTCGAGGCTGCTTTTCGCCGGGTGAAAGGGGTGCTTGACGTCACCGTCGGTTACACGGGCGGTATCGTTCCCAATCCCGATTACCGCACCGTCTGCACCGGCCAAACCGGACATGCCGAAGCGGTTCGGGTCAAGTTCGACTCCGAGCGGGTCAGCTATGTGCATCTGCTGGATTTTTTCTGGAAAATTCACGACCCGACCACCCGCAATCGCCAGGGACCGGATATCGGTACCCAATATCGCAGCGCCATCTTTTTTCACAGTTCGGAACAGGAGTGCGCGGCCAGGCAATCCCTTGCTGCCCTCGCCGCCAGTGGCCAACTGCGGCGGCCGGTGGTGACAGAAATTGTGGCGGCCACCACCTTCTACCCGGCCGAGGAGTATCACCAACGCTATCTGGAAAAACATGGGCGGGCCTCGGGCGGTCTGCCGGGAGAGGAGTGAAGGGGGATGAGCGGCATTCTGTTCGACCTCGACGGGGTCCTGTACCTGTGCCGCGAAGCCATCCCCGGCGCTTCTGCGGCGGTGGCCTGGGTTCGGCAGCAGCACCTGCCCCACCTGTTTCTCACCAACACCACCTCGCTCCCACGCCAAGCGTTGGTGGAGCGCCTGGCCGGTTACGGCATCGCCGCCGAGTCGGAGGCTATCCTTACGCCACCGGTGGCTGCGGCCGAATGGTTGCGGAGGGAGATTGATGGACCGGTCGCCCTGTTCGTGCCGGAAAAAACCCTGGAAGAATACCAGGGGCTCGACCTGCTCGATGCCGATGCTGAATCGGGGGCGGCGGCGGTGGTGATTGGCGACCTGGGGCGGCGCTGGGATTTCGCCACCCTCAACCGGGCCTTCCGTCTGCTGATGGCCGAGCCCCGGCCGCGCTTGATCGCCCTGGGGATGACCCGCTACTGGCGGGCTTACGACGGCCTGCGGCTGGACGTGGCGGCCTTCGTTTCTGCCCTGGAGCATGCCAGCGGTTTGCGGGCCGAGGTGCTCGGCAAGCCCGCGGCGGCCTACTATCGTAATGCGCTGGCAAAGCTGGGCACCCCTGCCCGGGAGACGGTGATGGTGGGGGATGATATCCAGGGGGATATCCGCGGGGCCCAGGAGGCCGGCCTGCGGGCGGTGCTGGTGCAGACCGGCAAGTTCCGGCCAGAGGACCTGGCCCAGGGGATCAAGCCTGACGCTGTGCTACCGTCGGTGGCAGCGCTCCCCTGCTGGTGGCTGCGGCAATAGCTGCGGGCGAAGGACAGAAAAAACGCCAGGGAGGGGTGTTGTCTCCTCTCTGGCGTCTTTTTCTGAGGCGCAGGCCTAGAAATGGTGGACCAGGCGCAGCAGGTAACGCTGGCCTTCGGGACGGAACTCGGCATCCGATTCGAAGTAGGCATTGGCGAACAGGTGGGTATCCCCGGAAAGGCTCCACAACGCACCTGGACCGATGGCAAGCACTTTTTCCCGCCCGAGAATATCCTGGCCGTTCACCTGGGAGTCGCTGACCTGCTTGAGATAGTAACCATTGAGACCGAGGCGGAGTTGCTTGGGCAGGACTTCGTAACTGCTGGCGAAATTCGCGTGAAAGGCCTGTCCGGCCTGGGTGTCGTTGGCGCCGAAGCCGACGAAAGGGTCATCATTCTTGGCGTTCCAAAGGTAATGGAGTCGCGCCGAGGCGGTCCATTTGGGTGAAAGAAACAGGGTGGCGGCGTAGTAGGGATTGAAGGAGAAGAAATTGCTGCCGGGGTTGAGGGCGTCCTGCTCACTGTACTTGCCGGTGGGGAAGATCATCTGCAGTTCCACCCGTTGCAGCAGCAAAGGACCGTTGGCCCCCATGACGGGGTCCCATTGCAGGAAAGGTCCGACCAGGATGTCGCCGAAACCGCCACCGTTGTCGGGCAGGGGGGTGCTGTCGAGATGAACAATGGGGACGATGACGTCGATCCCCCATTTGCCGCCGGCGAGCACCGGTTGGTCGGACTGGTAGATGAACTGGTTGAGGCTGACGAAGGCCTCGACCTTGGGGTTGGCAATGGGGAAGGGTGGGTCGGCCAGTTTGTCAGCGGTGTAGAACTGCAGGTATTCGGTGAAATAGAAGCCGGGGCCGGCAGGCGGAGCGCCATCGAGGAAACTGGTGAAGCCGAGATTGACGGCGGGTTGATCGAAGGCCTGGGCCGGTTGGACCAGCAGGGCAACTGGAATCATTACCAGGGCAGCGAGCAGGGTTTTGAAAGAACGCATGCAGGGACCTCCTGAAGGGATGAACCAACAAAATGGCTGGGGGGAATACCCGGGCCGACAAAAAAGATGCACATTTGCCGAAAATGAGGCAAAATCACACCGATTACAAGGGCTAATTCGATTCCAATCAGAATTTTCGCTATTTTGATCCAGACAGGAGTGTTCATGTCCAGCAGTCTCGGCACAGTGTTCAGAATCAGCACCTTCGGTGAATCCCACGGCAAGGGGGTCGGCGTGGTCGTCGACGGTTGTCCGGCCAACCTGGCCCTGAGCGAGTCCGATATCCAGGTCCAACTCGACCGGCGGCGTCCCGGGCAGAACGCCCTCACCACCCCCCGGGAGGAACTGGACCAGGTGACCATCCTTTCGGGAGTGGAAGGAGGCTTGACCCTCGGCACCCCCATCGGCCTGGTGGTGGCCAACAAGGACCAGCGCCCGGGGGATTACGGCAACACCAGCAACGTGCCTCGGCCTTCCCACGCCGATTACACCTACCAGATGAAATACGGTATCCGCGCCTCCAGCGGAGGGGGGCGCTCCAGCGCCCGGGAAACCATTGGCCGGGTGGCCGCCGGGGCCATCGCGGAAAAATTCCTCAAGGAAGCCTGCGGGGTGGAAATCGTCGCCTGGGTCAGTGCCATCGGCACAGCGGAGGGGGCTGATATCGATCTTGAATTAGTCAGCCGGGAGTTGGTGGATCGCTCGCTGGTGCGCTGCCCCGACGCGCAGGCCTCGGCCGCCATGGAAGAGCAGGTACGGCAGGCCCTGGCCGCCAAGGACTCGGTGGGGGGAATCGTCAGCTGCGTCTGCCGCAACGTCCCCGCCGGTTTGGGGGAGCCGATTTTCGACAAGTTGCAGGCCCGCCTCGGCCAGGCGATGCTCTCCCTGCCGGCATGCAAGGGGTTCGACCTCGGCTCCGGCTTCACCGGCACCCGGCTGCGGGGTTCGGTGCACAATGATCCCTTCGTGCAGAAGGGGGAGCGGCTCGGCACTTCGAGCAACTACAGCGGCGGGGTTCAGGGGGGGATTTCCAACGGCGAACCGATCTATTTCCGGGTGGCCTTCAAGCCGCCGGCGACCATCGGCCAGGCGCAGCAGACCGCCGATTTCGACGGTCAGACGGTGGAGTTCGCCGCCAAGGGTCGGCATGATCCCTGCGTGGTGGCCCGGGCGGTTCCTATCGTCGAGTCGATGGCCGCGCTGGTATTGGCCGACCTTTTTCTGCAGCAGAAAATGCGTTGGTAGCCGGCCAGGACTGCCGGTAAAGAATGGGGGCCCGGTGCTATTGCGCCGGGCCCCACGGTTTTTCGGTCTAGCGACCACAGTCAGGGCTTGACCCCAAGAATCTGGATAACCCGTCCGAGGCCGGTGTGAAAGGTTCCCTCCCGAACCTCCCGGTCCAGTTCACGGGCTATTTCCAGTTCCAGGCCCGCTAATTCCTCCCGCAATTCCTCCAGATCGAAAAGCAGTTCGGCGCTGGGAGGACCGCCGGTTCCCCGGCCCAGTTGCCCTTTGGCGTAACCCTCCAGCACCAGTACCCCCCCGGATCGCAGCCCGGCCACCGCCTGGGCGTGGACATGCTGGCGCAGTGGTGGCGGCAGATGGCAGAAGATGGCCACCACGGCGTCATAGCTGCCGGGTTCGATAGGGAATTCGGCCAGGTCGGCAACCTGCGTTTCGATGCTCACCCCCCGTTCGGAGGCCAGTCGTTGGGCCTTGGCCAGGCCAACCGCGGAGGAGTCGACAGCCAATACCGAACAACCCCTGCTGGCCAGAAAGACCGCGTTGCGACCTTCTCCTTCGGCCAGGCAGAGCACCCTTCCAGGAGGAATCCGGTCTGCAACCTGAAGAAGGAAGTCGTTGGGGGCAGTGCCGTAGGCATAACCGGGGGCGCTGTAGCGTTGATCCCACATTGGCGGAAGGTCCTTTTCGGTTTGCGGGTTCAGGGGATAGGGGGGGTGTTTTGGGAATCCTCCGAAAATTGTAACAGATCGATGCCCCTGACGGGTGGTGTGGCCGGAAAGACCAGGGTTCCTTTGAATCCCGAGCCCACCGGAAGGTCGAAGAAACGCCACTGTGTCGGCGATGCCGAGTCCGTGGCAGCTGCGGTCAGGGCCGGCGGGGCAGGGGGGACGGTGACGGCGAAGGCGGTGGTCGGATATCCCAACCCGACTCCCAGGGCCTTGAGCCAGGCTTCCTTGCGAACCCAGACGGCAAAAAAGGCTTCCCGTTGCTGGTTCGGTGGCAGTCCGGTCAGGGCCTGCCATTCATCGAGGTGGAAGTAACGGCGGGCCAGGGGCATCCACTCGAGGTCGGGTCGAATTTGTTCCAGGTCGATGCCGACGGGGCCGGAGGCAGACACCGCCAGCAGGGCTAGGTCGTCGCTATGGCTGAGGTTGAAATGGGGGCAATCGGCGGGGAGGACCGGTTTTCCCTGGGCCGCGAGGGCCAATGGGACCCTCCCGGGGGGACAGTGAAGATAAAGACCCAGAAGTTGGCGCAGGAGGAGCCTGCAGATGAGGAAGCGTTCTCGTACCCTTGGGTCAAACAACCGTCGGCCGCGGCTCAATTCCTCCTGAGTCAGGGTCGTCTTCAGTTCGAGAGGTAGCTGTGGTGGGGTCTGGAGGGGAATGCGCCAGATGTGGATGCGATCCGGCGCCAGAGGAGGAGGTGTGCTGGCTGGGTGCCAGGCCTCAGGAGTCATGCCGGGGGGCCTGTTTCCAGCCAGGCGCGCAGTTTTTCCAGACCCTCGGTGGTGGAGACCTGGGGCGCATAGCCGAAATCCCGGCGCGCGGCGCTGATGTCGAACCAGTGGGCGGTGGCCAGTTCCCGAGCCAGGAAGCGGGTCATGCGCGGCTCGCTGGCGATGCCGAAGGTGTCGTAGAGTTTTTCCAACAGCCAGCCCGCGCCGTAAGCGATGCCTGGAGGGATGCGGCGGGTCACCGGCGGCACTCCGCCGGCGGCCAGGATCAGGTTGACCATCTCCCACAGGGGGATCGGTTCACCGTTGGATATGAAATAGGCCTTGCCGGCCACCGGGGAACCGGGGGCGAGGGCATCGGCGGCCTGCAGGTGGGCCGCGGCGGCATTGTCGATATAGATATGGTCGACCTTGCAGGGGCGGTCGCCGATACGCCGCAGTTGGCCTTTCCTTCCCCGGGCGAGGATGCGGGGCACCAGGTGATTATCCTCCGGGCCCCAGATCAGGTGCGGACGCAGGGCGACGGTGGCGAGGGGGGGACCGTTGGCCCCGAGCACCTTCTGCTCGGCGATCGCCTTGGTCTGGGGGTAGGGGGCCTCGTAATGGTCGGGGTAGGGGACCGATTCGTCCACTCCCTCCATGTCGCGGCCGTCGAAGACCACGCTGGGGGAACTGGTGTAGACCAGGCGCGGAATCTCCAGGGCGCGACAGGCACTCAGGACATTCTCCGTGCCGAGGACGTTGGCGCGGTAGTAGTCCACGTAAGGACCCCAGACCCCGGCCTTGGCGGCGACGTGAAAGACGATGTCGCAGCCGGCGGCGGCTGCGGCCACGGCCTGGGCGTCTCCGAGGTCGCCCCGGACCTGTTGCACGCCCAGGGCGGCCAGCTCCGGGTACTCCCCCCGGGAGAAGGAGCGGATCTCGTCCCCCCGTGCTGCCAGGGCGCGGACGATGGCCTTGCCCAGGAATCCGCCACCGCCGGTGACCAGGGCTTTCATGATGGCCTCCCGGCCGCCCAGACGGCCAGCTTTTCCCGGAAAATCTTGGCGTTGTGACGGATATCCACGGGAAAGCCCGGGTGAAACAGAATCGTGCGGATCCCCTGGGTATGGGGGAAGCGCGCGGCGATTTCCAGCAGTTCCATCCGGAGCATGGCCTGGTCATCCTGGCGGGCGTCCTGCTCCAGTTCCACGCAGAGCACCGGAGTCTGCGCCCCGGCCGGTCCGATGCCCACCAGAGCGGTGCGGAAGACCCGGGGGTGGGTATTGAAGACCGCCTCGCAGGGGATGGTGAAAAGGGTTTCGTTGGGGGTGACGACTCGGTGAGCCTTGCGGCCGCAGAACCAGATGCGCCCCTGTTCGTCGCGATAGCCCAGGTCCCCCATGCGATGGAAGAAGGCGCCGGTTTCGGGGTCGGCAATCTTGGCCAGGGCAGTGGATTCGGGGCGGTTGAAGTAGCTGGCGGTGACCTGCGGCCCCTGGACGACGATTTCCCCGATTTCTCCGGCAGGGACCCGCAGGCTCTCGTTCCAGTTGGCAACAGGTTCGTCGTTGATGGCGATCACCTCGAGCCGCAGCCCTGGTACCGGGGAGCCGACGCAGACCCCGCCCCCCTGTTCGGTCTTCCGGCGGGTCTCGCCAAGGATTTCGGCGCTACCGATGGAGGCGACGGGGAGGGATTCGGTGGCGCCGTAGGGGGTGAAAATCTGCACGCCGGGCGCGAGCATGGTGGAGAATCGTTCCAGCACCGCGGCTGGCACCGGAGCCCCGGCGCTGATGACCCGGCGCAGAGACGGCAGTTTGATCCCCCGCTCGGCCCCGTAACGGCCGACCCGGTTGATCAGGGCCGGGGAGCCGAACATGTTGGTGACGCCGAAATTTTCGATGGCCTCGAGGATCTTGACCGGGTCGACCTGGGCCGGCCGGGTCGCATCCATGTCGGGGATGATGGCGGTCATGCCGAGGGCCGGGGCGAACAGGGCGAACAGGGGAAAGGTCGGCAGATCGATCTCGCCGGGTTCGATGGCATAGACTTCCCGCAGTTTTTCGACCTGGGCAATGAAGTTGCCGTGGGTGTAGACCGCCCCCTTGGGCACCCCGGTGCTGCCGCTGGTAAAGAGGATGGCGGCGACCTCTTCGGGGCGGGTGGCGGCCAGGGTGCTCTCGGCCCCCTCCGCTTTCCGGCGCAGTTCGGCGAGTTGGTGACCGCCCCAGAAGGGTTTGGGGCCGACAGTGACCAGAGTGTGGATGGTCTGTTTGCCCCAGCCGAGGAGGATGCGGGCGATGTGTGCCTTGGGGATGCCGATGAAGGCTTCCGGCTGGGCCTCTGCCAGGCAGGTCTTGAGGTTTTTCACCCCCATGCCGGGATCGACCAGGACCGGCACCGCGCCGACTTTGAACAGGGCGAAAGTAAGGGCGAAGAATTCCAGGCTCGGCTGGACCATCAGGACGGTACGAACACCCCGGCGGATGCCGACCCTCTCCAATCCTTGAGCGATGCGGTCGCTTTCGCTGTCAAGCTGGGCGAAGGTGTAGTGGGTGTAGCAGACCCGGCCGGAGCGGTCGCGCCCCTGGGGAAAAACCACCGCCTGCGCGTGGGGTCGTAGCCGCGCCATGCGGGGCAGGTGGGCGGCGATGTTGCTTGCAGCTTGGGTGGTCGGCGGCATCGTCACCATGGGCACCAGGGGAGTCAGCGGTGTTCAGTCTTCTCTAGGAAGGTCTGTATCAGCGGAATGACCTCGTTTTTGGCGTCCTCGAGGATGTAGTGGCCGCAGTCGGGGAAGTTGTGGACCTCGGCCTCCGGAAAGCGGGCGCGCCATTCCGCCAGGAAATGGCGGTCGAAAACAAAATCGAGCTCCCCCCAGCAGATCAGCATCGGCAGAGCGCGGAAACGGTGCAGCCCGTCCTGGACTTCGGTCACCAGGTCGTAAGCCTGGTCGCCGGGGGTCAAGGGGATATCCTGCACGAAACGGAGGGTGGCGATGCGGTTGGCCCAGCTGTCGTAAGGGGAACAGTAGGCCTGCCTCAGGTTGGCGTCCATGGGGTTGCGTTTGCAGCCGATGTGGGCGGCGACCCGGGCGAACAGGTTCAGCCCCTGCACCAGCAGACCGTTCAGGGCGCTATCCCGGCAGATGCGCAGGGCCGGGGGGAACGGCTTGCTCTTGGGCAGGTGGAAGGCCCCGGTGTTGAGCACCACCAGCCGGCGGATGCGATCGGGATGACGGGAGGCATAGGCCATGCCGATCATCCCCCCCCAGTCGTGGACCACCAGGGTGATGTCCCGGTCGATGCCGAGATGCTCCAGCAGGCTGTCGAGGTCGTCGATCCGGCTTTTCAGGGTGTATTGGTAGCGGTCGTCCCCCGGTTTCTCCGAGCGGCCGCAGCCGATGTGGTCGGGGACGATGCAGCGGTAGCTGCCGGAGAGGGCCTGGACCAGGTTGCGGTAGTAGAAGGACCAGGTCGGGTTGCCGTGCAGCATCACCACGGGGGGACCGGTTCCCTCGTCCAGATAGTGATAACGCAGACCGTCGCGGTCGAGAAATTGGCCGCTGAAAGGATAAAGCTCGTTCACCGGTTCACCACTGGATCGCGATCATCATGCAGTTGAGGCCGCTGCCGATGCCGAGGAAGCCGACCAGGTCCCCCGGTTCCATAAAATCCCGCTCCTTGGCGATGGCGGCGGTGATCGGCAGGGAACAGGTGCCCATGTTGCCGAGGTATTCGTAAGTGGAAAAATCCCGCTCCTGGGGAACGCCCAGGGTCTGCAGGATCAACTTCTGGTGGGCCGCGCCGACCTGGTGGCAGATGACCTTGCTGATGCGCTCGGCGCCGACTCCCAACTCTTTCAGGAAGGCGGCCCAGGTTTCCTTTCCCAGTTCCACGCCGTACTTCATGACGTTGACGGCATCGGTGATCATGAATTCCCGGTGGTTGCCGAGGCCGGCCGGGGTGGTCCCCCAGCGGCAGAGCATGTGGTGCTCGGGGGCGGCAATGTTGACGCCGGCCACCAGCTTGCGGTTGCGGGAGGAAGCGAAGGAACCGTCGGTCAGCAGCACGGCGACGGCGCCCGAGCCGCCGGTGAGGGTCGCCAGGGACTTGCTGAACATGTCCATGGTCTTGTTCTCGAGCATGCGCTGGATCATGATCTCGTTGATTTCCCGGGAGCTTTCACAGGAGACCACGAGGCCGGCGCGAATCTGGCCGAGCATGATGCGGTTGGCGACGTCGAGAACACCGTTGAGGACGCCGAGGCAGGCGTTGGTGATGTCGTAGATGGCGGCATCGCCGCGGATGCCGAGGCCGGCGGCGACGGAGCAGGCGGTGGCCGGTTCGAAGTTTTCCCGGCAGACGCCGGTGTAAACCAGGGCCCCGATATCCTCGGGGCGGATGCCGCGGGGCTCCATGACCTTGAGGGCGGCGTCGATGGCCTTTTTCGACAGGGAGGTGCCGGGTTGCCACCAGCGCCGCTCGCGGATGCCGGTGAGGGCTTCGAGCTGCCCCTGGGGAATGCGCAGGGCTTCGTACATGGGAGCCAGGCGCTCTTCGAGTTCGGTGGAAGTCACCAGCACCGGCCCGAGTTCGTAGCCGACGGCATCCATGAAGACATTAACAAACTTCATCAATCACCATTGAACGTAGAAAAGGGCGGGACCGGACCCGCCCGCAGGCGATGGTTGGACGACCGCGGGGCTGACGGGATCAGTCGCAGCGCACCGTGAAATCGGTCATCTGGTAGATCACGCGGCCGTCTATTATCAGGTAACCATCGGCTTTTATCAAGCGTTCTTGTTGATTGATTTCCGTTACCACCGCCTCCACCGTCACTTCCTGATTGGTGGGGATGATCTGGCCGCGGTAGTTCCAGGAATGCCTGCGGCCCAGGGCCACCGTTTCGAAGCGGGTCGTGGCGTCGGCCCCGAAGTGCCGGGCGGCGACCACCTTGAGCAGTTGCAGGAACGATTCGAGGCCGAGGGAGCCGGGGCAGACCGGGTCCTGGTAGAAATGGGCCTGGAAGAACCACTCCTCCGGGTCGACATCCTTGGTCCCCCGGATGAAGCCGAGCTCCTGCGGTCCCCCTGCGGGCGCAAACAGGGTGATGCGGTCGAGCATGCGCAGCATTTTATCCGGGAAGGGGGCCTGCTCCGGATAGGGGAAGGATTCGGCAGCCGCCATTTCGGCCGCCGTCGGCTGGTAGCGCCTGGGGTCGCGGATGCCGACCTGTTGGGCCAGGGCGGCCTGGGAGAAGAAGCCGAAGACCGTATCCCCTTTGTAAACGGTCCCCTGGTGGTTCAGCACCTCGAACTCATAGTTCTGGATGATCATGCCACCGCTGCTGGCCACCCGGGTCAGCTTGACGGTAGTGGTCAGGGTGCCGCTGTCCGGGGTGACCGGGCGCGATTGCACGGCGTTGCCGTCGAGGTTGCGGAAGCAGAGGTCGGTGGGGCTGGTCAGGGCCGAGCCGACATAGGCCGCCAGCCAGCCGCAGGGCTGCAGGGCCGCTTCGAGGAGCACCGCGAAGGGCATCTCCGGCTGGCGGTTGGCGGCGAAGTACCAGGCGTCGGCCGGCACGTCGTACTGGGCCTCGATGACCCCGCCGGCGACCATCTTCCAGGGCTCGGCGGCGATGGATGTGATGCGGTCGAGGAACTGGAAGGGGGGGCGCGGCAGGCGGGCGATGCGGCGCTCGCGGTCGAAGATCCGGTACGGCTCGCCGAAGGCCTCCGAGGGGTTGCCGTTGGAAAAGGCGAGGATACGCTCGTAATCGAAAATCGCCGGCTTCTTGTGGCTGGTCGGCGCCTGCCGCTGCTGCCAGAGGCTTTCCACCTGCGCCCTGGTCAGCCCCGAGAGGCGTACCGACATGTTGATGATTTCCACGATCGGCTTGCCGTCGGCGTACATCAGGGCATCGACGATGGCGTAGGGCTCGGGTCGGTAGCCGAGCTCCTTGATGCTGACCTCGTAGGTGACGGTGCGGGTGGTCTCGATGACCTGGCCGCGGCACTTGAGCTGGCTCGCCACGCCGGGGACCGGCTCGTAAACGACCTGGCCGCTTGCGCCGACCCAGCCCATGCGCAGCAGGTAGATGCGCAGGGTGTGCAGGCAGCATTCGTACATCAGGGTGCCGGGCATGACGTTGTCGTCGCTGAAGTGGCAGGTCAGGAACCAGTCGTCGGGCTGGATGTCCATCTCGGCGCGGATCTGCCCCAGCCCGAAGCGGCCTCCCTGCGGGTCGAGGTGCACGACCCGGTCGACCAGTTGCAGCAGTCCGGTCGGCAGGGTGTAGGGGCGCTGCAGGTTCAGGCCGGCAAAGGCCGGGCCGAAGCAGCCGGCGAGGTCTCCCTGGCGCAGGGCCGCGATCTGCGCTTCCGAGTAGGCCTCAACCGCCATGGGCGCCAGCTCCCGCCAGTCGGCGGGGCGTATGCCGGGGATCGGGCGCAGGTCGAGCTTGGTGTGGACGATCCCTTTGCCCGCTGCCAACTCGGCGGCGGTGAAGAAGCCGGCGCAACCGTCGCGCATGGAGAGCAGCGGTTCGCCGTTGACCGTCCCCTCGAAGTGGAAGCGGAACAGGTAGGTCTGGTCCTGGCGGAAAAAGCGCTCGATGTGGATGTCGTACTCGATGACCTCGCCCGGTTGCGGCAGGGCGCGGTGGAAGGTGACCACGGCGTCGAGCAGGCGGTAGACGGCCAGCCCCTTGGTGATGAAGTCGATGCCGAGAAAGCCGGAGAGGAACAGATCGGCCTGGCCGGCCTCAACGGCAATGCAGGTGGGGATGCGACCGGCATCGAGGTACCAGGCCCCTTCCTTGACGTCGTGCTCGGTAACCACCCGACCGCGAGTCATGGAGCGGGGTTCCCCCTCCACGGTGACGATACGGTCGACCAGCATCAGCGGCTCGTCGGGCAGCCGCACCCGGGTCGGGTGTCGGTCCACCGGCGCGAACTCGGGCCCGAGCATTTTGGCGATGGAGCCGACGGCGAATTCCATACAGAGGTCGCGGTCGAAGGCGATGGGTCTTTGCGGCGTTGGCGGGATGGGAGTTATGGGAAGCATGGGAGTTATGGGATCGCTCCCGAGCTGGCCAAGGAGCTCCATCTGCCAGGCGAGGTTGCGGCCCATGGTTTCGGTCAGGCTCTGGGTGAAGCGCAGGTAGCTCTCATGGGCGGCGGTACGCTCGGCCGCCGTGGCCGCCATCTGGGCGAGCAGCGGGTTGGCTGTCGGCACGGAGACCGCCGGGGCTTGGGGCGCTGCGGCGGTGGCGGTCGGCCGCGGTGGTGCCGGGGAAGGCACCACGGGTTGGGGCTGGGGTGCCGGCCGCGAAGGCTTGGATACCGGCCAGCGGGGGGAGAAGGGCGCCCCTCCGGTGCGGATCGGCAGCCCTGCAGGGGCGCTGGCCGGCGGCTGCCAGGCGTACAAAGAGGCCAGGTCCAGGGGGATGCGCTCGGCGGCCAGTTGCGCCAGCATGCGGAGGACCGTGGACACGGGATCCTGGCCCGGGTAACTGACCGAGCGGGCCAGGTGCGGCCGGCCCTGCAGGATCTGGCCGATCATGCGGCTGCAGGTGGCCCCGGGGCCCATCTCCAGGAACAGGCGCGCGCCGTCGGCGTAGGCGGCCTCGATCACCCGGGGGTAGTCGACCCCCTCGAGGGCGCCGGCGAGAATGGAGTCGGCAGCGTTTTCGGTGGTGACCTCGTAGGGCCGGCCCCAGGCGCCGCTGTAGAAAGTGACCCCTGCCGGAGGGGAAGTCGGGAACAGGTGCAGGTCGCGGTAGGGCTTGGCCACGGGCTGGGCCACCTCGCAGTGGACGGTGGTGACGCCGCGGATTTCGAAATAGCGGCAACCCAGCTTTTCCACCAACCGCTCAACCGCCTTGCGGTCGCCGCCGATGACGCATTCGTTGGGGGTGTTGACGATGAGCAGGTAGACCCGCTTGCGGTTTTTCAGGGCGCGGCGCACCTCGGCGGCGGGCAGGTCGACGACGCCGAGGCTCCAGTCGACCTCTTCCCCCTCCCTGAGCCCCCAGGCCTGGCGCACCGCCAGGCAGGGACCGGCGAGATCCTCGGTGAACAGGGTCGATTCGTTCATCCGCTGCAGCATCAGGTCGCGGGCGGTCCAGGCCCCCAGGGAGAAGAGCCCGGCCGATTCGCCGAGGCTGTAACCGACGGAGGCCGCAGGCCGAACCCCAAAGCTGCGCAGCAGGTCGCTGAAGGCGGTGCCGAGGGCCACCTGGCCGAAGATCAGCGCTTTGTGGTCGCCGTTGAGGGCCTCCAGGGAGCGCTCGCTCCAGAAGGCCTGGGGCTGGTATTGATCGCGCAGGTAGAAGTTGGCCAGGTCCTGGCGCCTGAAGACCTCCGGCCAGCGGGCGGAGAGCCCCGCGCCCATGCCGGGAAAGTGGTTGCCCGACCCGGGGTAGACGAAGGCGATTCTGGCCTCTGGTCCGGCTGGTTCGGGCGAATAGAAGACCCGGTCGCGGGCGAAGGGGGGCAGGGCGGCGCCGGCGCCGTTCCCCCTGATGTGGGTTCCGGGTTGCTCGGTCAGGTGGCGGCTGGCGAAGGCGAGTTGCTGGGCCAGTTCGTCCACACTGCGGGCCACCAGGGCCAGGGCGCGGCCGGCGGCGGGGGTCGGGGGGAATTCGCCGAACCACTGACGGGCGAGCCGGGCCAAGTCCCGCTCCCCCTGCAGGAACCGCTCGAGACGGGCCAGGCGGCTGAGCAGGCCCTCGGAATCCTGCCCTTCGAGGACGAAGAGGGCCTCCCGGTCGGCACCCAGGGGCTGGCGCAGTTCCGGGAATTTCTGAGCGGTGGCGGTTTTTTCGTAGCTCTCGAGGACCACGTGGCCACAGTTGCCGTCGACGCCGAAGCAGGCGAGGGCGGCGCGGCGGGGCCCCTCGGCGCGGTTGCGCAGCCAGTAGCGGGGTGAGGGGGGGAGCACCAGTCGGTCGGCCAGGGGAGCAAAGGCCTCGCCGGCAGAGCGCAGCGGCGGCAGCAGTTCCTGCTCCAGGACGAAAATGGTCTTGGCGAGGGATGCGGCCCCCCCGGCGGCTCCGCAATGGCCCAGGTCGGCCTTGGCGCTGCCCAGGGCGGTCAGGGGCGCCTCGCCCGCCGGGAAAAGCTCCCGCAGGGCTTCGGCTTCCAGGGTGTCTTCCCCTCGCAGTCCGCTGCCATGCGTTTCGTAGTAAGCGGGCCGGATGGTGGCGAGCCCGGCCTCGGACCAGGCCCGCTGTTGGGCCAGACGGTAGGCGGAACGGGCGGGGACGGCCGGTGCGACTCCACCGCCGCTGGCCATGCCGACCCCGCGAATGACGGCATGGATGCGGTCACCGTCCCGCTCGGCGTCGGCCAGCCTTTTGAGCACGAAGGCAGCCGCCCCTTCGCCGAGCAGCGCCCCTTCCCTCTGTGCACCGTATTGGCCGAGGGCGGCGCGCACGTCGCCGGCCAGATCGACGGCGCCGACGATGGCCTGCTCCAGTTCACCCCGTTGCAGGGCCCGGACCGCCACCTCCAGCGCGCGGATGCCGGAGCTCTCTTCGCTGGAGACGGTGAAACTCGGCCCGCCGATGCGGAATTCCCGGGCGATGCGGCTGGCGACGATGCTCCCCAGGGCCCCCATGGTGCGGTTGGCGGTCAGGGGTGGCCCGGCGGCATCCCGCAGGGACTGCACCCAGGCGGAAAACTCTTCGGGGGCGAGGTCGAGGTTTTGTTGCCGCGCCCAGGCCCGGGCCTTGTCGAGCAGGGCCCAGCGCAGGGTGAAGTTGGTGGTGTTGAGGTCGAGGCCGAGTCCGACGAACACCCCGGTGGTCAGGCGCTCCTCGGCGTTGTCCTTCACCTCGGCCAGGGCCTCGGCCGCCACCTGCAGCATCAGCAACTGCTGGGGGAGCATCTCCTCCAGTTCCTTGGGAGGAATGCGGAACTGGCCACTGGGAATGCCGGCCTGGTCCAGGTAGAAACCGGGAAACTGCCCCTTCTCCAAGCCCTGCTGGCGGAACCAGGCGCTCTGCTCGACCCCCCACCAGGTGCTGGGGGAGGAAGGTTGCGCCTCGGGTTCGCCTCCGAGCAGGCGCTGGCGCACGGCCGTGGTGCTTTGCCAGGGCCCGAAACGGGCGGCCAGGCCGACCACGGCCACCGGCTCCGCTGCTGCCGGGGGAACTTCGCTGGCGGCCCCTTGGTCAACGGGGGTCTGCGGCAGCCACCCCTCCACCAGCAGGTGGGCATTGATGCCGCCGAAGCCGAAGGCGCTGACCGCAGCCCGCCGGGGGGCATTATCCGACGGTTGTGGCCAGGGCCGGGGCTGGGACAGGACCGTGAAGGGGCTCTCCGCCAGGGGGATGGTGGATGGAGGCGCGGCGAAGTTGGCAGTGGGAGGGAGGGTCTGCGCCTTTAGCGCCAGCAGCACCTTGATCAGGGCGGCAGAGCCGGCGGCGGTAAGCAGGTGGCCGATGTTTCCCTTCACCGAGCCGATGACGCACTGGCCGGGGCGGGCTTCCGCTCCCTCCCAGAGGGTCTTGAGACTGGAAAACTCGATAGCGTCGCCGACGCTGGTGCCAGTGGCGTGGCATTCCACCAAGTCGACGCTCCGGGGATCCCAGCCGGCCTGGCGGTAGGCGGCACGCATGGCCCGCAGTTGCCCTTCCGAGAGGGGGGCCAGCAGGCTGCCACCGACGTCGTTGGACAGGCCGATGCCACGGATCACCCCGTAGATGCGGTCGCCGGCCTGGATGGCATCCTGCAGCCGCTTGAGGAGGACGATGCCGGCCCCTTCGCCAACCACCAGGCCGTTCCCCTTGGCGTCGAAGGGGGAGCAGGTCCCAGTCGGGGAGAGGGCCCGCAACTGGGAGAAGCCCATCTGGGTGTAGAGGGGGTCGGGGCGGGAGAGGCCGCCGGCCAGCATGGCGTCGGCGCGGCCGGCGAGGAGTTCGTCCACCGCCAGCTTGACGGCGTAGAGGGAGGAAGCGCAGGCGGCGTCGAGGGTGTAGCTGCCGCCCCCCAGCCCGAGGGCCTTTGCCAACACCCCGGCGGGCAGACCGGCGACGTAGCGGTTGAGAGGCTCGACCTCGTCGGGCTGGCCAGGAAGCGGCTCGCCGAACAGCCGCTCCTCGAAGGTGCGGCCGAGGATCTGGCGCGCCAGGGCGGAGGCCTGCTCGCTGGGAAGACAGAGGTTGCCGACGATGACGCCGACCCGGCTGCGGTCGAGGCCGCTGGTGACGCCATCATCGAAAGCCATGCGCCCGCTACGCAGCAGCAGCCGGAACATGGGGTCGAGGCGGTTCAGCAGGTCCGGGTCGATGTCGAGCCCGGCAGGGTCGAACTGCGCCTCGGCCGGATCGATGAAACAGCCGCGGCGGGAATAGACCTTGTCGGGTGCGCCCACGGCGGGATCGAGGGCATCCTCAAGGGCCAGGGCCCAACGGCCAGTGGGGACCTCCCGGGCGGTGCTGACCGCGCCGGAGATCAGTTCCCAGAAACGCTCAGGGGTGGGCGAGCCGGGAAAGGTGCAACCGATCCCGACGATGGCGACGCTGTCCTGCAGACTCATTCTCAGGCCGCCCCCTGCTCAAACGCGCTCTGGTCGGCGAGGCGGTTATTTCCGAAGGCCCGGGACAGGCCCGGGTCGATGACGCATTCGTAATCCTCGAGGCGGGCGATCAGGCTGCCGTCAGCCCCATCGAGAAACTCCACGTCCGCCAGTACTCCCTGGGGCTTGTTCTTGGTCACCCGGGCCACCACCTCGACCTCTCCCCTGGGGAAACTGTCACGGAACTGGCGGAAGCGACCGGCGAAGCAGGGGAGGGAGGCGGCACCGCGCTGCTGCTCGCTCCAGAGGATCAGCAGCTGGAAGGCGCCGTCGAGCACCAGGGGATCGGCGATCCAATTGCCCCGCAGCGGGGCGCTGATCCACTGCCCGGGACTGGGAGCGGGACGGACCTTGGCGGCGATCCCTTCAGGCCCGCACCCGGCCAGGGTGGTCAGGCCCTGGAAGTCGGGCCCGTGGAACAGGTGCCCGGACCGGTAGCTGTCCGCAGCCCCGTAGGGCAGAGGGGAGAGGGCTGGGCGTTGCAGGCGCGACTGCCCGGCGGGCAGTTTGGCAGCCAGCAGGATGTCGGCCCGGGCATGGACCAGGGTCCGCCCGGACGGGTCGACCCCGGTCAGTTCCGCCGGCACCCGGTGCAGGCCCTCCTGCTTGACTGCCTTGCCGATCTTGACCTGCAGGGACCGGTTGGTACCGTTGTCCAGGGTCACCCCCTTGAGGATGCGCAACTGGTCGAAACCATGGAAGCGCAGACCGGCGTGGGTGTTGAGGGCGCCGGTGGCGAGCCATTCGATGATCATGGCGGTGGGCAGAACCGCCTTGCCATCGAGCACGTGGGATTTCAGGAAAGGGTAATCCTTTACATTCAGTTTGACCTCGAAAGCAGTCGATACTGCGACGGTTTCTTTTGAGTCTTCAAGTGTTTTCCCGGTTTCGCCGAGGATCACCAGTTCCACCGGTCCGCCGACCGGCGTGGCGATTTCCCGCACCAAGTAGTCGGCCCCGGCCGTAAGGCCGATGACCCCGACGCCTTCCTGCTCGAAGACCTTTTTCAGGGCCGGAGTGACCATGCCGCCGTCCCAGGGGCCCCAGTTGAGGGACAGCACCCGGCAGGCAGGTTGCCGGCGGGCGAAGTCCTGAGCGAGCTTGTTGAGAACCTCGTTGGCCACCGCGTAGGCGACCTGGCCGGTGCGTCCGAAGCGGCCGGTGGAGGAGGAGAACAGGGTCAGGACCCGCAGGTCCTCGGCGGGCAGCGCCGTCAGCAGGGTGCGCAGGCCCAGCACCTTGGTGTCGTAGACCGAGGCGAACTGCTCGGCGGTCTGGTCCTGAATGTGGCGGTCGGCCAGCACTCCGGCGCCGTGGATCAGGGCGCGGATCGGCCCGAACTCGCTACGGATCTCCGCCATGGCCCGGGCGGCCGCCTCCGGGTCGCGCACATCCAGGGCCCGGTAGATTACCGTACTTCCCACCGCCTTGATACGCTCCAGGTTGCTGCGGAGCTCCCGAGCGGTCAGAATGGCCTGGCACTGTTCGGCGATATCCTTCGGCTTCAGACCTTTTCCGCCCCGCTCCAGCAAGGCTTTCTTGATTTCCGCTTCGGTGCCGAGGGGCGCGAGCCAGGCCGGCTCGGGCTGCGGTTCGGGGCTGCGGCCAAGCAGTGCCAGGGTGGGTCGACAGGAGCGGGCCAGGGCCAGGGCCGTCTCGGCGGTGACGCCCCTGGCGCCTCCGGTGACGACCACCACCTCCCCCGGTGCCAGGGGCAAAGTGTCCCCCTTTTCCAAGGGGGTTTCGGTCAACTCCAGGGTCACAGCCCCCTTGGGGCCGAGGCCGACTTCGGCCGGGCCAGTCACCAACAGTTCCTCCGCCAGGGCGGTGGCCGCCAAAGTCACACCCCATTCGGGCGGCAGGTCGATGGCCTTGCAGCGGACTTCCTTCCATTCGTGGCTGGCGGTCTTGGCCAGGCCGGCCAATCCTCCCGAAAGGGGATCGCCCAGAGGGGCGTCGCCCAGCCCGAAGGCCCCGTCCAGACGGGACACGGTGGCGAACAGGGCAGCACCGGCTTTGCCTGCAGCGCGCAGGGCGGGGCCAGCCAGTTGCAGCAGGGCAAAGGCTTTTTTGAGGAAGGGGTCGTCGCTCCCCTTTGCCGGCGCGGCGATAACCAGCCCCGCTAGCTGTTGCGGCGCCTGCAGCGTCTCCAGGTCCGTGCTGGACAGTAGCCGGACCTGCACCCCGCGGGTCTGCAGTTCCGCGGCCAGGGCGGTTCCGAGGGGGCCGTCTCCCAGCAGCCAGAGTTCGGCGCCGGGAGAAAGGCGCAGGGCGGCCCGCTGCTGACCGGTCAAGGCAACTGCGGAGAGCACCTGCCGGCTGACCCCGGACGGGGCGGATTGCGAGCCTTCGGGGCTCAATGGCGCGGCAGATTCGGCGACAGCCGGGGAGGCGGCCGCTGCGGGTACTGCCGCCAACTGCTCGACGATCTGCCGCAGGGTCTGCAGGGAGCCGAGCTGCTCGGGACGGATGGCCGGGGCCTCGGGGAGCTTCTCCTGCAGGGCCGAGAGGATCTCCACCCGCTTGATGGAGTCGATGCCGAGGTCGGAGTCGAGCCCCATGTCCAGCTCGAGCATTTCGGCCGGGTAGCCGGTCTTCTCGGCGATCACTTCCAGCAGCACCGCGCTGATGCGGCCGCTGTCGGCGGCGGGAGCGGCCGGGGCGGTGGCCGCAGCCGGGGCGGTGGCCGCAGCCGGGGCCTGGGGGAGGGCCGCGCCGAGATGCTCGACGATCTGCCGCAGGGTCTGCAGGGAGCCGAGCTGCTCGGGACGGATGG